>JAFWXL010000114.1 GCA_017545905.1 Clostridia bacterium | reverse complement strand
GGACTCCCATACCCCTTTCTGAAACGCCGGGGAGGTATACGTGCGTTAGAGCATCTAAGATTCGTTCTTGACGCACGCGTGCGACGAAGTCGCAGCTGTGCTTTTGCGCTCCGAAACCGGAGCTGTATAAGTGATCTTCTGTTCTTGGACCAATTGTTTTTCGCAAGCGAGATTTTGATTTCTTAGTCAGCTAAATATCCCTACTGCACATCAAAAACCCCTCTCCGTCAGGAGAGGGGTTTCATATGTATCGCCGTTACTTCTTGATCTTGTTGAGCATCGCGTTCAGGCCCAGGAGCTGCTCCTTGGTCACCTTCACATTCGCAGCGCCCATCAGGCCCATCAGACGAACAACGGTGAAGCCGCCCATCATCTGCATCAGCTGCGGGGTGATCTCAAAGCCGGCGCCCATCATGGAATTCTCGCCGCCGGAAGCCATCATCTTCTTCATCATGCCCGCGAAGAGCTGCTGGCCCTGCGGATTGGCCATGATGTCGGAGAGCTTGTCGTTCAGGGAGAAGTAGCCGTCGATCTCAGTGATGTCGAACCAGTTGAGGATCGCGCCCTTCTCGCGCAGGCGGTACGCGTCATTGAAGACCTCAACCTTGCGGATCTCGCTCTCATCCTTGAGATCGCCCGCGACGGCGACCAGCTTCGTCCTGCCGGCGTTGGGCACGTCGAAGTAGAAGAAGTGATCTTCGGCAGTCTTCTTGCCCAGGCTCTTGCCGTTGGCAAAGAGCTCAACCTCCGGCTGGTTGGAATAGACGGTGACCTTGGTCACATCCTCCACACGATCCACATAGCGCTTGGCGCACAGATGGACGAACGGATCGTCGCTCAGCCATGCCTTGTAGGCATAGAAGGAGTCCTTCTTGTACTTGCGGTCGAACGTCACCAGACCCTTGTGGTTCTGGCCGTTTTCTCCGCCTTCAGCGCGGTTGTCCGCGCCGAAGTCGAACATATTCCACACGTGGGTCGCCCAGAGGTACTTGCGGGTGAAGAACTGCTTGATCAGCTCCTCATGGTAGTACGCCTGATACTCCTCGGTGTAGTCGCCCTGGGTCGGCTTGGAGGTATGCCAGTTCAGCGCCTCACAGCCATACTCGGAGCAGCCGACCGGCAGATCCGGATACATCGCGTGGAACTTGTCAAACCACGGGCCGTTCATGCTCGTGTCGCCGCCATACCAGCCGAAGTAGTGGTTCCAGGACACGGTATCCGGAATCTGAATATACTCGGCGTTCATCGGGCACATGGACACGATCGCCATGGTGGTCAGGCGGGTCTTGTCCATCTCATGGCACAGATCGTTGAGCACCTTGTGGTTGTCGATCAGGTCCGGATCGCTTTCGCCCTTCATGGTGATCTCATTGGAGAGGCCCCAGACGACGACGGACGGATGGTTGTAATTCTGGGTGATCAGTTCCTTCATCTGGGAAATGGTGTTCTCGCGGCCGCCCGGCATATGCTGGGAGATATACGGAATCTCGGCCCAGACGACCATGCCGTACTCATCGCACAGGTCGTAGAAGTACTGGTCATGCTGATAGTGCGCAAGGCGGATGGTGGTCGCGCCGACCTCGTAGATCAGCTCCATATCCTCCTTGTGATGCTCGTGAGTGAGCGCGTTGCCCACGCCCCAGCGGTCCTGATGGCGGGAAACGCCGCGCAGCGGATACTCCTCGCCGTTGAGGATGAAGCCGTTTTCACTGTCGATCGCGAAGGTGCGGCAGCCGAAGCGGGTGGACACGGTATCGAGCACCTTGCCGTCCTCGACGAGCTCGACGACAGCGGTATACAGGTACGGATCCTTGCGGCCATGCCACAGGTGCACGTCCTCGATCACGGCGTCACAGGCGGTCTGGGTCGCCGGCACTTCACATTCAGCGACGGTGCAGCCGCACGGCATCCTGAGCGCAAAGCGCAGGGTCTGGCCTTCCTTGGCGTCCTTGACAAAGACCTCGGTCTTCACATGGGCATTCTTGCCGTCCACGATCGGGGTGACCGCGATGCCCGGGCCGCCGTAATACTCCAGATCGAAGTGGGAGGCCGGCACGCCGATGAGGTTCACGTCGCGGTAGAGGCCGCCGTAGAAGGTGAAGTCCGCCATCTGCGGATAGACCTTGTCGTTGGCGCTGTTGTCCACCATGACCACGATCAGGGTATCGCCGGTGCGGTTGATCATTTCCGTCACATCCGCACGCCAGGTGGAGTAGCCGCCGTCGTGATGGGCAGCGTGCTTGCCGCCGACATAGAGATCGGCAGAAGAGTTCGCGCCCTGAATCTCGATGAAGAGCTTCTCGCCCTCCGGCAGATCCTCAAAGGAGAGATTCTTGATATACGCGCAGGTGCCGCGGTAGTAATCGCCGCCGCCGTCCTGGCCGTCGATGGCATTCCATGTATGGGGCACATTCACAAAATACGCCGGAGCCGGCATCGCCGTGGGCACGCCCTGCGGCGCCATGACAAAGGCCCACTTGTGATTGAGGCTGACAATCTGTCTCATGGTGTTACATCCTTTCTTCATGTCGGAATCATCATCCAAATTCATTCGACACTGCGGCAGGCAATCCCTCTGGCTGCCGCTTCAGGTCAATTACTTGCCCGCGCGCTTCGCCTTGAGGATAGCGACGTTCTCATCCACCTGCTTCTTGTGCAGCGGATACCACAGCCACAGCACGGCGGCCAGCAGGCCGAAGCCCAGACCCGGCACGAGCGTGGAGATGGTGAAAATGCCGTCGAGCACCTCCGGCGTCTGGCCGGCCGTGGCGCCGGCGACATAGCCGATCAGGGAGAGCAGCCAGCCGGTCAGGCCCGCAGAAACTGCCTGACCCATCTTGCGCGCGAAGGAATACAGCGCGTACACAGAGCCGTCCTCGCGCACGCCGTTCTTGATCTCGGAGTAGTCGATGACGTCTGTGATCAGCGCCCAGGAGACCATGGAGAACACGCCCAGGCCCAGCCAGTTGAGCGCCTGCAGACCAACAAACGCCCAGACATTGGCCGGCTTGATGAAATAGGTGATCACGCAGACCACGCACGCAAACGCATTGGAGACGACGGAGACCTCCGCCTTGCCGAACTTCTCGGCCAGAGGCTTGGCGACAACGGCGGCGATGATCATGCCGCCCATCATCATCAGGGTGGACAGGGACTGCGCAGTCGCATTGTTGTAGTAATCCGGATAGACATAACCGGCCATATTCTGCATGGTCAGCTGTGCCAGCAGCATCACGATGGACGCCACGATGATGGAGATCAGCGCGCGGTTGCGCAGAGCGCTCTTGAACATCTCAATCACGGACTGCTGCTTCACCGGCTTGACCGATTCCTCCGGCACGACGCGCTCGGTCGTCAGATAGTAGCAGGCCAGATACGCCAGAATCGCCAGCACGGAGAAGATGCCGGCCGCGAGGGTCACACGGGAGCCGATCAGGGTTTCCACGCCGTCCACCTTCTGGTAAGCCAGAATCGGCAGCAGCACGCCGATGATCATACCGGCAAACATGCCGCCCATCGTGCGGAACGTGGACAGGCTCTGGCGGTCGCCCGGCTCCGCAGAGATCGCGGACGCCATGGAGCCATACGGAATATTGATGGAAGTATAAAAGACGGAACCCCAGAGAATATAGGTAACGAACAGATACGCCACCTTTGCCGCATACGGCAGGCCGGCCAGGCCGCTCTGGTACATGAGGAAGGAAGCAACAGCAACCGGACCGCACATACGGCGGATCCACGGCTTGAACTTGCCCACGCCCGCAATCACACGGCTGCGGTCACAGATGCGGCCCATAGTCACATCGGTAAAGGCATCCACGAAGCGCGCAATCATCATGATCGTACCGACGACGCCGGCAGAGACGCCCATGACGTCCGTATAGAACTTCATGAGGATCATCGTGGAGAGAATGAAGGTAAAGTCGTTGCCGAAGTCACCCATGAGGTAACCGAGCTTGTCCCTGAAACCGAAGGGACGAACCTGCTTTTTCTGTGACATGGTGCATTCAATCCTTTCCTGTCATCGCGTTTAGTCTGTCCAGAATTTCAATTCTGATTACATCGTTTATATTGTAGCGAATATGGAATGGCACGAATAAGAATGATTTTTGTCTGTATTCGCATAATTTTTATCATCCCTTGAATTTACACAAAAATTATACGATAATAGATAAAAATAAGTCGATCAGGAGGGATGCATATGATCATGGAAGCAGAATACGCCTTCTTCTCAAGGCTGATGCATAATCTGCATATCCACGTGCATCGCTTTCCCTGCAGCGAGCCGCCTTCTATCGATCTGGGGCTGTGCGAGATCACCGGCTATGAAAACCGCGCCAGAGCGCTCTTTTCCCAGACGAAGGATAATGTCATCTATCTGGTCGAGGAGATATTCGCCTTCAGCTACAGCTATCTCCGCCTTCCTCAAAGCGATGAAATTCTGCTGACGGGGCCCTATCTGTGCCGCGAGGTGACCGATCAGGAAATCTTGATGATCATCGAAAAGAGCGGTCTGTCGCCCAAGCTGCTGCATTCGCTGCGCCTCACCTATGAAAACCTGCCCCACGTCCCCAGCGAGGAGATTCTCATCACCATGCTGACCACGCTGGGCGAGTGCATCTGGGGCAGCGCCGACGCCTTTGAGCTCACACGCGTGCATGCCGAGTCCATGCTGCTGGATCAGCCCTCCTATGAGGGGCAGACCCCGCAGCTGATTTCCGAGGCGGCCCAGTTCAAGCTGATGGAAGACCGCTATGAGGCGGAGCGCCAGCTGCTGCATCTCGTCTCGCAGGGACGCACGCACCGTGCGCAGATGATCATCCGGCAGATGAACGAAAACACGCTGGAGAGCCGCACGGCAGACTCGCTGCGCAACCTCAAAAACTACGGCGTGGTGCTCAATACGCTGCTGCGCAAGGCTGTGGAGGAAGGCGGCGTGCATCCCTATCACATTCACCAGCTTTCCTCGCAGATGGCCAAGCGGCTGGAGCAGTCCCTCTCTCTCGACGAATGCCGGCAGGTATTCTCCACCATGGTGCACAAGTACTGCCTGCTGGTCAAAAATCATTCGATAGCGCAGTATTCCAAGCTCGTTCAGCATGTCATTCTGCGCAGCGAATCCGATCTGTCAGCCGATCTCTCCCTGAAGGCGCATGCTCAGGCGCTCAATGTCAATGCCAGCTATCTCAGCGCGCTGTTCAAGCGGGAAACCGGCTCCACCATCACCGAGTATGTTACCCGCATGCGCATTGACTATGCCATTTTCCTGCTCAATGCCACGGATATGCAGATTCAGTCCATTGCGCACTACTGCGGCATTCCGGACGTCAATTACTTCACCCGGACGTTCAAGCGCATCATCGGCAAAACCCCCAAGGATTACCGCCTCCAGATCCGCAGCTGAATCATGATTGAAATACAGAAAGCAGCCTCCTGCCCAAAGGCAGGAGGCTGCATGCATATGCTGAAATCATTTCTCGGTGATGATCTTCTTGAGATCGGCGATCGCCGCCTTCATCTCGCCGCCCTCATCGAGCATCTTGCTCACCTTGTCGCAGGAATTGATGATGGTGGAGTGGTCGCGGCCAAATGCATCGCCGATGCGCGGCAGCGAAAGCCCCGTCATTTCGCGGGTAAGATACACAGCCACATGGCGTGCCTGCGCGATTTCCTTTTTGCGGGAATTGCCGCGCAGCAGCGTGCCGGACAGGCCGTAATAATCAGCCACGCAGTCAATAATCAGATCCGGCGTGATGCGCTTGGGATCGCGCACGACGGCGATATCATGCAGCGCATGGGAGATGACCTCCGCGTCGATCGCGCAGCGGTTGAGCTTGGCATAGGCATTCACGCGGATAAGCGAACCCTCCAGCTCGCGGATGTTGCTCTCCACGCGCCCGGCAATCAGCTCAAGCATCTCGTCGCTGATCTCGATGCCCTCGTTTTCGGCCTTCTTGCGCAGGATGGCGATACGGGTATCGAAGTCCGGCTTCTGGATATCGGCAATCAGACCCCACTCAAAGCGGGAGCGCAGGCGCTCCTCCAGGCGGGCGATTTCTCGCGGCGGCTTATCAGAGGAGATGATGATCTGCTTGCCGGCGGAATGCAGGGCATTGAACGTGTGGAAGAATTCCTCCTGGGTGGAATCGCGGCCGGCGATGAACTGGATATCGTCGAGCATCAGCACGTCCACATTGCGGAAGCGCTGGCGGAATTCGACGTTCTTGTTATTCTTGATGGCAGAGACCAGCTCATTGGTGAACATCTCGCTGGGCAGATAGAGCATGCGCATATTCGGAAAGTGATCCTGAATGAAATGACCGATGGCATGCATCAGGTGCGTCTTTCCCAGACCCACGCCGCCGTAGAGGAACAGCGGATTATACGCCATGCCCGGCGCTTCGGCAACCGCCAGAGACGCCGCATGGGCGAAGCGGTTGGACGAGCCGACGACGAACGTATCGAATGTGGACTTGGGATTGAAGGTATTGACGCCCTGCAGCGGACGGCTTTCCTCCTTCTTCTGGCTCTCCTGCCAGGCGATGCGTTCCTTGACGCTCATCAGCTCGATGCTCATCTCGCGTCCGGCGGCCTGAGAAACCGCCTCGGTGATCATGGACAGATAGCGCGAGCGGATGGTCTTCTCGGTGAACTCGCTGATGACCTCCAGCGCCAGCTTATCGTCGACCACATATACCGGCTTGAGCGGCTGATCGATCCACGTGGTATAGGAGACATTGGCCAGTTCCTCGCGCAGAAGGGCCTTCGCCTTCTCCCAAATCTCGACATGATCCATGACGGTTCCTCCGTATCTTGTATTTCATCGTACCTGCAGGGTACTGCATATTGTGGTAAAAATGATTGTGCACATGCAGTGCACATATCCCTGTGGATAAATTGTGGATATCCACACCCGTTTCCACAGTATGTGGAGAAAAGTGGATAACTTGTGGATAACTCTTTTGAGAGCTCCCCTATCATAACAAAAAAAAGCCTTGTTTTCAAGGCTTTTTCGGCGATTGTATTTCTGCACATTTTGCAGTTTATCCACAGGCCTCCTGCCGGATGCTGAACGTTTATCCACAATATCCTGTGGTAAGTGTGGACCTGCGTACACAATGTATACGCATAAGCGGCGTGTTTCCTTCATTTTTTGCGCATTATCGTGTCAAGTTTTGTTCAGATTTTCTTTTCCGTGATCCATTTCTCCCATACATCCGGGCAATAGCCCGCGGTAGCGAGCCTGCCGTTTCTGACGATAGGCAGCCTGAGCAGCTGCGGTTTTTCCATGAGTCCATTCAGGATGGTATCCCTGCTCTGCGTATAGGCGATCACGCTCTCTCGAAATGCCTTCGAGTCCTTATCCGCAAGATGATCCAGCCCGACAGCCGCCGCAACGCTTTCCAGCTCGCGCCTGCCGATGCCGTATTTGAGCACGTCCACCCGCTGATAGGAAATCCTGCGCTCCTTGAAAAAGCGCTCGGCCTTCTGCGTGTCAAAGCCCTTGCCGGCATAAATCTGCAGTCCCATATGGTCAACCTCCCGGTTATGCGATATAATAAGGAATAAGTCTATCATATCCTCTGGCGGCAATGCCGTCAAGGCCAAGGAGCAGCATGAAAAAGAAAATCGCGCTCGTCACGGGCGCTTCCGGCGGCATCGGCTCTGCCTGCGCGCGCGAGCTGGCCGCAAAGGGCTATACCGTCCTCGCGCACGCCAACCGCAATCTCGCCGCAGCCCGGCAGCTCGCCGATGAGCTCTGCCAAAAAGGCATGGACGCACACGCCTTTTGCTGCAATCTGAGCGACAGCTGCGCTGTGCAGGCGATGTGTGATGAGATCCTGCGTCTGTATCACCGCGTGGATGCGCTGGTGCTGTGCGCCGGCGTATCGCACACGGGTCTGCTCACCGACATGACCGACGAGCAGTGGCGCCGCGTGATGGACGTCAATGTCTCCGGCTCATTCTATCTCATCCGCGCGCTTGCGCCCGGCATGGTCTCGCGCAGGAACGGCGCAATCGTCACGATTTCGAGCATGTGGGGGCGCAGCGGCGCCTCCTGCGAGGCAGCGTATTCTGCGAGCAAGGCCGCGATCATCGGTCTGACGCAGGCGCTCTCAAGAGAACTGGGCCCCAGCGGCGTGCGGGTCAACTGCATCGCCCCCGGCGTGATCGATACCAAAATGATGGACGAGCACAGCGAGGAGACCAAGCAGATCCTCGCCGAGGAAACCCCGCTGGGCAGGCTCGGCACGGGCGCGGATGTTGCAAAAGCGGTCGCATTCCTCCTCTCTGACGACGCGTCGTTTATCACAGGGCAGACGCTGGGCGTGGACGGCGGATATCTTTAACTGATCAAGGCGGCTTTCGGGCCGCTTTTTCATTTCTCTGATTATCTATGCACTCTGCTTACAAATTTCTTCACAATTGCCCTGTTCTTTTTGTTCAAAATCGTTGACTTTCTGCGTCTTTATCTATAAAATATGAATAGGAACTTCTGCCAAAGAGAAGTTCTGTTTGACGTGCATTTCTCATCATGCGGTATTAAGTTTCGACTTTTGTATATATCCCCTTAACGAAAGGAGACCTTCCCCATGAACATTCTGTTTGTCACCAGCGAATGTGCGCCTTTCAGTAAGTCCGGCGGTCTGGCGGACGTTGCCTTCTCCCTGCCGCCGGCGCTCAAGCAGGCCGGCGACAACATCGAGATCATCGTCCCGTATTACAAGATGACGCGCGACCGCTTCGAGGGCGAGATCACCTTCGTCAAGAAGTGCTCCTGCCAGCTCGGCGAGCGCACCATCGAATACGGCCTGTGCCGCGGCCAGCTTCACGGCGTAACCGTCTGGTTCATCGAGCATGAGCATTTTTTCCATCGTCCGCGCCTGTACGGCTACGGCGATGATTCTCTGCGCTTTGCGTTCTTCTCCCGCGCGGTGGTCGATCTCATCGGCCAGCTGACCTTTGTGCCGGACATCCTGCACTGCAATGACTGGGAGACCGCGCTCTCCATCATCTATCTCAAGAACGACGCCGTCCTGCGCGACGAGCTCAAGCCGATCAAGAGCGTCTATACCATCCACAATATCGCCTATCAGGGCCAGTTCGGCTCCGAGGAGCTCACCGGCACCTTCGGCCTGCCGTGGGGCTGGTACGACGGCGGTCTGGGCTATGAGTTTGAGGGCCGCAAGGACATCAACCTCATGAAGGGCGCCATGCTCATGGCCGACGCGGTCTCCACCGTGTCGCCGACCTACGCGCGCGAGCTGCATTACCCGACCTTCGGCATGGGCCTGCAGGGCGTTGTCGATATGGTCAACCACAAGCTCTACGGCATCCTCAACGGCATCGACGTCAAGCACTACGATCCGTCCATCGATCCGCTGATCCCCTATAAATTCGACTCCCGCGACCGCTACGGCAAGACGCTGTGCAAGCGCGAGATTCAGCGCATCTTCGGCCTGAACGAGGAGCCGGAATGGCCGCTGCTCACCAGCGTCGCCCGCCTGAACGAGCAGAAGGGCATCGAGCTGATCAAGCAGATCCTGCCGCAGCTGATGGAAATGGGCGTGCAGCTGATCGTATTCGGTCAGGGCGAGCAGAAGTACATCGACTACTTCAACTGGGCCAAGCAGAACTGGCCGGGCCAGCTCGGTTTCTCCAGCGATTACAACGAGCCGATGGCCAGCAAGATCTTTGCCGGCGCGGATATGTACCTGATGCCCTCCCGCTTTGAGCCGTGCGGCCTGTCCCAGATGATGGCCATGCGCTACGGCACGGTGCCGATCGTCCACGAGACCGGCGGCCTGAAGGACTCCGTGCGCGCCTACAAGGACTTCGACGGCATCGGCGACGGCTTCGCGTTCTCCGATTATCAGGCGAAGGATCTCCTGCTCACCATTCAGGAAGCGGTCAAGCTCTACTTCTCCAACGAGGAAATGTTTGACAAGCTGCAGAAGCGCTGCATGGAAAAGAACTTCTCCTGGGACAAGAGCGCGCAGGCGTATCAGTCCATGTATTCCGACATCTGCGGCAGCACCGGCGCAGGCGAGTACATCTCCTTCCAGGATGCATTCGACCAGCTCAAGCACTGCTACCTCGAGAATGCCAAGCAGAACAAGTACCGCTATCCGGACAAGTTCCACGCAGGCTATCACCGCGTCATCCAGATCGAGATCGTGGGCCGCGGCTCCGGCTTCTTCTACGTTGAATACCAGAACGGCGAACTTTCCGTCATCCCCGAGCCGCGCGGAAATGCCGAAGCTTTCATCGAGTGCAGCTTCGACAATCTGCTCGATATGGCCCGCGGCTTCGTGACCACGGACAAGCTCTTCCTCTCCGGCCAGCTTAAGCTCTCCGGCAACCTCGCCAAGGGCTTCGAGGTGCGCTATCTGCTGACCCCGGGCAAGTAAGCGGCAGGTTGCTTTTGCAGCAAAGGGTTTGAGCGGTTACTCATATAAACGATAAGCGCCAGGGTTTTCATTGAAAGCCCTGGCGTTTTTTAACGTATGGGAAATTGTGCAAAAATATTTGCATCAAGTATCTTAAAACTTACGCTCATGCTGCCTGTCTTATGCTTCTTCCATAGGATGCTCGGTAAACACAAGCGTAAAGCGCGTTCCTTCGTTCACCTTGCTGCTGCAGGAGATTGCAACGCCATGGCGTATGGCAATTTCTCTGGCGATCGGCAGGCCGAGGCCGGTGCCGCCTCTGTTTTTCCTGGATCGGTTGTGGAAATAACGATCAAAGACATGCTCCAGTTCCTCTTTGGCGATGCCGCATCCATGATCGACCACGCTGACCTCACAGACATTTTCTTTCCTTCTGATCTCCATGCACACCTCCGCGCCCTCCGGCGAAAATTTGATCGCGTTGTCCATCAGGATAATCATCATCTGGCGCAGCCTGCCGTAATCGCCAAGAACGGCAAACGGCGTCGCCGTCTCCTGACAGATGTTCACGCGCTTTTCAGCCGCCTTTTGCCGCATGAAGCGGACGCTGTCTGCAAGCACATCGATGAGGTTGATCGTGTCCATTTCGATATTGAACTGTGTATTCTGCAGGCGACCCAGTTCCAGCAGATCACCCACCAGCCGCTGCAGATGATTGGCGTCTGTATAAAGCTGCTCGAAGTATTGCCGTCTTTGCTCCGGGTCTTTGATCATCTCTTCCTTGAGCAACTCAATGGAGCCTATTAGTACGGAAATGGGCGTACGCAGTTCATGGGAGATATCGGTCAGGAAATCCTGCCGCAGCTGATCAAATCGGTTGCGTTCCCGCTGCGCCTCATCCAGTCTGTCTGCCAGAACGTCAATCTGTGCAGCCAGCACGCCGATTTCATCATTCTGCGCTAAATGCGTTTTCACACTGTAATCTCCCTGGGCCATCTGGGTCGCTGCGTGCAGCATTCTGTGCAGCGGATTCACAAAGCGGCGGGAGAGAACGCCCGATGCGCCGATTGCAATCGCCATGGAGATACCCAGGCAGGCTGTAAGCATATAAAAGGCGTCCTGCAGCGTATGAGCGACGCTGTCCACTGGCATGCACATCACCAGCGCATACTTTACACCGCCCTGCTCGTCTGGCACAGGCGCACACACCATCATCTCGCCCGTATGAAAGGGATTGAGCGAAAAACCGCTGTCAGCCGTTTCGCCTGATTCAAACACGCGCTCTGCCAGCGCCAGAGCCTGCTGCGTCGGCTGCTTTTCAGGCGGCTGCATATCGCCCAGCGTCACGTTTTCTCCTCGCGCATCAAGCAGATATAAATCGCTCATCGCGGCGTCTCCGATATAGCGCATATAAGCCTTGAATCCGCCGCCCCTGCACTCGCCCTCCTCGCATTCCTGCGTAAAATGTGCAAAGGTCTGCGCTATAGAATCTGCATGAGCAAGAAGATCGCGCCGGGTAACATCGGCCGTATGCCGGGCGAACATCAGAGAAAACAATATGCCCACAACCATCGCAAACAACAACAGCGCCAGAACAAAATACCGCGTCAGCCTTCGCGCAATCTTATTTGTCATTCTCTGCAACCTCAAATTTATAACCCATGCCCCAAATGGTTTTGATCTGCCAGTTCGGATGTTCATGAGCGTCCAGCTTTACGCGAAGGCGCTTGACATGGCTGTCCACCGTGCGGCTGTCGCCGTAGTAATCGTAACCCCATAAAAGGCTCAGCAGCACTTCGCGAGAGAAGAGCTTGCCGCTGCTTTCGGCGAGCGTGTAAAGAATTTCCAGCTCCTTTTTTGTCAGCGAAACGGGATGTCCGTCGATGGTCACCAGTGCATCTGCCATATGGATGGACAGATTATCAAACACCAGCGGCGCATCTGCTGCGCCATGTTTCTCTGTGCGTTCTGTTCTCCGCAGAATTGCCCGGATGCGTGCCATCATCTCTTCGCCGGAAAACGGCTTGACGATATAATCGTCAGCGCCGATATCCAGTCCCATTACGCGCTCAAAATCCTCGCCGCGCGCTGTGATCATGATGATGGGCACATTGGATGTTCGCCGGATTTCCCGGCATAATGCGAAGCCGTCCATATACGGCATCATGACGTCCAGCAGAACCATGGCAAATGTATCCTTATGAAATAACTCAAGCGCCTGCCTGCCGTCGTAGGCGACCACCGGCTCAAAGCCCTGCCGCTTCACAAATTCACTGATGATATTGGTAATCTGGATACTATCGTCTGCAATCAGAATCTTCTCCATATCCTTCTCCTGTGCATAGTGTGTTTGTATTATAACACAGACTGATGAAATGCCATACAAAAGAGCCTAAAAAGACAAGAAAAAGTCACAAATACTTGTTATTATCTTCACAAGGAGCGCGCTCATCAGGCGTCTTTTTTGTGTTTATGAGCACCTTCCCGCCAAATATCTGACACGAATTGATGGAGGAGATTGACAATGATGGAAAACACTACCCGCCGCGACTTCCTCAGGAACACCCTGAAGCTCGGCGCCGGCATGGCCGCGCTGTCTGCGCTGTCCCCGGTGATGGCCATTGCCGAAGAAGAGGAGAAGGTTCCCTTCGCCTGGAAGCCGAACTCCGCTCCCTGC
>JAFWXL010000113.1 GCA_017545905.1 Clostridia bacterium | reverse complement strand
TGTACTTGGGCAGGATGGCCTGCACGTTCGGCAGCACGGAGAGCAGGGCAGTGCCGCCGCCCGGGACGATGCCCTCTTCCACAGCGGCGCGGGTCGCAGCCAGCGCGTCCTCGATGCGCAGCTTGCGCTCCTTCATTTCGATCTCGGTCGCAGCGCCGACCTGGATGACGGCAACGCCGCCGGCCAGCTTGGCCAGGCGCTCCTGCAGCTTCTCGCGATCGTAGTCAGAGGTGGTCTCGCCGATCTGGTTGCGGATGGAAGCAACGCGGGCGGCGATCTCCGCCGGGTTGCCGGCGCCTTCGACGATCACGATGTTGTCCTTGTCGACCTTGACCTGACGGGCGGTGCCCAGCATGTCGATGGTCGCGCTCTTGAGCTCGTAGCCCAGCTCCTCGGAAACGACCTGGCCGCCGGTCAGGATCGCGATATCCTGCAGCATGGCCTTGCGGCGGTCGCCGAAGCCCGGCGCCTTGACGGCAACACAGGTGAAGGTGCCGCGCAGCTTGTTGACGACCAGCGTCGCCATGGCCTCGCCCTCGATGTCCTCAGCGATGATGAGCATCTTGCGGCCGGCCTGCACAACCTGCTCCAGCAGCGGCAGGATCTCCTGGATGTTGGAAATCTTCTTGTCGGTGATGAGGATGTACGGATTGTCCAGCACAGCCTCCATCTTGTCCATATCGGTAGCCATATAGGCGGAGACATAGCCGCGGTCGAACTGCATGCCTTCAACCAGAGACAGGCTGGTCTGCATGGTCTTGCTCTCCTCGACGGTGATGACGCCGTCCTTGCCGACCTTCTCCATCGCTTCGGCAACGAGCTTGCCGATGGTCGCGTCCGCAGCGGAGTTCGCAGCAACGTTTTCGATGGCCTGATTGTCCGCAACCGGAACGCTCATTTCCTTGAGGCCCTCGACGGCGGCGCTGGTCGCAGCCTCAATGCCGCTGCGCAGGATCATCGGGTTCGCGCCCGCTGCGAGGTTCTTGAGGCCCTCGCGGATGATGGCCTGCGCCAGCAGGGTGGCGGTGGTGGTGCCGTCGCCGGCGACGTCGTTGGTCTTGGTGGCAACTTCCTTCACCAGCTGCGCGCCCATGTTCTCAAAGGCGTTCTCAAGCTCGATTTCCTTGGCAATGGTGACGCCGTCGTTGGTAATCAGCGGCGCGCCATACTTCTTGTCGAGCACGACGTTGCGGCCCTTCGGGCCCAGGGTGATCTTGACAGTATCGGCAAGCGCGTTGATGCCGCGCTCCAGAGAACGGCGGGCCTCTTCGCCGAAGATGATCTGCTTAGCCATAATTCATTTCCTCCAATAAATTCGTCTTCAATCTGCTTGCAGCTTAAAACCGCCGCGAAGCAAAGAAGGGAGTTTGAGGGACAATGTCCCTCAAGCGGGTTTAAGGGCGGCAGCCCTTACTCGACGATCGCCAGAATGTCGCTCTGACGGACGATCTTCAGCTCCTCGCCGTCGATCTTGATCTCGGTGCCGGCATACTTGGAATAGACGACCTTCTGGCCGACCTCCACCTGCATGACGATTTCCTTGCCGTCCACAACGCCGCCCGGGCCAACGGCCACGACGTGCGCATACTGCGGCTTTTCCTTCGCGGTAGAGGCGAGGATCAGGCCGCCCTTGGTGGTTTCTTCCATTTCCGCGTCCTTGATGACGACGCGGTCAAACAGGGGTTTCAGGCTCATCTTATTTGACCTCCTTAAGGTTATCAACATGCTGTAGCGTATCCTGTTAGCACTCGATGAAGAGGAGTGCTAAAACAAGATATAATATACTTGACTTATCGGAATCAGGCAAGATGTAAAAGTACCAGAAATTTCCACCTGAATTCAGAATACCCGGATATTTCAGAAATAATACGTCAAATCGGCGGCTCGCGCCCGTTTTCTCTTAATTTCTCTCAAATTGACCGTTGCGGTGGCGTAAACGTCGCTTTCGTGGTACAATTCATCCTATGGAGGACGTTATGAACGGATTGGATTTTACGAGCGCCGTGCTTGCGTGGTATGACAGCGGTCACCGCGACCTGCCATGGAGGCATACAAAGGACGCCTATCGCATCTGGGTAAGCGAAATCATGCTGCAGCAGACACGCGCGGAGACCGTCGTTTCCTATTATGATCGCTTTCTGGCAAAGTATCCCACGGTGCAGGATCTGGCTGCTGCGCCCGAGGAAGAGCTGCTCAAGCAGTGGGAGGGGCTGGGCTATTATTCCCGGGCCCGCTCGCTGCAGAAGGCGGCGAAGATGATTGTCAGCGAATTCGGCGGACAGCTTCCGGCGGATGTGAAGCGGCTGCGCAGCCTGCCGGGCATCGGCGATTATACATCCGGCGCGATTGCGTCGATCGCCTTCGGCATTCCGGCGGCAGCAGTCGACGGCAATGTGGAGCGTGTCATCTGCCGCTACTATGCGATCGAGGATACCGTCGGCACGCCGGCTGCGCGCAGGATGGTGACAGAGAAAACGCAGGCGCTGGTGCCGCATGATCGTCCGGGCGCGTTTGCCAATGCAATGATGGAGATGGGCGCGACGATGTGTACGCCCAGAAATCCTGCCTGTCTGCTGTGTCCGGTGCGTGAAACCTGTCAGGGCTTTGCAAAGGGCATCGCTGCACAGCTGCCGCATAAACCCCAGAAGAAAGCGCAGCGCGTGGAGAACCGCGCCGTTCTGTTGGTTTTGTGCAGGGATCGCGTGCTGATTACCAAGCGAAAGGAAAAACTGCTTGGCGGCCTGTTTGTCTTCCCGGATGTGCTGGAGGAAAACGATCCTGCAAAGCTCTGCGCGGCGCTGGAGAATATGGGCATCTGTGCGGCGTATGATGAGAAGATCGGCCATGCAAAGCATGTGTTCACCCATCTCATCTGGGAGATGGACGTGCATGCGCTTGTCGCAGATGAAACGGTGGATGTGCCGGATGGTCAGTGGGTCACGCGCGATGAACTGCAGGCGCTGCCGCTGCCCACAGCGGTCAAGGCGGCGAGGAGCTGGGCAATGGAGAGGCTGAAATAAGGAAGAAAACAAAGGGAGGAAAACATGTTCAGAGAACTGGTCAGAAAGAATAAGCAGCTTTCCATGGAGGACTGCGTCCATGTGCTGAAAAGTGAAACGCGCGGCGTTTTGTCCGTGCAGGGCGACGGCGGCTATCCCTACGGCATGCCGATGAATCACTATTACAACGAGGACGACGGCTGCGTCTATTTCCACTGCGGAAAGGTTGGCCATCGCCTTGAGGCACTTCAAAAGAACGATAAGGTTTCCTTCTGCGTTTATGATCATGGCTATCGCAATGAAGGACAGTGGTGGCTGAATGTGAAGAGCGTCATCATCTTCGGACGCATGGAGCTCATCGACGATATGGATATGATTGTGGATATTTGTAGAAAGCTCAGCCTCAAGTTCATCCAGGATGAAGAACACATCCGCAAGGAAATTGACGGTTCGGCCCATCGAACACTGCTGATGAAGCTCGTGCCGGAGCACATCTGCGGTAAGCTGGTCAGCGAATTCTGACGGGGAGGCGTGCAGCTTGAAGATCATGGTCAGCGCCTGCCTGCTGGGCGAAAACTGCAAATACAGCGGCGGCAATAACCGGGATGAGCGCGTGCTTGCATTTGTGGCAGGGCATGAGGTGATCCCCGTCTGTCCGGAGGTGATGGGCGGACTGCCCACGCCCAGGCCGCCCGCCGAGATCGTGCATGGCGAGGTGATCAACAAAGAGGGCGTGAGCGTGGATCGTCAGTACCGCCTTGGCGCTGCGAAGGCGCTGGAAATCGCCAGGCGGGAAAAGATCGATCTGGCGATTCTGCAGTCCAGAAGCCCCAGTTGCGGCGTGAAGCAGATTTACGATGGCACGTTTACCGGGACAAGGATTCCTGGACAGGGAATATGCGCCGGTCTGCTGATGAAAAATGGCTTTGCTGTGCTGGATCGCGAGGACATATAACAGAATAGAAGACGGGAGCCTGCTATGCTGCAGACTCCCGTGTGATATTCCGTGCAAAAATGGGCGCGATCAGTACTCGGCTTTGACAAAGCGGCGGAAAGCCTCCAGCGAGCGCTCCACCTTTTCGGTATCCACGCAGTAGGCGATGCGGAAATAGCCCGGCGCGCCGAAGCTGTCGCCCGGAACGAGGATCAGGTCGTGTCCCATGGCCTTCTTGCTGAAGGTTATAGAGTCCGTTTCCAGCGCCTTGGGGAACATGTAGAATGTGCCGCCCGGGCGGACGATCTCGAAGCCGAGGCTTGTCAGCTCATCGTAGAGCAGATTCATGTTCGTCTCGTATACGGACAGATCTGCCGTCATGTCGCAGCACTTGGCAACGGCCAGCTGCATGAGCGCGGTCGGACAGTTATGGCCAATGCCGCGGGAAATCTGGCCGCACATCGTGGCAAGCATCTTCGACACGCCGCTGGCGGGATTGATTGCGACATAACCGATGCGGTCGCCCGGAAGAGAAAGAGACTTGGAGAAGGAATAGCACGAGAGCGTGCGCGGATAGAAGCGGGAGACGTAGGGGATCTCTGTGCTGCCGAAGACGATTTCGCGGTAGGGTTCGTCGGAGATCAGCCAGATTTCATGACCGAATTGCTTTTCCTTTTCGGTAAGGATGGAGGCGAGGGTTTCCAGCGTTCTGGCGGTGTAGGCGATGCCGGAAGGATTGTTGGGCGTGTTGACGAGTACGGCGTGCACCTTCTCGGTGAGCATCTCTTCGAACGCGTCAAAATTGATCTGAAAATCGGCAAAGCTCGCCGGAACGACGCGCAGCTTTGCACCGGTCAGATTCACATACGGATTGTATTCCGGAAAGAACGGCGCGAAGGTGAGAATCTCGTCGCCCGGAGCAGTCACCAAACGGAAGGCATGCGCCAGAGCGCCGGCAGCGCCGCTGGTCATGAAGATGTCCTCGCCCTTGTAATCCATGCCAAAGCGGCGGTTCAGAGACTGGGCAATTGCCTCGCGCACGGAGGGAATACCCAGGCTCGGGCTGTAGCCGTGCACGAGCATAGGATCGCCGTGCTGTATCAGATCCACCAGCGCATCGTTGTAGGCCTTTGGCGCGGCAACGCTGGGATTGCCCAGACTGTAGTCGAATACGTTTTCATAGCCGATCTCTTTGCCGCGCGCGGTGGCGTATTCGCTCAGCTCGCGAATGACGGATTTGCCGGAGAGCATGGCTTTGTACTGCTCAGAAATCATGGGTGGTTCCTCCATGTATGTCGTATGATGAAGATTATTTGCTCAATTCAAGCGCTGCGTCGATACGCTCAAGCTCTTCTGCCGTGAGCGCAGGCGCATTCAGGCAGCCGATATTCTCGATGATCTGCTGCGGCCTGCTTGCGCCGATCAGCGTAGAGGTGACCACGCTGTCACGCAGCGTCCACTGCAGGGCCAGCTGGGAGAGCGTCTGTCCGCGCTGGCGGGCAATTTCGCCGAGAGCGGCAGTGGTTTTGTTCAGCTTGTCGTCGATCATCTCGGGCTTGAGGTATCGGGGATCGTGGCCTGCGCGGCTGTCCGCAGGGATGCCGTTCTGATATTTTCCTGTGAGCCTGCCGCCTGCAAGGGGAGAGAAGACGATCGAACCCACGCCCTCGCTGCGAAGGACGTCGGTCAGGCCGTTCTCGATCCAGCGGTCGAGCATGTTGTAGCGCGGCTGGTGGATGAGCATCGGCGTGCCCATGGCGCGAAGCGTCTTTACGGCGACCGCCGTCTGCTCGGCATTGTAGTTGGAAATGCCGACGTAGAGCGCCTTGCCGCTGCGCACGATGTGATCCAGCGCGCCCATGGTCTCCTCAATCGGCGTTTCGGGATCAGGACGGTGATGATAGAAGATATCCACATAGTCCACGTTCATGCGTTTCAGACTCTGATCGAGACTGGCAATCAGGTATTTTCTGCTGCCGAAATCGCCGTACGGGCCCTTCCACATGTCGTAGCCGGCCTTGGTGGAGATGATCAGCTCGTCGCGGTGCGGATTCCAGTCGCGGCGCATGTGCTCGCCGAAATTGCGCTCGGCTTCGCCGTAAGGCGGACCGTAGTTGTTGGCCAGATCAAAATGCGTGATGCCATGATCAAACGCGGTCCGCAGGAGCTGCTGCTGCACGCCAAAGGGCGTGATATCGCCGAAGTTGTGCCACAGGCCCAGCGACAGCGCAGGCAGCTTCAGACCGCTCTTGCCGCAGCGGCGGTACTCCATCGTATCATAGCGACTCCCTGCCGGAATATATGTCATCATAGTGCCTCCTTGTCAGCGCTTGTCTGCTTAAAGCAAGCGCGAAGCGTACATGGGGTCAAGGGGCGAAGTCCCTTGTCAGGGGATTGGGGATGAAATCCCCAACGTTCCCATTATTTTATCACAATAGCGCACAAAAGAAAAGAGCGACGTCTCCGTCGCTCTTTGATTAATCCACGTATTCAACTTTCCGGCTCTTTTCCAGTACAGGCTTTAAGTACTGCCCCGTGTAGCTGTTTTCGCACCGGGCAACCTCCTCCGGCGTGCCCTGACACACCAGCGTGCCGCCGCCATCGCCGCCTTCCGGACCCAGATCAATCACATGATCGCAGGCCTTGATCACGTCCAGATTGTGCTCGATGATCAGCACGCTGTTGCCGCCCTCGGCCAGCTTGCGCAGCACGCCCACCAGGCGCTCGCAGTCGGCCATGTGCAGGCCGGTCGTCGGCTCGTCGAGGACATAGAACGTCTTGCCGGTCGATGTGCGGCTGAGCTCCGTGGCCAGCTTTACGCGCTGCGCCTCGCCGCCGGAGAGGGTGGTGGAGGGCTGGCCGAGCCTGATGTAGCCCAGACCCACATCGTACAGCGTCTGCAGCTTGCGGCTGATTCGCGGATAAGCCTCGAAGAAGCTGAGCGCTTCTTCCACGGTCATCTCCAGCACATCGGCGATGGACTTGCCCTTGTAGGTCACTTCCAGCGTCTCGCGGTTGTAGCGCTTGCCCTTGCAGACCTCGCAGGGCACATAGATATCCGCCAGGAAGTGCATTTCGATGCGCAGAATGCCGTCGCCGGAGCAGCTTTCGCACCGGCCGCCGCGCACGTTGAAGGAGAAGCGGTTTTCCTTGTAGCCGCGTGCCTTGGCTTCGGGTGTGGCGGCGAATACCTTTCGGATCATGTCAAACAGGCCTGTATAGGTCGCCGGATTGCTTCGCGGCGTTCTGCCGATGGGGCTCTGGTCGATGGCGATCACCTTGTCCAGCTGCTCAAGGCCTGTAATGCCGTCGCTTTCGCCGGGACGCGTGCGCGCACGGTTGAGATCGCGCTGCAGCGTCTTGTAGACGATTTCATTCACCAGCGAGCTTTTGCCGCTGCCGGACACGCCCGTGACCACCGTCATCACGCCCAGCGGAATGTCCACGTTAATATTCTTGAGGTTGTGTTCGCGCGCGCCCTTCACGTGCAGCCAGCCGGCGGGCGCTTTGCGCCTTACCGGTACGGGAATGCCGCGCCGGCCGCTCAGATACGCGCCGGTGATGGACTGTTCACAGGCCATGATCTCCTGCGCAGTGCCCTGCGCGATCAGCTGACCGCCGTGTTCGCCCGCGCCGGGACCGATGTCCACGATCTGGTCGGCAGCCATCATGGTATCTTCGTCGTGCTCCACGACGATCAGCGTGTTGCCGATATCGCGCAGGTGCTGCAGCGTGCGGATCAGCTGCGCGTTGTCGCGCTGGTGCAGGCCGATGCTCGGCTCATCCAGAATATACAGAACGCCCACCAGCGAAGAGCCGATCTGCGTCGCCAGGCGGATGCGCTGCGCCTCGCCGCCGGAGAGGGTGCCAGCCGCGCGGGAGAGCGTCAGATAGCCCAGGCCCACGTCGCGCAGGAAGCGCAGGCGAGCATCGATCTCCTTGAGGATCGGCGCGGCGATCATGCTGTTCTGCGTGCCAAAGCTGAGCGCGGAGAAGAACTTCTTCGCCTCGATGACGGACAGATCCGATACTTCTGCAATCGATTTTCCGCCGACCGTAACGGCCAGAATCTCCGGACGCAGGCGCTTGCCGCCGCAGTCCGGACAGGGCGTCTGGGACATGAGCGCTTCGTAGTAAGCCTTTGCCGAATCGCTTGTCGTCTCGGCGGCGCGGCGCTCCGTCGTGGGGATCACGCCCTCAAACGGTGCAGAAAACGTATGCCTGTCGCCGTTGGGCCGGGTGTATTCGATCTTGAGCGCCTCGCCCTTACTGCCGTAGAGGATGATATCCAGCGCTTCCCTGGGCAGGTCGCACAGCGGCGTATCCAGCGAAAAGCCATATTTCTCACTCAGCGCGCTGAAGAACATGTGCGACTGTGTGCCCGGCTCGCTGCTGGTCCAGCCCATGACGTTGAAGGGATTTTCGTTGATGGATTTTGTCCAGTCCGGAATGATCAGATCGGGATCGATCTTCATCTGCACGCCAAGACCCGCGCAGGTCGGGCAGGCGCCGAACGGGCTGTTAAAGGAGAATGAGCGCGGGGCCAGTTCCTCCATGGACACGCCGCAGTCCGGGCAGGCGAGATTCTGGGAGAAAAGCAGTTCATGATCGCCCGGTCCGACGTCAGCAATGACGATGCCGCCGGAAAGAGAGAGCGCCGTTTCCAGCGAATCCGTCAGGCGGCCCTTGATGTCTTCGCGCAGAATCAGGCGGTCGACGACGACCTCGATGGTGTGCTTTTTCTGCTTGCTCAGCGCCGGAACTTCCGATACGTCGTGGATTTCGCCGTCCACGCGCACGCGGACAAAGCCCTGCTTGGAAATGCCTTCCAGTACCTTGACGTGTTCGCCCTTCTTGGCGCGGATCACAGGCGCCAGCAGCTGCACGCGCGTGCGCTCGGGCAGCGCCAGCATCTGGTCAACCATCTGATCGACGCTCTGACGGCTGATTTCCCTGCCGCACTTGGGACAGTGCGCCACGCCCACGCGCGCATAGAGCAGGC
This sequence comes from Clostridia bacterium, assembly GCA_017545905.1. Taxonomy (GTDB): domain Bacteria; phylum Bacillota; class Clostridia; order Christensenellales; family Aristaeellaceae; genus Ventricola. The sequence continues at coordinate 35,876 of JAFWXL010000113.1, read as the reverse complement.
GCAGATAGTCGTGGATTTCCGTGACCGTGCCCACGGTCGAGCGGGGGTTTTTGCTGGTGGTCTTCTGATCGATGGAAATGGCGGGGGAAAGGCCGTCGATGCTGTCGCAGTCCGGCTTCTCCATCTGTCCCAGAAACTGGCGGGCATAGGAGGAAAGGGACTCGACATAGCGGCGCTGTCCCTCGGCATAGAGCGTATCAAAGGCCAGCGACGATTTGCCGCAGCCGGACAGACCTGTAAATACGATAAGCTTGTTGCGCGGCAGCGTCAGGTCGAAATTTTTGAGATTGTTTTCCCGTGCGCCGCGGATGACGATGTTTTCCTGCATAGTGGCTCCTTTATGAGAACGTATGGGGATTTCATCCCCAAACCCCTGACAAGGGATTTCATCCCTTGACCCTTCATCGCCGCGCACATGTGCTCGGCGGGAAAAATCCAGAATTGATTGCCTTAAGCCGCCGCGAAGCGAAGAAGGGAGTCTGAGGGACAGTGTCCCTCAGGCAGGTTTTAGGGCGGCAGCCCTAACGTTCCCTTATGCTTTTAAATACTTTCCCGGCTTTCTCTGCCGGCGCTTTCGCTGCGGCACGGCAACGACCTCTTCGGCGATCTCCGCGGGCGATTTGCCCTGCAGCTCAAAGAGCTTGTCGCGAAGCTTGGCAGCCAGCTCGAAATCGAGGTTTGCCGCGGCCTGCAGCATCTTTTCCTCGGTGGAGCAGATGAGCAGATGCAGCTCGTCCTCGCTGAGCTGCTTTTTCGGCTTCTGTGCCGCGCTCTTTCTGGCAGGAACGCCTTCTGGTGCGCCGCCGATTTGAAGCAGATCGCGGACGGATTTCATGACGGTCTTGGGGATGATGCCGTGCGCCTCGTTGAATGCCTGCTGCAGCTGGCGGCGGCGCTGTGTTTCAAAGATGGTCTTGTTCATGCTCTCGGTCATCCGGTCGGCATACATGATCACGCGGCCATCGGCATTTCGCGCTGCGCGGCCAACGGTCTGAATCATGCTTACCTCGCTGCGCAGGAAGCCCTCCTTGTCCGCATCCAGGATTGCGACCAGCGCAACCTCCGGCAGGTCGAGACCCTCGCGCAGCAGGTTGATGCCCACCAGCACGTCAAATTCGCCCAGACGCAGGTCGCGGATGATCTCCTGACGCTCCATGGTCTGTACGTCGGAATGCAGATAGCGCACACGCACCTTCATCTCTGTGAGGTATGCCGTCAGGCTTTCTGCCATCTTCTTGGTCAATGTGGTCACCAGCACGCGGAAGCCGGATTGCGTGACCCTGATGATCTCTGCGTAGAGGTCGTCCACCTGTCCCGTCGCCGGACGCACATCGATGATGGGATCGAGCAGACCGGTCGGGCGGATGATCTGCTCGACAACCTGCTGCGTGCGTTCCATTTCGTAGGGGCCGGGCGTTGCGCTCACGCAGATGATCTGTCCGATCCGCGACTCAAACTCCGGGAACTTGAGCGGTCTGTTGTCAAATGCGCTGGGCAGGCGGAAGCCGTAGGAGACCAGCGCCTCCTTGCGGGCGCGGTCGCCGTTGTACATTGCGCGCACCTGCGGCAGCGTCACATGGCTTTCGTCCACGAAGACGAGATAATCGTCGGGGAAGTAATCCAGCAGGGTGTAGGGCGCATCGCCGGGCTTACGGCCGTCAAAATAGCGGGAGTAGTTTTCGATACCCGTGCAGTAGCCCAGCTCGCGCAGCATTTCGATATCGTAATTGGTTCGCTGTGCGATGCGCTGCGCCTCGATGAGGTTTCCCTCTTTTTTGAACTCGGCGATGCGAAGCTCCAGATCGCGTTCGATATCCTCAATCGCCCGGTCGATCGCCTCGCGCGGGGTGGCGTAATGCGTGGCGGGGTAGATGGATACATGCGCAAGGCTCATTACCGTATGTCCGCTGACGGTATCGATGGCGGAAATCCTGTCGATCTCCTCGCCGAAGAATTCCACGCGGATGGCGTTTTTTTCATTGCCTGCCGGGAATATCTCCACCACGTCGCCGCGCACGCGGAATGTACCGCGGTCAAACTCGATGTCGTTGCGGTCATACTGGATGCCGATGAGCGCGCGCAGCAGATCGTCGCGCTCCATGGTCATGCCGGGACGCAGCGAGATCATCATCCCCTCATATTCGCTGGGATCGCCCATGGAATAGATGCACGAGACGGAGGCAACGACGATTACGTCTCTGCGCTCGCGCAGCGCCGCCGTCGCGCTGTGGCGAAGACGCTCAATCTCCTCGTTGACCGAGGCGTCCTTTTCGATATAGGTATCTGTGGAGGCGATGTAGGCCTCCGGCTGGTAGTAATCATAATAGGAGACGAAGTATTCGACTGCGCTGTCGGGAAAGAACTCGCGGAACTCTGCGCACAGCTGCGCGGCGAGCGTTTTGTTGTGCGCAATGACCAGCGTGGGCCGCTGCACACGCTCGATGACAGAGGCCATCGTGTATGTCTTGCCCGAGCCGGTAACGCCCAGAAGCACCTGACAGGGCATGCCGGAGGAGACGCCTGCTGTCAGAGCCTCAATGGCCTGCGGCTGATCGCCCTGCGGCTTGAAAGGGGATTTGAGTACGAAGCGTCCTTCCTGCATGACGGCCTCCTTTTGATGGATGATATCCCGATTGCATGAACATTATAGCACAGATTAAAAAAGGGAACAAGTGTTCCTTTATACTTTGCATACTATTTCTTGAAAAGTGAAAAAGTCAGGAAAGGTCAGATAAAATTCTTTCTGGTCAATCCGAAGAAAATGAAGGAAAACGGTGCAAAAATGAACATTTCTAAAGCGTTCGATTCAATTTTAGTTGGAAAATTTGGCTTGACAAGCCTTCGCTGCGTTCGCTTTGCAGGAGCGGATTCTGCTTCCTGAAATCGATTGGCGGACAGAAATTGTGTGCGTTTTTTGAGCGGCGGTGATATAATAAAACCAACAAGAGGCGGTTGAAACGACTGAGGCCGCCTCGACAGCCTAAACACAATTCCCGACGTCAAGAGAATGAAAAGGAGAATGGCCATGACTGCTATGATCGTCTTTGGTACGCTGATCGCCGTGAATGTCGCGTACGCCATCTATGACAGCCAGCGCGCTGAGACCGCCCGACAGATCGACGATTACTATCGCGTCGAGTACAAGAAGACCTATCAGCTCACCAACGAGCAGAATACCGTTGGTATGTATTGATATCGGGAAATCAGTATATAGTATATCAATGATATGAATCAGGCCGGAGCAGATGCTCCGGCTTTTTTTGACGTATAGGGGATTGCGAAAAAACGACCGGCAGGCGCGCCGCGTTTTGCAATCTTGAAACGTGCATGCGATCACGCTATAATATAGGGTAATAAACCGGCTGGAGGAATCATGCATGGCGTTTTGTCAGGTTATCGTGGATATCGCGCACGAAGACGTGGATCGCGTGTTCACCTATCGCGTGCCAAAGGGGATGGATCTGTGCCCCGGTATGCGCGTGCATGTGCCCTTCGGCCGTCAGAAGAAGATCGAGGGCGTCGTCGTGGAGCTGGTGGAGGATTGCGGCCTGCCGCCGGAGCGCGTCAGGGACGTCACGGATACGCTGGAGGATTATCCGGCGGTGCTGCCGGCGCTGCTTGATCTGGCCAAAGAGATCCGCGCGACGTCCTTCTGTACGCTGGCACAGGCGCTGCGGCTCATGTATCCGGCACAGATGCGCGGAGAGCGTATCGGCGAAAAAACAAAGGAATACGCCGTAATCACGGTCGATCCTGCCGTACGTGCGCAGGTGCTTGCCGGTCAGGGACGTGCGCCCAAGCGTGCTGCCGTGCTGAAAATGCTGATTGAAAGCGAAGCCGGCGAGATGTCCTGCGAGCGGCTGCGCGCCGCAGTTGCCGATTACCGGCCGGCGCTGAACAGCCTTGTGAAGATGGGCTTTGTCCGGCTTGAAAAGCGCGAATCGCTGCGCAGCCCTTATGGCGCGATGGAGCGCCTTGCGGCAGAGGATCCGCAGCTGACGGCGCAGCAGAGAGAGGTCCTTGATATGCTTCTGCCTGCTGTGGAGGCGGGAAAGGGCAGCTTTTTGCTCTATGGCGTTACCGGCAGCGGAAAGACTGAGGTCTTTATCCGTGCCGTGCGCCATGCGGCGCAGCTGGGCAGGACGGCGATCGTCCTCGTGCCGGAAATTGCGCTCACGCCGCAGATGGTCATGTGGTTCCGCTCCCGCTTTGGCGAGGACGCGGCGGTGCTGCATTCGCGCCTTTCCCCGGGCGAACGCTATGATGAGTGGCGGCGCATCCGACGGGGCGATGTGCGCGTGGTGATCGGCGCGCGTTCGGCGATCTTTGCGCCGCTGGAAAACGTGGGCCTGATCATCATCGATGAGGAGCATGAAGGCAGCTATATCGCCGATAATACGCCGCGCTATGATGCGCGCGAGCTGGCGCGTATGCGCTGTGAAAGGGAGGGGGCGGCACTTCTTTTGGCCAGCGCCACGCCGAGCATGCGCTCCTTTGCGCTGGCCGGACGCGGGGATCTGACGCTGCTGGAAATGCCGCGCCGCGTGAAAAACAGGCCGCTGCCGGATGTTCATGTGATTGACATGCGTCAGGAACTGGCGCAGGGCAATCGCTCGGTCTTCTCTGGCGCGCTGCTGGACGGCCTCAAGCATTGTCTGGATGCGGGCAAGCAGGCGATTCTCTTTGTCAATCGCCGGGGCTATTCGACTTTTGTTTCCTGCCGCAGCTGCGGCTATACGGTCACCTGCTCCCAGTGCGACGTTTCGATGACCTATCACAGCACGGAAAACGTGCTCCGCTGTCACTACTGTGGACAGGAACAGGCGGTTCCCGTGGTTTGTCCCGAATGTGAGAGCCGGTATATCAAGTATTTCGGCACAGGCACGCAGCGCGTGGAGGAGGAAGTGAAAAAGTTCTTCCCGGGCGTGCCGGTGCTTCGCATGGATAACGACACCACGCGCCAGAAGGATGCGCATGAGCATCTGATTGCGCAGTTCCGCCGGGGCGAAGCGCGCATTCTGGTAGGCACGCAGATGATCGCCAAGGGACTGGACTTCCCCAATGTGACTATGGTCGGCATCATCGCCGCCGATGCGATGCTCAAGCTGCCCGATTACAGATCCGCCGAGCGTACCTTCCAGCTGCTCACGCAGGTGGCCGGCCGCGCAGGCCGCGCGGACACGCCGGGCGAGGTCTTTCTTCAGACCTATGATCCGGAAAGCTATGCGATTGAAACCGCAAGCCGGCAGGATTACCGCGCGTTTTACGAGGCTGAAATGCTGCGCAGAAAGCGCGCGCTCTATCCGCCGTATACGCTGCTTGCGCGCCTGCTCTATGAAGCGGACAAAGAACAGGACGCGCAGCGATGCGCCGAAAGCGCCATGCGCCAGATGGAAGCGTTCTTTGAGCGGCGCGCATACCTGAAAAAATACGTCGTCTCCCTGCGCGTGATGCCCTGCCCGGTGAAGCGCATCAAGGGCAAGACGCGCTGGCAGGTTGCGCTCAAGATCGTCGACAGGCCTGTCTGTCAGGAGGCCGTGGGCAAGATGAGCGAGATTGCACTGGCTCCGCTGGAGGGCTGTGCGTGCGTGTGTCAGGTCAATCCGGGCAGCATGATGTGAGAGGCAAGATGCAAATGTTTTATGATACAAAAGATTTACACGATCAGGAAATCTGTTTGCAGCTCATAAGGACTGCTCAGGCGCAGCCGCAAAAACGCTGGCTTCCTGCGTATTATTTCGATATCTTTCTGCTCAGCGGTGAACGCATTGGCCAATGCGATCTTCGCATCGGTCACAATGACAAAACCTATATCGGCGGCAATATTGGCTATGGAATCGACGAGGCGTACAGAGGCCATCACTATGCGGCAAAGGCTTGCTCACTGCTGTTCAAGCAGGCGAAAAAGCACGATCTGGATTATCTGATCATCACTTGTGTGCCGGAGAATGCTGCTTCGGCCCGCACATGCGAACTGGCTGGCGGCAGATATCTGGAAACCGCATGCATTCCTGCTGATCACGAGATGTATCAGGAGGGCAAGCGGCAGGTACGGATATATCGATTCGAACTGTAAGCGGAGGAAAGTATGATCATTCATAAAGCGGGAAAAGCCGATATTTCTGCGGTTACAGCGATTTACGATGCCATCCACACCGCCGAAGAAGCAGGCCTGACCACCGTCGGCTGGGTGCGCGGCGTCTATCCGACACAGAAGACTGCAGAAGCTGCGCTTGTGCGCGGCGACCTGTTTGTACTCGAAGCTGAAGGAAGAATCGTCGGCGCGGCAATCATCAATCAGCGCCAGTGCGACGGCTATGAAACGGCAAGCTGGCAGTATACGGCTGACGACAGCGAGATCATGGTGCTTCATACGCTGGTGATTCATCCCGGTGCAGCCTGCCGCGGCTATGGAAAAGCCTTTGTCAGCTTCTATGAGGAATATGCCCGTAATCATGGCTGCCGGTATCTTCGCATGGATACCAACGCACGCAATAGCCGCGCCAGAGTGATGTATAGTAAGCTGGGCTACAGCGAAATCGGCGTCATTCCTACGGTGTTCAACGGCATTGAGGGCGTGAACCTTGTGCTGCTGGAGAAAGCGCTTTGAAGGGGGAGAGACTGTGAATCCTGACATCCATGCACTGCTGACCGAGCGCTTTGGCAAGGACAGCCTGATCGCCCTTGCAACTGTATCGGGCGATATGCCGCATGTTCGCGCGGTGAACGCCTTTTACATGGACGGCGCGTTTTACTGCGTGACCCATGCAAAATCCAATAAAATGGGGCAGATTGAAATCAATCCCGTCGTCGGCATTTGCGGCGAGTGGTTTTCGGGACATGGCAGGGGAGAAAGTCTGGGCCATGTGCTGCGCAAGGAAAACCACGCGATCATGGAGATCCTGCGCACGGCGTTTGCTTCGTGGTATTCGCTGGGACATGTGGATGAATCCGATCCGGATACGATCCTGCTCCGGATCGCGCTGACCGACGGCACGCTGATGAAACAGGGAAAACGTTATGTGTTCTGAATGAATGAAAATATGCCGCAGCTCTGCGCAGCTGCGGCATGTTTTGTATATTCTGGCGATTCATCGGAAAAAAGACTGCTTTTACGGGCTTACCAGGAATTCATGGTCTGGTTCAGATCGTAGCTCTTCTCCTGCAGGCCGATGCGGCTCTCAATGAAGTTGATCGCCATCTGCGGCCACTGGGCCAGCTGGGTGAAGGCGTTCACGTAATTGCGGGTGCCGGTACCCAGACCGACGCCGTGAGGGGCGTCCGGCGCAAGATAGAACGAGAAGTCGGAGAAGGTCTTGCACAGGTTGTCAAGGCCGGGCAGCACATAGGCGTACAGGCTGTCCTTGTGGCCAATGACGCCAAACATCGCCGGCAGGTTTTCATTGGCAGAGAAATCAAGCGGCGTCATGGAGAACATGCCGTAGATCGGCAGGGCGACGGTCATGTCGGCGCTCATGGCGTCGATTTCATCGCACACATACTGCGGATACACGCTGTCCGGGGTGGCGTTGCCGGCAGCGATCGCGTTCATGATGTTCATACCGCCGGCGGAGAAGCCGCAGGTGATCATGATATCGGTCTTGGCGATCCCCTTCTCTTCGGCATAGTAGCGGATGTAGCGGATTGCGCGGGTCAGGTCGAGCACCTGATCGGCTGCGGCGTACGGATTCACGCGGCGCTGCAGAACGTAGGCGTTGTAGCCGTTCTCATTGAAGAACTCGGCAACCGGATAGCCTTCGACGACGTTGTTGCGGTGGGTGCTGCCGCCGCCGGCGATGATCACGACATTGCCCTTGACCTGAGACTGATCCTCAAGCAGATAGGGATTGAGGAACGGACGGAAGCCGGGGTTATCGTAGGAGATATCCCAGCCTTCGGTCGGCAGCGGATCCTCGACGGCCATGTCGTCTTCCCAGATATCCCACACGGTGGAGGCGGGCTCGGCGGTCTGAACCATGGATTCGCGCAGCTCCTTCAGGTTCTTGTACAGGTCATAGTGACCGAGCACGACGCCCGGTTCGCTCGCGGGGGCGACGGTCTCATAGCGGGAACGGGAGAGCTTGTGGAAATTGACATAGAGCTGTTCGAAGTCGCCTTCGTATGCGTGCGGATAATACACGACGTCGCGGGCGGCTGTGAGCTCTTCTTCTACGAGCGCCTTGAACTCTTCAAGCGTGTAGGGGCATTCCTCGGCAAAAGCCGCGGCAGCAAAGAGGGTGATCAGGGCGATCAGCGCCAGAGCCAGGATCTTCTTCATCATGCATTTTCCTTTCTCGTTTCATGATTTGGATTGCCCGGCGCGTGCGCAGCCGGTCGGCAATCCGTCTTAACATTATTCTAACATGGATTCTGTACAGCGTCCACAATAAAGGGGAATATATCGGCAAAAACAGGAAAACGGACAAGCCGCGTGGCAGGCGGATGATTGAGCAGATTCTCAAGACTGCACCGTGCGATTTCTGTTTATTTGCCACTTCCATTTTACAGCGATATGTCTTATAATGTAATGGATTATGGAGTATTGTGCCTGACTGTGTCCAGATGGCGCAGACCGGGCTGAAACCTGTCCTGAAAAAAAGGAGAAAACTAATATGGCGCTTCGCAAAATGGTGTATATTGAGGACGAGCTTCTGCGCAAGAAGAGCCGTCCTGTGGATAAGTTTGACGAGAAGCTGCACAAGCTTCTGGATGACATGGCCGAGACCATGTATCACACCCACGGTGTGGGTCTTGCCGCGCCGCAGGTGGCGGTGCTGCGCCGCGTGGTCGTCATGGACTGCGGCGACGGGCTGATCGAGATGATTAACCCGGAAATCATTTCAACCGAGGGCGAACAGGACGGTCCGGAAGGCTGCCTGTCTGTGCCCGGCCGCCGTGGTATGGTCAAGCGCCCGATGATCGTGCGCGCCCGTTTCCAGGACCGCAACGGCGAATGGTATGAGATCGAGGCAGAGGAGCTGCTTGCGCGCTGCATCATGCACGAGACGGATCACCTCAACGGCGAACTGTATGTGGACAAGATGTACCGCGAAATCTTCTCGGATGAAGAGGAAGAAGAGGCTGAATAAGCGTGAGAATCGTATTTATGGGCACGCCGGATTTTGCCGTGCCGTCTCTTGAGGCGCTCATTGAAAGCGGCTATCATGTCGTGGGCGTCTTCTGCCAGCCCGACCGTCCGAAGGGCCGCGGACATAAGCTCGCCGCCTGCCCGGTCAAGGAGGTTGCGCTCCGGCACGATATCCCCGTATTCCAGCCCGAGCGCATCAAGCGTGAGGAGGGCGTGAATATGCTCAGGTCCTGCCAGCCGGATCTGTGCGTCACGGCGGCATTTGGCCAGCTGCTCTCGCAGGAGATTCTGGATATCCCGCCGCTGGGAACGATTAACGTGCATTCCTCGCTGCTGCCCAGACACCGCGGCAGCGCGCCGATCAACTGGAGCGTCATTCAGGGCGATGCCGTGACCGGCGTGACCACCATGTTCACCGATAAGGGCATGGATACCGGCGATATTCTTCTGATGAAAGAAACGCCCATCGGCGAAAAGGAAACGGCAGGCGAGCTCAGCGACAGGCTCAGCGTCATGGGTGCGCAGCTGCTTGTGGAAACCATCCGCGAGCTTGAGGCCGGCACGCTCAGGCGTATCCCGCAGGATCACGAGGCGGCTACCTACGAGCCGAAGATGGATAAGGAGCTTGGCCGAATCGACTGGACGAAGACCGCGCGCGAGATCGACTGCCTTGTGCGCGGTACGACGCCGTGGCCGGGCGCATTTACCACGATGGGCGATCAGACGATCAAGGTCTTCGAGCTGGACGTCCGCGAGGGTGCAGCGTCTGCGCAGCCGGGCAGGATCGTCTCTGCGGACGCCAAGGGGGGACTGGTGGTCTCCTGCGGCGATCACGATGTGGAACTCAGACAGATTCAGATGCCCGGCGCAAAGAGAATGAACGCGAAAGATTACTTGCGCGGACACACGATGGATACAGGCATTTGCCTGGGAAAGGCGTAAGCAATGGCTGACAACAGGGGCCGTGACGGCGGATTCCGCAGCGGCAGAAAGTTTGACGATAAAAAGGGATTTGGCGAGAAGAAGAGCTTCGGCGGCGAGCGCAAGAGCTTCGGTGAAAAGAAGTCTTATGGCGAAAAGAAGAGCTACGGTGAGAAGCGCAGCTTCGGCGATAAGCCTGGCTTTGATGGCAAGAAGGAGTTCCGTCCGCGCGGCGACAGGCCTGCGTTCGGCGAAAAGAAGAATTTCGGCGACCGTCCGGCTTACGGCGGCAAAAAGCCGTTCCCGCCGCGTCATGATCATGCGTCGGTGGGCGAGAGAAAAACGCTGCATGCGCCGCATTACGATAAGAAGCCGGTGGAAAAGCGCATGAATCTTGCGCCGCGCCGCGTGGCGCTGGAGACGCTGCTGGATGTGAGCCGCAGCGATGCGTTTGCGTCCCTTGCGCTGGACAAGCGCCTGGCGGCGGCGATGTTCGGCCGCCGCGACCGCGCGTTTACCACGCAGCTGGTCTACGGCACGCTGGAAAACAAGATCACCCTCGACTGGCGCATCGACCAGTTTCTGGAGGGCGAGAAGGAAATCGAGCCCGCAGTGCGCGAGATTCTGCGCATGGGCGCGTATCAGCTGTTCTATCTGGATCGCGTGCCGGATATGGCCGCTGTGGACGAGAGCGTCAGCCTGACCCGCGCGATGGGCTTTGAGGGCTTTACGGGCCTTGTCAATGCTGTGCTGCGCAATATGATCCGCGGCAAGGAGAACGTCGTATGGCCAAAGCCGGCGGATGATCCGGCGAAGTATCTGTCCGTCATGTTCTCCGCGCCGGTGGAGCTTTGCGAGATCCTCATCGAGGCCTACGGCGAAAACGGCGCGCTGAATATCCTGCGCTACCGCCCGAAGGACCGCGACATCACTGTGCGTGTCAACTATCTGCGCTGCGATGATACGCGTCTGCGCAGCCTGTTTGCCGATGACGAGCTGGAGTTCTATCCGGGCATCGTGCCGGGTACCTATAAGGTCCGCGGCGCGGGCGATCTGACCCGCATGCGCGCATTCCAGAACGGCCTGTTCACCATTCAGGGCGAAAGCTCTGTGATTGCAGCCCGCATGGTCGGCGCGAAGCCGGGCCAGACGGTGCTCGACGCGTGCGCTGCGCCGGGCGGCAAGACGGCTATTCTCAGCGAGATGATGAATGATACCGGCCGCGTCTATGCATGGGATACCCACGCGCACCGCGTGGAGCTCATCCGTGGTACCGCAAACCGCCTGAAGATCGAAAACGTCCGTCCGGCGGTCAAGGACGCCTCTGCGCCGCGCCCGGATATGGCGATGACCCTCGACGCCGCGCTCATCGATGCGCCCTGCTCCGGCACGGGCGTCATGCTCGAGAAGCCGGACGTCAAGTATCGCGTGACCCGCGCTGGTGTAGAATCACTCTGCCGCACGCAGATGGAGATTCTTGATGCGATTGCTCCGATGATCAAAGTCGGCGGCACGCTGGTGTATTCCACCTGCTCTGTCCTCCCGCAGGAGAATGGCCGGCAGGTTGAAGCTTTCCTTGCGCGCCATCCGGAGTATGAAGCCGTACCGATGGCCGCTGAACTGCCCGAGGCGCTCGCCCAGCATGAAACGGCAGCCGGCCTGCAGATGTTTGCCCATCGCGATGGCACCGACGGTTTCTTCGTGTGCCGTATGCGCAGAGTCAAAGCATAATTGAGCATGAAAAATATGAACGAAAAGATCCAGCTTCTGGGCATGACGCCCGAGGAGCTTGGCGCATTTTTCAAGGCGCAGGGCCAGCCGGCCTTCCGCGCCAGGCAGGTGTTCGCATGGCTGCATCAGGGTGTGCCGTTTGAAAAGATGAGCAACCTGCCCAAGGCGCTGCGTGAAACGCTTCAGAATACCTGCATCGATAATCCCGTGTCCGTGCTGGAGACGATTGAATCGAAGCTCGACGGCACGATCAAGCTGCTGTATCGCCTGCCGGATGATCACGTCATCGAGGGCGTGCTCATGCGCTATAAGTACGGCAATACGCTGTGCCTGTCCACGCAGGTGGGCTGCCGCATGGGCTGCAAGTTCTGTGCATCCACGCTTGATGGCTGCGCGCGCAGCTTGACTGCGGCAGAGATGCTCGGCCAGATTGTCTGTGCCAACGGCATCCTTGCTGCGCAGGGCGCAGGGCAGAAGGTCGGCAATATCGTGCTCATGGGCAGCGGCGAGCCGTTTGATAATTACGACAATGTCGTGAAGTTCCTGCGGATTCTGCGCATGGAGGGCGGCCTTTGCATCGGTATGCGCTCCGTGTCGCTGTCCACCTGCGGCCTTGTGCCGCAGATGAGGCGCTTTGCTGAGGAGGATCTGCCGGTGACGCTGTCGCTTTCGCTGCATGCGCCCAATGATGAGATTCGCCGTCAGACTATGCCTGTTGCCAATAAGTACGCGATGGACGAGGTGCTCGACGCCTGCCGCTATTATATTGAAAAGACAGGCCGCCGCGTAATCTTTGAATATGCGCTGGTGCATGGCGTGAATGCATCGCCCGAGCAGGCGGCAGAGCTTGCCGGCAGGCTGCGCGGTATGCAGTGCCATGTCAATCTCATTCCGCTCAACGCTGTGCCCGAGCGCGGGCTCACAGGCGTAACCGAACGCGAAGTGGATATTTTCAAAAAGGCGCTTGAGCAAAAGAATATCTCTGTCACCAGAAGGCGCGAGATGGGCGATGATATCGAGGGCGCATGCGGCCAGCTGCGCCGTCGTTATCTCAAGGATCATGCGTAAAGCGGCTTAAAACCGCTGCGAAGCGAAGAGGGGGTCCGGGGATGATATCCCCGGGCGGGTTTGGGCGGCAGCCCAAAGAGAAAACTGCAAAGCGGCTTAAAACCGCCGCGAAGCGAAGAAGGGGTCCGGGGATGATATCCCCGGGCGGGGTTGGGCGGCAGCCCAAAGAGAAAACTGCAAAGCGGCTTGAAACCGCCGCGAAGCGAAGAAGGGGTCCGGGGATGATATCCCCGGGCGGGGTTTGGGGCAGCCGCCCCAAGAAGAAGGAGTTGTAATTGTGGCCGCAGCGCTGAGAACGGACGTCGGCAAGGTGCGCAAGCAGAATGAAGACGCCGCATGGATGGATGAATCGAAGGGAATCTATGTCGTTGCTGACGGCATGGGCGGTCATCTCGCTGGCGAAGTCGCCAGCGCAATGGCGATCGGTGAGATCCGGAATATGGCCGAGAAATATGATGTTGCCAGCATTTCCGTGCTGAAGGAAGCAGTTCTTGCCGCACATGCGGCCATCAGCGCCCGGGCCAGGGAGAATACAACCTGTATGGGCATGGGTACGACGATTTCTGCCATGTGGCGCGGCGGACATTATATGTATATTGCGCATGTGGGCGACAGCCGCATCTATCGTATGCGCAGCGGCTGTCTTGAGCAGATCACGCAGGATCATTCGCTGGTGCAGGAGCTTGTGCGTGCGGGTATCATTACGCGCGAGGAAGCCAAAACGCATCCCAGGCGCAATATCATCACCCGCGCGCTGGGCACGCCGGGGAAGAATGCGCCCGATTTGCTGGCAGCTGATATGGAGCCGGGCGATCTGTGGCTGCTGTGCAGCGACGGACTGAGCGGCATGGTCTCTGATGAAGACATGGAGCGCGTGCTCGGCAGCGGCGAGAGCCTTGACAGGATGGCAGACCGCCTGCTGGAAATGGCGCTGGAGGCCGGCGGCAGCGACAATGTAACGCTGATTCTGTGCCGCAGCGAGGAGGTCTGAACGTGGAATCGAGATTGATTGGCAGAGTTGTCAGCCGCCGGTTCCGCGTGGAAGAGGTCATCGGACGCGGCGGCATGGCGATCGTGTACCGTGCATTTGACCTGAAAACCCATCAGACGGTAGCGCTCAAGGTGCTTCGTGAGGAATACGAAGAGGATCCGGAGTACAAGGCGAGATTCAAGCGTGAGGCAGAGGTCAACAGAAAGCTGAATCATCCCAATGTCGTCAATTCGATTGATTCGGGATTTGTCAGCGGCGTTTCCTTCATCGCGCTGGAATATGTCGACGGCCAGACGCTCAAGGATCATATTGCCGAATATGGAAAGATGGACCAGGAGGAAGCGGTGCACTGCGCGCTGAGCATATTGGCAGCGCTTTCTCATGCGCACCAACGCGGCATCGTTCACAGGGACGTCAAATCCCAGAACATCATGATCACCAGAAACGGCCAGGTGAAGATCAGCGATTTCGGTATCGCCGGAATGGCCGATACCAAAACGCTCACCACCGACGGCAACGTTATGGGTTCGGTGCATTATTTCTCGCCAGAACAGGCCAAGGGCATGCGCGCGACCAGCGCAAGCGATCTGTATTCTGTGGGTATCATTCTCTATGAGATGCTCACAGGCCACGTTCCCTTTGAGGGGGAAACAGCAGTTTCTGTGGCGATGAAACACCTGATGGAAACGCCCGGCCCCATCGGCGAGGAGGCGGAGGTCTGCCGGGCGGTGGAGCTGATTGTCGGCTGCGCGCTTGAAAAGGAACCGCGCAACCGCTATCAGAGTGCGGAGGCGATGATCCGCGATCTCAGGCGCGCGCTGCGCCATCCGGACGGCGAGTTTATGCAGAGCAGGCGTGCGGCCGAAAAGCCGCAAAGAAAGTCTGCGCGGACGGAGAAAAACAGCAGGCTGACCGGCAGGATTGCGCTGAGCGTTGTGACAGTTCTCGTTTTGCTGATGCTGGCATTTGCCGGCACGAGCTTCTATCGCTCGATGTTTGTGCTCGCGCGTATGCCGGATCTTGCCGGTGTGGATGAGTCGGCGGCGCAGCGGCTGATCACCGGCACAGGACTTGTGCCCGAGGTGAGTTACGCCTACTCCGACGTGATGGAGGGCTTTGTCAGCGAACAGATTCCAAAGGCTGGCGACCGCGTCAGCCGGGGAGACACGGTGTATATTACGGTGTCTCTGGGCAGCGATATGCTGACCGTGCAGCGATTTACCGGTCTTTCGCAGGACGATGCTGCGGCCGCGGTGCTGGCGCAGGGTTTTACCATGGGCGAAATCACGGTGATGCCCAGCGATCAGCTGGCGGGAACAGTCGTTGCGCAGCAGCCGGAAACGGGCATGAGTGCAAAAATCGGTTCTCCGGTCAATCTGACTGTATCCGGCGGATGCGTGATCGTGCCGGAATTGGCGGGAGAACGCGAGGAGGAGGCGCTTGCGCGCATCCAGTCGCTTGGCCTTGCCTGCGGCATGATTACCTATGAGAATGTCAATGATCCCAGGCAGGACGGCGTGGTGCTCTCCCAGATGCCGGAGCGGTTTGAACAGGTGCTCCCCGGTAGTGTGGTGGAGATGAGCGTGGGCCATTACGATAAGCGCAGGTTCACGGCGTCTGTGCAGGTGAGCGTGCAGGTGCCGCCCGAAGGCGTCGGCGTGAGGGTCACGCTGGTGGGCGAGGACGGCAAGGAGAGCGACATGTATTCCGCTATGCATACCGATCCCGGCGAGGTGACAGTGGATGTGCTGCTGCGCAGTGAGCAGAGCGGCGTGAAGACATGGCGCGTGTATCTGGATGGCGGATTCAAGAGCGAAGCGACAGCAATTCTGCAGTAAGGGGCTTCAGGCACAGGGCTGTCCGCGCGAGGCGCCGGCAATTCTGCAGGGATGGAGTAAAGACACAATGACAGGAAGCATTATGCGGGGTATCGGCAGTTTTTACACGGTGCTCTGTGACGAAGACGGACAGGAGTATACGCTGCGAGCGCAGAAAAAGCTGCGCCATCAAAAGCTCACGCCCATGGTTGGCGATCGTGTGCGGTTTACCCCCGGCGAGGGCGAGGATGACGGCTGGCTGGAGGAGATACTGCCCAGAAAGAGCGTGCTGATCCGTCCGAGCGTGGCTAACTGCGATATGCTCATGCTGGTTGTGGCCAGCGTGCCGCATCCGGATATGCTGCTCATTGACAAGCTGATCCTGCGTGCGGCGAAGGGGAATATGACGCCTGCGATCTGCGTCAATAAGATCGATCTGGGAGATGAACTGGTCAGATCGATCCGCGAGGAATATGCAGGTACGCAGCTGTGCGTGTTTTCCGCCAGCGCGCTGACCGGCGAGGGCGTGGACAGCCTTCGCGAAGCGATGCGGGGAAAGGTAACATGCCTTGCCGGGCAGAGTGCTGTGGGCAAGAGCTCGCTGCTCAATGCGATATTCGGCCTTGAACTGGAAACGGGCGGCCTGAGCCGCAAGACAGAACGCGGCAGGCATACGACGCGCCGCTCGGAAATGATGGCTGTGGATGGCATGCTGGTGCTCGATACGCCGGGCTTCAGCCTGCTGGAAATAGAGGATGGCGTGGAGCCGCAGGACTTTGCGCAGATGTATCCGGAATACAACGAACTTGCGGGCGACTGCCGGTTCCAGCCCTGTCTGCATGACAGAGAGCCAGGGTGTGCGGTGCACGCGGCGGTGGATGCGGGAAAGCTCAGCGCCGTGCGCTGGGCGCGCTACCGCGAACTGCTTGCCGAAGTGAAAGAGAACTGGAAAGGACGTTACGTATGACGATCATTTCTCCTTCCGTGCTGGGCGCGGATCTGCTGCGGCTGGGTGAAGAGATCGAGCTGGTGGAAAGGCTTGGACTCAAGTGGCTGCATCTGGATAACATGGACGGTCATTTTACCCCGAATATCAGCTTTGGTCCGGATTTTGTGCGCGCAATCCGCAAAAAGACCGATCTGTTTCTGGACGTACACCTGATGTTCACCAATCCGATGGACTACATCGACACCTACACCAAAGCCGGCGCGGATATGATCACCATCCATGTGGAGGCAGACGACGAGCCGAGGTATGTGATCGACAAGATCAGAGAAAACGGCCTGAAGGTGGGCATCAGTCTCAATCCGCATACGGCGCCGGAGAGGATCCGTCATCTTCTGCCGTATGTTGATATGGTGCTGGTGATGACTGTTGAGCCGGGTTTTGGCGGCCAGAAGCTCAGAGAGTACTGCCTGGGCAAGGTGACGGTGATCCGCGATATGATTGAAAAATGCGGACGCGATATTCTCATTGCGGTGGATGGCGGCATCAAGGTGGATAATGCGCATCGCGTGGTTGAAGCCGGCGCGGACGTTCTGGTGATGGGCACCGGTGTATTTGCAGCTGCGGATCCGCAGGAAGTGGTCCGCTCGATCTGTGGTGCGGAGGACGCCGGATGCACGTATTGATTGTGCTGGGCGGCGATGCGCCGGGTAAAGCGCTGCTTGAAAGCTGCATGCGCTGCGCAGATCTGAGCATTGCGGCGGATCGGGGGCTTGAGGCATTTGCAGCTGCAGGGCTGAAGCCGGATATTCTGCTGGGAGACATGGATTCGGTTCGTGAGGATGTTCTTCTGGGCATGCAGGCGGATACGCAAGTCGATCGCCTGCCCTGCATTAAGGATGATACAGACGGCGTGCATGCGCTGGACGTGGCTGTCAAGCGCGGCGCGAAGCATATCACGCTGCTGGGTGCGCTGGGCGGCAGGATGGATCATGCGCTGGCTAATCTGATGCTGCTGGTGCGAGCTGGTCGGAAAGGCGTCCGCACTCAGATCCTGAGCGAAACCGTGAGCATTGAGCGCGTGGACGGCAGTATGCGGCTGCGCGGCGCAAAGGGCGATACGGTGTCGCTGCTGCCGCTGGGCGAGGCGAAGGGCGTGACGCTCAAAGGTTTTTTTTATCCGCTTGAGCGGCGCGATCTGGACAGCGCGTATCCGCTGGGTATTTCCAATGTCGTCACGCAGGACGAGGCGTGCGTTGAGGTTCTTGGCGGCGACCTGCTTTTGTTTCACTACTATGCAGAAATGTGAAAACATGGATATTTTCCCCGCTTTCAGCAAAAGTTGAAAGCGGGAATTTTGCTTTGCAGATAGGTTTTTGTCCATTGGTGTCGAATAAATAACGTTGCATGTATCTATATCGGCACAACGTTGAGAAGGAGGCACCGGCGTGACGATCAAGGCGATGCTCGAACAGCGGGAACGGGAAACGCTCAGCCCGTTTGCTTCGCTTTCCTGCGAAAGCAGAGGACGGGAGCAACCGGTTTCTTCTGATGATATGCGCACGGAGTATCAGCGTGACCGCGACCGTATCCTGCATTGCAAGTCATTCAGAAGGCTCAAAGGCAAGACACAGGTCTTTCTCTCTCCGCAGGGCGATCATTACCGCACGCGTCTCACGCATACGCTGGAGGTTACGCAGGTGGCGCGTACCCTTGCAAGGGCGCTTCGGCTGAATGAGGATCTGGCGGAGGCGATTGCCATGGGGCATGACCTGGGTCATACGCCTTTCGGGCATGCGGGCGAGGCTGCGCTGGATCAGATTATCGACGGCGGCTTTGAGCACAGAGAGCAGAGCCGGCGCGTGGTGGAAGTGCTGGAAAATGACGGGCGCGGGCTCAATCTCACATGGGAGGTTCGCGACGGCATCGAACATCATTCAGGCAAGGTGAGGCCGCAGACGCTGGAAGGCTGCTGCGTGCATCTGGCAGACCGCATCGCCTATATTAACCATGATATCGATGATGCGCTGCGTGCTGGTGTGATCCGGCTGGAACATCTGCCCAAACGGGCGATTCGCCATGTCGGCCTTACACATGGCGAACGCGTGGGCAGCATGATTGCCAGCGTTGTGCGCTTCAGCGAGGGGAAGAATGAAGCGGTCATGGAACCGGAAACATGGGATGCGCTCATGGAACTGCGTGAATTCATGTTTGACCGCGTGTATTCGCGCGACTGGGCGAACGACGAGAGCCGCAAGACACACCACATCGTGCACGAACTGGTGAGATACTACATGGAGCATCCCTGGCAGATGCCCAATGAATACATGGAGATCGTTTATAGAGAAGGCACGCAGCGCGGCGTGTGCGACTATGTCGCCTGCATGACCGATGCATATGCGGTTAAAGCATATCAGAAGCTGTTTATTCCGCCGTTTTTTGACGGAATTGGGTGAAAATAAAGACTTTTTCCCGAAAAAAATGCATGCCGTATGCAGGAAAGTCCTTTTCGGCGGCGAAAGAAATAGGACGGTATTTTGGCCTTTTCGGCTATGGCGAAAGGAGAGGACGGTGATCGGCGTTGAGGTTTCCCCAGGCGTGGCTGGATGAGCTGCGCGAACGCTCCGACATCGTGCAGGTGGTTTCCCGGTATGTGCATCTGACCCCCAAGGGTGGACGCTACTGGGGGCTGTGTCCCTTCCATGGCGAGAAGACGGCGTCCTTTTCTGTCAATCCGCAGAGGCAGATGTATTACTGCTTCGGTTGTCATGCCGGCGGAAGCGCCATCAATTTTGTGATGGAGATGGAGCATCTGGAGTTCAAGGATGCGGTGAAGCTGCTGGCTGAGCAGGCGCATATGGAGATACCGCAGCTGGTCGGCGGCCGCGAGGATGCGGCAACCAAATCCCAGAAAGAGCGTCTGTACGAGGCGAACAGGCAGTGTGCGCGCTTTTTTCACAGCCAGCTGTGGAAGCCGGAAAACGCGCAGGTGCTTTCCTATCAGTATAACCGCGGTCTGGATGACCAGACGATCCGCATGTTTGGTCTGGGCTCCACGCCGCCAAGGAGCGACGGCGCCACGCAGGCGATGCGCTCGCTCGGCTTTACAGATGACGAACTGGTCAGCGCGGGCATTTCCGTGCGCCGCGACGGCCGCGTATACGATATGTTCCGCCAGCGCGCGATCTTTCCGATCATCGACGCGCAGGGGCGTGTGCTTGGCTTCGGCGGGCGCGCGCTGGGCGATATTAAACCGAAATACCTCAATACGGGCGATACGCCGGTATTCAATAAAAGGCTGGGCGTGTTTGCAGCCAATCTGCTCAAAAAGCAGCGCGGCCTCAAGCGCGTGATTCTGGTTGAGGGATATATGGATGTGATTGCGCTGACGCAGGCAGGTCTGCCGGGCGTATGTGCGACGCTGGGCACGGCGCTGACCATCGAACAGGCGAGGATGCTCAAGCGCTATGCGCCGGAGATCTGGGTATCCTACGACGGCGACGCCGCAGGCCAGAAGGCGATTCTGCGTGCACTGGAAATCTTTGAGCAGGAGAATATCCGGGCCCGTGTGCTTGATTTTCCTGGCGGCATGGACCCCGATGAATACATCCGGGAATACGGCCTTGCCGGGCTGGAAAGCCTGTCTCCGATGGATACGGCGACGTATCGCATGAAGCAGGAGATGCGGGGGCACGATCTGTCCACGCAGGAAGGCAGGACGGCGTATGCCATGGCTTGCGCCAGGCATCTTTCCAAGGTCAAAGAGCCAGTGGAACTGGAGAACCATGTACGCGAGCTGATGCTTGCCACTGGGTTTTCCCGCGAGGTGCTCCTTGCGCAGATCGGCCGCTCGGAACTCATTGAAAAAGAAAAGCGCCCGGCATACAGCCATGTGGCGCGCCCGCTGGAAGAGAATAACGATGGCGTCGATATGGAAACGGCTGCGGCGGAAAAGCAGCTTCTTCTGCTGCTGGCCGAAGGGCGTTTGGATGCAGGCGCTGTAACGGCGGAGGATTTTATCTCTCCTGAGCGCAGAGCGCTTGCCGAAAAACTCATCTCCGGCATGACGCCCGGCGCAATTCTGGAGGGCATGTCGGATGAAAATGCCCGTGCGCGCGCGGCAAGTGTGCTGCAGCGAGACAGCGGCGCTGGATCCGACGGACAGCTGCGTATGGCAGGTGATTGCCTGCGCGTGCTGCACAGAAAGCGCATCGAAGGCAAGATTGCTGCGCTTCAGAAAGAGCTCGCAACCCAAAAGGGCGAAGATAAGCGCAAAACGCTTTTGAAGATACAGGAACTGATGAAGGAAAGGCAGACGGCCGGAAGAAAGGAATGACTTCTCATGGCACTGACACGTGAACAGGCACAGCAGAAGGTAAAGGAGGTTCTCGATCTCGTGCGCAACGAGAAAAAGACGATCTCTTATCAGGAAGTAATGAATAAGCTCAGTGAGCTGGATATTGACGCCGACGCGATTGACGCGGTCTTTGAAACGCTGGAGGCCGAGGGCATCAGCGTGGTGAGCAGCACGGAGGATGAGGCTGCCGCCGCCGCGGCTGCGGAGGCTGTGGAGCCGGAGCTGGATCTGTCCGTGCCCGAAGGCATCAGCATCGATGATCCGGTGCGCATGTATCTCAAGGAGATCGGCAAGGTTCCGCTGCTCACTGCGGACGAGGAGATTGAGATTGCCAAGAAGATGCTCGAGGGCGGCCCGGACGCTGAGGTGGCCAAGAAGAAGCTGGCCGAGGCGAACCTGCGACTGGTTGTTTCCATCGCAAAGCGCTATGTCGGCCGCGGCATGCTGTTCCTGGATCTGATTCAGGAGGGCAATCTGGGCCTGATCAAGGCGGTTGAGAAGTTCGACTATACCAAGGGTTTCAAGTTCTCTACCTATGCGACGTGGTGGATTCGTCAGGCGATCACCCGCGCGATTGCCGATCAGGCGCGCACCATCCGCATCCCGGTGCATATGGTTGAGACGATCAACAAGCTTATCCGCGTCAGCCGCCAGCTTCTGCAGGAGAAGGGCCGCGAGCCGCAGCCGGAGGAGATTGCCGAGTCGATGGGCATCACGGTGGAGAAGGTCCGCGAGATCATCAAGATCGCGCAGGAGCCGGTTTCTCTGGAGACGCCGATCGGTGAGGAGGAGGATTCCCATCTGGGCGACTTTATTCAGGACGACGACGCGCCGCCGCCCGCTGAGGCTGCTTCCTTCACGCTGATGAAAGAGCAGCTCATGGGCGTGCTTGATACGCTGACCCCGCGTGAGAAGAAGGTTCTTTCTCTGCGTTTTGGCCTTGAAGACGGCCGCCAGAGGACGCTGGAAGAGGTTGGCCAGCAGTTCAACGTCACCCGCGAGCGCATCCGTCAGATTGAGGCGAAGGCGCTGCGCAAGCTGCGCCATCCGAGCCGCAGCAAGAAGCTCAAAGATTATCTGGAGTAATAAGGGGAACGTTTGGGGATTTCATCCCCAATCCCCTGACTGGGGACATTGTCCCCAGCCCCCTTTTCCGCTTCGCGGCGGTTTTAAGAAGGATAAGCTATCGCTGCGCGATTGCGCAGCGAAGGAGGGAGTCTGAGGGATGAAATCCCTCAGGCAGGTTTTAGGGCGGCAGCCCTAACGTATTCCCCAGCGTATCCCTGTGCCTTCACCGAGGGACGTTCGTCCCTCGTTTTTCTGTAAAGGAGAGGAAGCCATGGTTCAGCTTGACGAGCGCTTGGGCGCAATTGCGCAGCTTGTGCTGGAAGTGATTTCGGATAAGAATGCGCCCTGCGTGGCGGATGTGGGCTGCGATCACGGCCAGCTGACGGCGCATCTGCTGCAGCGCTGTGAGCGGCTCAGCATGATCGCCGGCGACATCAGCGCTCCTTCGCTGGAAAAGGCAAAGCGCCTGTTTGCGGGCAAGGGCTTTGGCGACCGCGTGACGACGGTTGTCTCCGACGGCCTTTCCGGGCTGAACAGACCCGTGGATGCGATCGTCATGGCGGGCATGGGTGCGCAGACAATCCTGAAAATCATCGGTGAAGGCCGTGAGAAGATCGGCGGAGCCAGACTGATCATACAGGCGAATGTTGATCTGCCGATGCTGCGTGCGCAGCTTGCCGCACAGGGATTTGTCATCGAAAAAGAGGTATTTGTCCGCGCTGCCGGCAGACGCTATGTGACGATGCTTGTCCGGACGGGCGAGGCGGATGCCATGGATGCACGCCGCGTGCTGCTGGGCACGGCGGCAGACGGCGTTTGCACCGAGGGGCAGAGGGACTACTTTGCATGGCAGCGCAGCGTGCGTGTGCGCGAAATGGAAAAGGTGGCAAGCCTTGCTCCGGGGAAGGCTTTTGAGCGCACCAAAGAAAACAGCCGTGAGCTGAAATGGATTGCGGAGGCGATAGGCATGAATGCATGCACGGTAAAGGATATTGAAAGGCTTGTGGGTGAGATCGCGCCCTATGAACTGGCCGAGCAGTGGGATAATGTCGGGCTTCTGCTGGGCCGTGCGGGCAATCCTGTCACGCGCGTGCTCACGGCGCTGGATCTGACCGACGGTGTGGTACAGGAGGCAAGGGCGCTGGGTGTTCAGGCGATCGTGACCCATCATCCGATCATGATGGACGCAAGAAGACGCATGACCGATGCGGACCGCGAGGGAAGGCTGATGCTCAGCCTTGCGGAAAGCGGCATTGCGCATATTGCCGCGCATACGAACTTTGACAGCGCGCAGGGCGGTGTGAATGATACGCTCATGGCGCGCATGGGCGCGCAGAATGTACGGGGAGAAGGCTGCCTGCGCGTGGGCGATCTGGAAGCAGGCATGACGCTTGACAGGCTGTGTGCGCTTGCTGAAAAAAAGCTGCATACCGTCGTTCGCGCTTATGGCGCGCCGGATACAGCTGTCACTGTGCTGGGCTGCTGCTCCGGCGCGGGCGGCGGATTCTTTGAGGAAGCGAAGGCGCTTGGCGCGGACTGCTTCATCACCGGCGAGATCAAGCACCACATTGCGCTGGAGGCGATGGCGCAGGGCATGTGCGTCATCGAAGCGGGACACTTTGAAACGGAAAATCCTGCATGCGAAGTGATGGCGAATGCTTTACAAAATGCCTGCGATGAGTTAAAATATAATGTAACGGTTTTTTGCTCCAAGGGTAATCCCTTTGGGCGTTGATGATAAGGAGGGCCTTATTTTGCAGCAGTACGAACTTTTGTGGCAGTACCAGCAGGTCGATATGGAGCTGGATCAGTATGAACGCGAGATGCGTAACAACTCCAACCGCAAGGAGCTGCTCAAGCATCGCGATTTCCTGCTGGAGCAGCAGAACGTCCTCAAGAAAATTGAGACGGACGTGGAGATCATGAGCGACCGTATGGAGGCGCTGGCCGACGAGATCACCCGCCTGAATGGCTCCGTTGCCGAGGCGACGGCGAATTTCGAGGCGAACCGCCCGCAGGATCTCGAAGAGGCGAAGAAGCAGATCGCATCCATTCAGAAGCTGATTGCCACCATCTCCCGCTATGAGGCGGAGCTTGCCAAGATGCGCAAGGACAGCGAAGCGCGTGATCGCCAGCAGCGCGAGGTTCGCGTGCGCGCAGCCAAGGCCCGCGCCGAGTTTGACCGCATCAAGGTCATCTACGATGAGGAATACAAGGCGGCCTCCGGCAAGCTCGAGGAGCTCAAGGCGAAGGTTGCGGCGGAGGCAAAGGGTATTGATCCTGCTCTGCTTGAAAAATACAAGGCGATCAAGCGCCATGCGGCGATGCCGATTACGCGCCTGCATGATGATCGCTGCGGCGGCTGCAACATGCAGCTCTCTGCTGCCGATAAGGACAAGGTGCGCAGCGGTCTGCCGTATGTCGAGTGCGAGAACTGCGGCCGCATCATTCTGGTCAAGTAAACAAAATGAAGAAGCAGGCTTCGGCCTGCTTTTTTCATTTCAGATCGCAGGCGGGAAGACGTATGGGGACGCTGTCCCCATTCCCCTGGCAGGGACATTTCCCTGCACCCGTCATGCTGCGCGAAGCGAAACAGGGAGTCCGAGGGATAAAATCCCTCGGGCAGGTTTCAGGGCGGCAGCCCTGACGTTCCCTTCGTTGACAAATGTGCAGAGTTGTGCTATAATTCCTGCGTTTGTGAGGCTGCCGGGCGGCCGCGCGCCGAAAGGTGTGAGGAAAGTCCGAGCTGCACAGGGCAGGATGCCGGGTAACACCCGGCGGGGGCGACCCCAGGGAAAGTGCAACAGAGAGATACCGCATGCGCCTTGGCGCGTGTAAGGGTGGAAAGGTGAGGTAAGAGCTCACCCGCGGCCTGGCGACTTGTCCGTGATGTAAACCCCATCCGCAGCAAGAAACGAAAGAGCGTTTGAGACGGCCCGTCGAGCTCTCAGGATTTCGCTTGAACCCATTGGTAACAATGGGTCTAGATAGATGACCGCCGATTACAGAACTCGGCTTACAGGCTTCTCTCACAAACATCTTTTGAATAGCGGGGTCTGCCGTCTGAAAAGCCTTCAGGCGGCGGCTTTTGTATCCCATGGAAAGCGACGCTGAAATGGAGATAAATCGGTTATTATCAATGTAAATGGATAGGCTTGTGAATTGGTTGACATACGGACAGATCGGCTTTATAATATAACCGTGAATAATCGAATAGCCATGCAGAGTGTCCGGATCAA
Source organism: Clostridia bacterium (assembly GCA_017545905.1). Lineage (GTDB taxonomy): Bacteria > Bacillota > Clostridia > Christensenellales > Aristaeellaceae > Ventricola. Next base: position 10,650 of record JAFWXL010000113.1, on the reverse strand, counting down.
GCAGCTCCGGATGAAAAGGGAAGCCGGTCGGAATCCGGCGCAACAGCCATTACTGTGTTTTGTCATCAGGGTGTACGGCCATTGGGCGAGAGCCTGAGAAGGCGCATCCAGCGGGGAGAACATGCCTCGCTCAATCAGTCAGGAGACCTGCTCTGTATGGTGGAAAGACTTTTCTCGGGCGATGGAGAATGAAGCCTTTATGTTTTGCGATGACAGGGAGTCGTTTGCGCTTTCACTGCACGTCACGGGAAATCACCTGACGTGCTTTTTTTGTATAAGCGGGAATTGTGCAAAATCGGGCTGTATTGCCATGAATACCGGATTTGAGGAGAGTATTGCGGTGAACAACGAGATAAAAGAAGTTATCGCCACGCTGATGGCGGGTAGAGCATATGTGTTTTCTCTGTTTCACAGGCTGCTGGGCAGCGAGCCGACGAAGGAGTTGCTGGATGCCGTGTCCAGCGAGGAAAGCCTTGCGGCGCTTGCCTTGTTTGAAGGGGACAGTGAGGCGGCCGTAAAGCTCAAAAATGTGATTGCCTCCTGCGGCGGACTGGATGAGGATGCTGCGCGCAGCGAGTATACCCGCCTGTTCCTCGGCCCGGACAAGCTGATTGCGCCGCCGTGGGAATCTTGCTATACCGCCAAGGAGCGCGCGCTTTTTCAGGAATCGACGCTGCATGTGCGTTCATGGTATCAGCAGTACAGCTATGTACCTTCCGGCTATCCCAGCCATCCGGATGATCACATCAGCCTGATGATGCACTTCCTCGCGCTGACGACTGAGCGCGCGAAGGCCTGCTTTGAACAGGGACTCCTGTGCGGTTACAAGAGCCTGCTGGAAGGACAGAAGCTCTTTGAGAAGAATCACATCCTGAACTGGATGGACGCTTACTGCGCGGATATGGATAAGAGCGAAACAAAGCTGCTTTATCCGCAGCTGGTGCGAGCAATGGCAGATTTCATCGCCTACGATCAGCAGGCGATTGAAGAGCTGCTGGCGGTCGAGTGATTTTTTGAGGCGTTTTGTATAACTGAGAGTTTGTTTTAAGTGTGTTTTATTTGGCTTTGTAAGATGCATGTGTTTGCGGATACCATATACGGATCGTATATTGTATAAATCATCAAAGAGAGAAAGTGAGAGGAAAGAACATGGCACTGATTCAAAACGTGCTCGATACCATGGTCAGCCGCCGCACCTTTCTGAAGGGTTCTGCCGCTGCGATCGGTACCGCCAGCTTCGCGCTGAATGCGACCGCCATTGCCGAGAGCAACACCCTCAAGGCGACCGGCGAGGAGACCATCCCGGCTGCCGCTGAACCCGCAGTGGGCGAAGACGGCGGCAAGTGGGTCGCGGCTCCCTGCTGGCACAACTGCGGCGGCAAGTGTCTGGTGAAGGCCTATGTGAAGGACGGCGTCATCCTTCGTCAGAAGACTGACGACTACAACACGGACGATCAGTACAACCGTCAGCAGCGTTCCTGCTTGCGTGGTTTCTCCCAGCAGTATCAGGCGCGCGGTCTGGACCGCCTCAAGTATCCGATGAAGCGCAAGAACTGGACTCCGGGCAATCCGAACGGCCAGCTGCGCGGCATCGACGAATGGGAGCGCATCTCCTGGGACGAGGCCGCCCAGTATATCGCCGACGAGATCAAGCGCGTCAATGAAACCTACGGCGACAATGCCATCCTGTGCAACGGCGCGGGCACCGACGTCCTCAACAAGATGAACATCAACTACCTCAGCGCCTGGCGCACGGGCTCCTGGGGCGGCTGGTTCGCGCCGGGCGTGCTCGGCTGGGGCGACGCCTGCTACGATTACAACTGCAACAACGACCGTATGGACATGTTCAACTGCGAATATGTCGTGGCCTTCGGTTATAACCCGGCCTGGTCTTCCCTAGGCAACGCGACCAACTACGCCAAGGCATGGAAGGAAGCGGGCACCAAGTTTATCCTTTTTGACCCGATCTACACCGATACCGCGTCCATTCTTGACGCGCAGTGGGTGCCGATCCGCCCGGGCACGGATATGGCCGCCATGCTGGCGATGGCCTATGTCATGCTGGAGGAGGATAAGGACGGCAGCCTGATCGATTGGGACTTCCTGAATCGCTGCTGCGTGGGCTTCGACGCGGAGCATATGCCCGCCGACGCGAAGACCGATGAGAACTTCTTCGGCTACCTCAAGGGCGAATACGACGGCGTTGCCAAGACCCCGGAATGGGCCGAGGAAATCACCGGCGTGAAGGCCGAAACCCTGCGTCAGGTCGCCCGCGTGCTGGGCAAGGACAACAAGGTTGCGCTGCTCTCCAGCTGGGCCACCGCCCGCAACTACAACACCGAGCAGCTGCCGCAGCTGGCCATCTGCCTGGGCGCGATGGGCGGCCATATCGGCAAGAGCGGCCACTGCACCGGCCCGACTGCATGGAACCACACCAATAACTTCGGTCCGCGCCTGATCCGCGTGGGCAGCGCTGGCGACGTCGGCGGCGCCGGCGGCACGGGCTCTGCAACCTCCGTTTCCGAGACCCAGCTGTGGGACGCCTGCATGGGCAAGCCGTTCAACCCGACCACCCTGTGGACGATGATCAACGGCTGGGGCCTGGGCTGGAAGGGCGGCATGGAAGGCTACGACCTGTCCAAGCGCATTGAGAACATCACCGCTCCGGTCAAGATGATCTGGAACGGCGCATCTGCCAAGCTGACCTGCTGCGAGGGCGTCAAGAAGGGTATCGAGGTCTTCCGCGCGATGGACTTCGTCGTGGGCCAGGGCCACTTCCTGACGGCGACCAACAAGTACTGCGATATCGTCCTGCCGATCTCCACCAACTGGGAGCGCGAGGGCGCGTACATCTGGGACGGCTACTACAACCGCGACATCCTGCTCATCAACCGTCAGGTGCTCGATCCGTACTTTGAGTCCGTCTCCGATACCGAGGCGAGCATCAAGATCGGCGAGAAGCTGGGCCTTTCTGCCGATATGTGGGGCACCATGAGCGCGACCCAGCAGCTGTTCAATTCCGTCGCGACTTCCACCGTCATCAAGGAAGACGGCGAGACCTGGGAAAACCTCGTCTCCATCACCGAGGATGACATCAGGGAGTGGGGCGTGGAGGGTCAGCCGCAGGAGGGCCGCATCTCCATCAAGAAGTACTTTGAGGACGGCATGTACCGTGTCGACCGCAAGCCGGGCGATAAGCTGGGCTACATCGACAAGCAGGCCTTCCGTGAGGATCCGGAAGCGAACCCGATCGCGACCACCAGCGGCAAGATCGAGTTCTACTGCCAGACCTATGCCGACATGATCAACAGCCACGGCTTCTCCGAGGCGGAGTATCATGGCCTGCCGAAGTATCAGCCGATCGCCCAGGGCTACGAAGCGACCTTCGTGGATGGCGATATCAAGGGCGCCAAGAGCGAGTATCCGCTCCAGTGCTACAACCCGCACTATCAGCGCCGTGCGCACTCCATCTTCGACAACATCCCGTGGCTGCGCGAGGCATGCACCAACCCGGTGTTCATCTCCAAGGCCGATGCTGCCGAGCGCGGCATCGTCGATGGCGACACTGTGAAGGTCTCCTCCAAGTACGGCGAGACCCTGCGCCATGCCACCGTGACTGCGCGCCTGTATCCGGGCGTTGTGGCGCTGCCGCACGGCCCGTGGGTGAATGTCGATGAGAAGAATGGTGTCGACAAGAGCGGCTCCGAGAACTACATCACCGGCAATGTCGCCACCGGCCTGGGCATCGACGGCTATAACTCGCTGAACGTTCAGATCAGCAAGTGGACCGAGGAGCCTCTCCCGGCGGACTGCGACGTTCCGCAGACGATTCTTTTTGAGTAAGGAGGCAGACAACCATGGCACAGTATGGATTCTATTTTGATCAGAAGGCGTGCGCTGGCTGCCACACCTGTCAGATCGCCTGCAAGGACAAGAACCGCCTCGAGGTCGGCGAGCTGCTGCGCAAGGTTCGCACCTATGAAACCGGCGAGTTCCCGAATGTTGGCATCTATCACATGGCCGAGAGCTGCGCGCACTGTACCTATCCGGCCTGCGTGGACGCCTGCCCGACGGGGCGCACGGTGAAGGATCCCGAGACCGGCGTGGTCTATCATGATCCGAATGCGATGTGCGCCGGCGAGGCATGCCTGCGCTGCGTGGACGCCTGCCCGTATCATCATCCGGTGTACAAGGCGGAGGCGAAGAAGGTCGTCAAGTGCGACATGTGCAAGGATATCGTGGCCGCCGGCGGCGAGCCGGCCTGCGTGGCCAGCTGCATGATGCGCGCGCTCAAGTTCGGTCCGGTTGACGAGCTGAGGGCGAAGTATGGTGATAACGTCGTGACTGCGCTGCACTGCTTCGCGGATAACGGCACCGCACCGAACTTCCTCATCAATGCGCGCGAGTGTGCGTTCAATCCGGAGTTCGAAGAAAAGAATACTTAAGCGGGCTGTGCCCGCACCCGCTTCCGACGAAGTTTGTCAAAGAAAACGGATTTGGCTCACGAGGCCGGAAGTGAAAAGATTCAAATATAAAGAGCCCGCAGTGCCATGTGGTGCTGCGGGCCTTTTCCTGAGGATGAAGGGAGATGAAACGGATGAGCCTTTTGCTGGATGTGATCAAAACCAATGCAGTGGATGACCATCCGTTTCCGTCCCTTTCGCATTGCATCAACCGCAATCAGAAGCACGTGACTTGCAGCGCCTGCATGGACGTTTGTCCCAAAGGCGTCTATGACCGGGAGCAGAAAACGCCGCCCAAATGGAATGAATGCCAAAGCTGCGGCCTGTGCGTGGCGGCATGCCCGTCGCGCTGCATTGCGCCCTCTCCGGCTAATAGCAAGCGCCATCTGCTGCTGGCGGAGAGAACGGGCGAGATTGTGCTCTCCTGCAGGCGAGGAGAAAAACAGGCGGGTCATGTTGAGGAATGCCTTGCACTGCTGCCATGGGAGTTTCTGGCGTATCTGGCGCTGGGCGGGAAGCTGATTCTCAATCTGAAACCGTGCAAGGACTGTCCGCATGAGGACTGCCTTGAACTGCTCGAAGATCAGCTGTATAAGCTCAAATGCTTTCTGGGCGAGGAAGGATACGCTGCTCATGTGCAGGTGTGCTTTGATGATTTGCCGAATGTAAAGGAAGAGGGCGTCAGCCGCAGGGATTTCTTCCGCGCGATGGCGCATGGCGGTCAAAAGGCGACGGCGCTTGTGATCAATGATGTTGCCGGCAGCAGGGTGGACGCCATGATCTACCGGCGGATGCTCGCGTCGAGGGTTCGCGAACTGGCCAAGAACCGGACGGAATTCTCCTGCACGATGACATTGCCATGGATGACGGACGAATGCTTTGGCTGCGGCATCTGCGCGCTGCTGTGCCCGGGCGGCGCGCTGGAAATCGGTGAGGAGCAGGCTGGAAAACGGCCTGTTTTCATCACGCCGCATAAATGCACCGGCTGCGGCGTATGCAAAGCGGTCTGCCGTGACGGCTGCGTGGGCGAAATCTGCATGATGAAGCTGCCGCATATGGATCGCGTATTGCTCAGACAGGTGGAATCCCGATCCTGTGAACGCTGCGGCAGAGCGATTTCTCCGGGAAAAGAAGAAACGCTGTGCATTGCCTGCAGGCAGAAGAGACGGAAGTGAGGAATGCAGAAATGGCAAAAATCGGTTTTCTGCTGCTCAGTGGCGGCAAATCCACGCGCATGGGAACGCACAAGGCGCTGCTTGAGGTGAATGGTCGCACGCTGCTGGATACCGTTGCCGACGCCGGAAAAGAATTCGATGTGCGGATTCTGTCGGTGAATGATCCGTCTATTCCTGCACCTGAAGGCTATGCGCGCTGTGCAGATGTCTATCCCGACTGCGGCCCGATGGCGGGGATTCATGCGGCGCTGTGCAAGACGGATTGCGACGCGCTGGTGACGGCGCCGTGTGATGCGCCGTATTACAGCGCCGAGCTTGCGCGCTATCTGAAGGAACAGTATGATCCGCAGCTGGATGCGCTCGTGCTGGTGGATGACGAAGGCAGGTCGCAGCCGCTTATCGGCGTATACAGCAGAAGCTGCATAGCGGTACTTGACGAGCATCTCAGAACAGGAAAGCTCAAGATGATGTGGATGCTCGAGAGCATGAAGCTCAGAAAGACTGAGCTCCCTGCGCATCTGAAGAATGACGTCTTTAGGAACCTGAACACGCCCGACGATGCGCGCGCTTTTCGGGAAAGGCATCAAGCATGATGCGGTATCCGCCTTGAATGAAAGATTGGCCCTTCTCTGCATGAGGTCTTCCTCCGGCAGAGAAGGGCTTTTTGCATGAACAGAAAAGGAGCGGATAAACCTTTGTCATTGCGGCAAAAGGAGTTTACTTTTTGCCGGAATTGCAGGATAATACAATCAGGAAGAGATGCTGCAGGGAAGATGCTGCGGCGATTGTGTGCGAAAGAGTATAAGCTGGGAGGTCGGCTTGATGAAGGTGCTCTCCTTGAATGGCGCGTGGTCTCTGGAGGTGCTCGGCGGCAGCTTTGGTGTGGTGCCGGCGAACGTGCCAGGTTCGGTTTACCACGACCTGCTGACGGCAGGCATGATTCCCGATCCCTATTACCGGGATAACGAAACTGAGGCGCTCAGGCTGATGGAGCATGATTTCCGCTACAGCAGAGCGTTTACGGTGACGGATGCGCTTCTTGAATCCGACGCCGTGCTGCTTTGCGCGCAGGGCCTGGATACGCTGGCAAACGTCAGCATCAACGGCGTGCATGCCGGCAGCGCGGACAATATGCACCGCATATGGGAATTCGATGTGAAGCGGCTGCTCAGACCGGGAGAAAACACCATCGAGGTGGTCTTTGCATCTCCGACGAAGTTTGTCCGGGAGGCTTATGCCCGGCGGCAGACGAACGGCTGCGAGGATGCCATGCAGGGCTTTGTGCACCTGCGCAAGACGCACTGCATGTTCGGCTGGGACTGGGGTCCGAGGCTGCCTGATGCAGGAATCTGGCGGGATATTTCGCTCATCGGCGTGGATACGGCGCGGATACGGGATGTGTATGTGCGTCAGCGCCATGAAGAAGGCCGGGTGACCCTTGATGTTGACGTGAATCTCCTTTTGTATGCGCAGGGGGATGTACGCGCTGCGATCAAGGTGACCGCGCCGGATGGCACGGAGTTTGAGGCGGCGGGCGAGCATGCCCGGATCACGATCGATCATCCGCAGCTCTGGTGGCCGAGCGGCTACGGCGCTCAGCCGCTCTATCGTGTCAGCGTGCAGCTTTTGAGCGGCGACGCCGTGCTGGATACATGGGAAAGGCGGATCGGCCTGCGCACGCTGCGCGTGAGGCGGGAGAAGGACGCGTGGGGCGAGAGCTTCTGCCACGAGGTCAACGGGGTATCGGTTTTTGCCATGGGCGCGGATTACATTCCGGAGGACAGCCTGCTTCCCCGCAGAAGTCCGGCGCGCACGCGCCGCCTGCTTGAGGATGCAAAGGCTGCTCACATGAATACCGTCCGCATCTGGGGCGGCGGTCATTATCCGGAGGATTATTTCTACGATATCTGTGACGAGCTGGGTCTGCTTGTCTGGCAGGATTTCATGTTTGCCTGCGCGGTGTATCATCTTTCCGATGCGTTTGAAGAGAATATCCGTGCGGAATTCGTAGATAACATCCGCCGCCTGCGTCATCATCCGTCGCTGGCGCTCTGGTGCGGAAACAATGAGATGGAAGACTTTGTCGCGAAGGGACAGTGGGTGAGCAGCAAGCGCGAGGTGACGGACTACGTCAAGATGTATGAGTACATCATCCCGCAGGTGCTCAGACAGGAGGATCCGCAGACGTTCTACTGGCCGTCCAGCCCCTCCAGCGGCGGCTCGTTTGACGGCCCGCAGGACCCGGACCGCGGCGATGTGCACTACTGGGACGTCTGGCATGGGCTCAAGCCGTTTACGGATTACCGGAAATACCTCTTCCGCTACGTATCCGAGTTTGGCTTTCAGTCCTTCCCTTGCATGGAAACCATCCGCGCCTTTGCCGGAGAGGGGGATCTCAATCCGTTCTCCCGTGTCATGGAAAAGCATCAGCGCAATGCTTCGGCAAACGGAAGAATTGCCGAGTATCTTTCCCAGACCTATCTGTATCCGCACAGCTTTGACAGCTTTGTCTATGCCTCGCAGCTTCTTCAGGCGCAGGCGATTCAGTATGGCGTGGAGCACTGGCGCCGCCATCGCGGATGCTGTATGGGTGCGATTGTCTGGCAGCTCAATGACTGCTGGCCTGTTGTCAGCTGGGCAAGCGTGGATTATTTCGGCCGCTGGAAGGCGCTGCATTACTATGAAAAGCGGTTTTTCGCGCCGGTGATGATCTCCTGCCATGAGGAGGGCATCCTGTCTCAGGATACGAACATCAATACTGAGCATTTCCCGCAGAAGATGTCTGCAAGGCTGAATGTGGCCAATGAAACGATGCAGGCATTCACAGGCATAGCGCGCTGGTCGCTGCGCAGGCCGGACGCCTCGGTGATCTGCGATGGAAGCTTTGCTGTGCATGTGCCGGCGCTCTCGTCCGTATGGCTCAGCGACGCGCAGGATTTCTCGGACTATGGCTTCTATGACTGCTACTATGCCTATGCGCTGGAGGATGAGGGCGGAAGCGTCGTCAGCAGCGGCAGCGTGCTGTTCTGCGCGCCGAAGCATTTTGAGTTCGCCGATCCGCAGCTGCAGGCATATCTGGACGGCGATGAGATTGTGGTCGGCGCGAAAGCGTATGCCCGCAGCGTGGAAATCCGGTGCGGCGCGGACGTGCTGCTGGCGGATAATTTCTTTGATATGAATGCCGGTGAGCGCCGGGTGAAGGTGCTGCGCGGCGTTCCGGAAGATATTGCTGTGCGCAGTGTGTATGATATCCGCTGAAGCGGCTCTGTATTACAGATGACGGGCAGCATATTCCTGCACAGCCCACACGCCTTCCGTGCAGGTGAGCACGGCTACGGCGGCATAGTCCTGGCCGGTTTTCTTCTTTTCGCTCAGCGGCAGGCCGAGTATTCTGCACAGTGCAAGCCTGTTCACGCCGGAATGCGCGACCACTGCGGCGCAGGATACCGTCTGTGATTCGACATGGGACAGCGCCGACAGCATGCGTGCAAGACCTGCCTCGTCGCTTTCGCCGCCGGGTGGACAGCCGCCCTTTGCGCCGGGGCCGAAATGCGCCGGAAAGCGCTCGTGCAGCTGATCATACGTCAGCCCATCCCACTCGCCGCCGTCCAGCTCAATGAGATCATCGAGGATGCGCAGCGGTCTTTGATCGCCGGCGATGGCCTGCGCCGTCTGGCGCGCGCGCAGCAGAGGGCTGGCGTATACGGCCTCAAGCGGAATGCAGGCAAAGCGGCGTCCCAGCGCCTGCGCCTGCTCAAAGCCGCGGCTGCTCAGCGGCAGATCGTTTTTCTGTCCGAGGCACATCTTCACGCCGCCCGGATAATCCGGATGCGCGTGCCGGATCAGATAAATTGTTTTGACGCTCATGTGCGCGCCTCCCTGCATGTATGCTTGCAACATGATACCATGCGCCGCGCAGGGAATGCAAATCTTTTTGCCAAAGCGCCGGTTTTTCACGCAATTATTAACAAAAACAGCAGGAAATTCATACTTTTTCTCTTGCTTTTTTCTCTGCAACGTGATATCATTTTACGGAAAACGCACCTGCGTCTGTTTCGTGCGCCTTGCCGGGGAATCAAGTCCGCGGTCCGCATGCAATGAGGATGCAGGGAGGGTTTAATAAAAAGGAGGAATATCCCCATGGCAGTTATCTCTATGAAGCAGCTGCTCGAGGCCGGTGTGCACTTTGGCCACCAGACCCGCCGCTGGAACCCCAAGATGGCGCCGTACATCTTCACCGAGCGCAACGGCATCTACATCATCGACCTGGCGAAGACCGTCCGCAAGATCGACGAGGCCTATGCTTTCGTCCGTCAGGTTGCGATGGAGGGCAAGAGCGTCCTGTTCGTCGGCACCAAGAAGCAGGCTCAGGAGTCCATTGAGTCCGAGGCCAAGCGCTGCAACATGTTCTTTGTCAACAACCGCTGGCTGGGCGGCATGATGACCAACTTCCGCACCATCAAGACCCGTATCGCGCGCCTGAACGCGATCGACGCGATGGAAGAGCGCGGCGACTTCGAGGTTCTCCCGAAGAAGGAAGTCATCAAGCTGATGGCTGAGCGCGAAAAGCTGGTCGCCAACCTGGGCGGCATCCGCGAAATGAAGAACCTGCCGGGCTGCCTGTTCGTGGTTGACCCGCGCAAGGAGCATATCGCTGTCACCGAGGCGCGTGCGCTGGGCATTCCGGTCGTCGCCATCGTCGACACCAACTGCGATCCGGACGAGATTGACTACGTCATCCCGGGCAACGACGACGCTATCCGCGCTGTCAAGCTCATCGCCGGCAAGATGGCCGATGCTGTGCTGGAAGGCAAGCAGGGCGAGCAGGCTGAGGTTCAGGCCTAATCGTCAACTTCTGACAAATTGACAGAATCTGGAGGAATCCGTTATGGCTACCATTACTTCCGCTCTGGTTAAGGAGCTGCGTGAGCGCACCGGCGCCGGCATGATGGACTGCAAGAAGGCCCTCATGGCGAACGACGGCGATATGGACAAGGCGATCGACTTCCTGC
>JAFWXL010000112.1 GCA_017545905.1 Clostridia bacterium | reverse complement strand
TTGCTCACGCGTTACTCACCCGTCCGCCGCTGGGATTCGGAAGCAAGCTTCCTCCTCCCCGCTCGACTTGCATGTGTTAGGCACGCCGCCAGCGTTCGTCCTGAGACAGGATCAAACTCTCGTGTTTGATTCTGTATCGAATCCTGAAGTTACCTTCAGGTTCAAAACTCATTGCGAATTGACTGTCTTTGTACAACTGCGACTCGTGAAAATCGCAGTTCGCGTTCTTCTTGATTCTGTATCGTTTTCAAGGATCAGCTCCGTGTCACACGGAATGATGAGAGTATACCTCACGTTGATTCTTTTGTCAACACCTTTTTTTACACTTTTTCAGGTATTCCTTGCTTTTTCATTCTGAATATCCGAACGTTCCAGCGCTGTGTATTGTGTATACTTCGTCTATTTTTCCGAACATCAGACCAATTTCGCTGGCAGATAATATCGTAATGGCGAACATTAAGTGATATTTAAAAGAAAAAAATTTTCTGGAAAAAGCTTTCTGGAATGCAGGAATTGTACGTTGTCTGCATGTTCTTTCATCTGGTTTGGCACGAATCTCTTCTCGTTTCCCCTCCATAAGTGTGCTGTGCATTTCTCATTGTACAAAAACGCCCCTGTCCGGTTTTCCGGACAGGGGCAGCGTCAATCAATAGCGCGGAGCGCGATGCGCAGAGAAGCAGTCGCGGCAGTACACGGGCTTATCGCCGCGCGGCTGGAAGGGAACCTGGGTCTCCTTGCCGCAGTCAGCGCAGATCGCGGTGAACATCTCGCGCTGCGGACGAGCATTGCCATTCTGGGCGCGGAACGCAGCACGGCACTCCGGGCAGCGGCGCGGCTTGTTCTGGAAGCCCTTCTCCGCATAGAACGCCTGCTCAGACGCGCTGAAGATGAACTCCTTGTTGCAATCGCGGCAAACGAGGGTTTCGTCCTGATACATATCTGTATCCTCCTAAATATAAATAGATTGACCTTCACCGATTGGCTCTCAAAGCCATGACTTCCTGCTGGGGCGCGAAGGCAATCCACGGAGGCAGCAATTGAGATTGAGAAACGATGGATTAGGTTCGAGGTATTATATCACAGTTTTCTCAAATGTGCTACTATTTTTCTTTTTTTGATCCATGAAGTTTTGCAGGATTTCCGCTTCATCGGGCGAATCTGCAAGTATATCATATGTTCAGAGGTGTTTTACCATGTCCTGTGTTCTTGTGGATTTCAGCATTATCGGCAAGCATGTGCGCGCATACCGCCGCGAGCGTCACATGACGCAGGAGATTCTTGCCGAGCGTACCGGGATCAGCAAGCAGTTTCTCAGCTCTCTTGAGCGCGGAAAAGGAATCCCCAGCGTTCAGACGCTCATGTCGCTTTGCAATGCACTCGAGCTCACGCCCAACGATCTGCTCCTCTATTCCTCCAGATACGATCCTGACGCTCCCTGCACGCTCAGGGATGATCACAGCGTTTTCACCATCACGCTTGATGAAAAGCTGTTCCCTCAGCAGGAATTCGTATACTATATCTCTTTGGATGATCTGCCGTCATTTGACGCCATTTTGCCCGATACCGAGTTCGATCCCAAGTGAAACTTCATTGGCGCCATTACATTACAGAATAATGATCCCCCGGCGGAGCCGGGGGTTTTTCTTCGACGGGCATAGCCCTATGTTACTGGCCACGTGTCACGTCACGTTGGTACGATCTGGCATTTGCATAAGACTCTACAATTCAGACATTCTTTCCCTTTTCCACTCCAATGCATCTCTGCACACATATCCTTTCGATTCTTGGCATAACACCTTTCTCCATTTGCCTTTCCCGATCTATTTTGCTATAATTCTCTTTGCATTCATTCGAATGTCCTCCTTTTGTTGTTTCCTTTGCAGTTGCCAGACCGCATTTTGATTCTACAACAAAAGGAGTTTTTTCATCTACATCATCGCCAGAAGGCTTTTTTCGAACCACTCGCCTAGCGAGTGGTTTTCTTCATACAAGAAACGCCGCGCATCTGCGCGGCGTTTTCTGTCACTGCAGCCGGTCGTCAGGCAAAATAGCTGCCGAGCACCTGGTTGACCAGGCTTCCGTCCGCCTTTCCCTTGACGCGCGGCATCAGCGTCTTCATAATCCTGCCTTTATCCTTGGCGGTCGGCTTGTCAATCGAAAGCTCAGAGAGCACCGCCGTAATCACCTCGCGGATCTCCGCTTCATCCATGAGCTTGGGCGCAAACTCGCTGTACACACTGATACGCAGCTTCGCCTCCTCGATGATCTGCGTGCGGTCTGCCGGCGTGGTATCGACAGTCTCCTGTGCCTGCTTAATCTCACGGAAGATCACAGCGTTCTCCTCTTCCTCCGTCAGATCCGCGCGCTTGTCAATCGCCTTGTTTTTCAGGGCGGCAAGCAGCAGGGACAGCGCATCCTTTCGGGCTTTATCCTTGTCCTTCATAGCCTGCATCATTGCGCTGCGAACGGTATCAATCTTGCTCATCTCTTTTCACTCCTTCATTATATCTCTCATGAAAGCGATGGAACGCATCAGCGCTTCGTCGCTTTTGATCAGTGCCAGATATGGTTCCATGATCACAGGTCCGTCATAGCCGACTGTGCGGAGCGCCCGCATCAGCGCGCCAAAGTCAAATATGCCCTCGCCCGGCAGACAAAGGCGTCCGTCCTCCTGCCAGTCGCACACGTGCACATTGCACAGCCGATCTCCCATCGCATGGACGTAATCGATCGGATTGCGGCCTGCGCGCATCGCCTGCTTGATATCCAGCGTAAAGCGCACCTGCGGCAGGGCAGTCTTTGCCTCCAGCACCCGCTCAGGCACCGTCAGCTGGCACCAGCATACGTTTTCCCAGCCCACAGCCATTCCCCGCGACCGCGCCTCTTCACACATTGGCGTAATCGCTTCAATGTTCCATTTGAGGTTCCACGGCAGCGGCGACAACTGCGGCGTATTGCGCCCGTGATAGACAAACGTCTTTGCGCCGAGCACGCCTGCAGCGTCAAGGATTCTTCTGTAATGATCAAACGCATCCCTGATCTGCCTTGCCGGCCGGCCGGCCATGTAGTTTTCATAGCCGCCAAGCGGATGAACGCTCGTGCAGGCGATATGCCCAAGGTTATTTTTAACCGTTTCGGCGAATTCCACCGTAACCTCGCTGTCGGACTGAAGGAATACCTCTGCGCAGTCAAGCGGAAGCTTCGCGATTTCAGCCGCCGCCTCTTCCGTCTCCCATCTGCTGTAAAAGGCTGCCGTAGACAGGCCCAGCTGCATCCCGATCCCTCCTGCGGCAAGGCGCCGCTCATCTTCTTCCATTATATTATAGCGCAGCATGACTTCGATGTCACTTTCTTTTTGGATGCAAGTATGGTATAGTGAATATGTATGGAACCCAACCGACACAACAGGAGTGTATTATGGCAGACCGCCTTCTCTTTCCGCCGACGACCGCCGAGGACATGAAAGCCCGCGGCTGGGACGCTCCGGATTTTGTTTATGTAAACGGCGACGCGTATGTGGATCACCCTTCCTTCGGCGCCGCCATCATCACCCGCACGCTGGAAGCCGCCGGCTACCGCGTTGCCGTGCTCGCTCAGCCGAACTGGCGCAGCCCTGCGGATTTCAAGCGCTTCGGCAGACCGAATTACGGCTTTCTCGTCTCTTCCGGCGTGATTGACAGCATGGTCAATCACTATACCGCCGCAAAAAAGCGCCGTTCCAGCGACGTATATACCCCCGGCGGCAAGCCGGCCAAGCGGCCGGACCGCGCGGTGATCGTCTATTGCAACCTGATCCGTCAGGCATACGGCGATATTCCGATTGCCATCGGCGGCGTTGAAGCCTCGCTGCGCAAGTTTGCACACTATGACTACTGGGACGACAGCATCCGCAAGAGCATCCTTGTGGACAGCGCAGCCGATCTGCTGATGTTCGGCATGGGCGAACGCTCCATTCTCGTCACAGCCGACTGGATGAGCCGCGGCGCGCCCGCATGGGAATGCGCAAAGATGCGCGGCGTATGCTACATGGCAAGCGCGCCAATGCGCGGCAGCATCGAAGTGCCGTCCTATGAGGACTGCGTGCAAAGTAAAAAGAAATATGGCGAAGCATTCCTCGTTCAGTACAACGAACAGGATCCTGTCCGCGGCCATGCCATCAGCCAGAAGCATGGCGATCAATACGTCATTCAAACCGTTCCGGACATGCCGCTCACACGCGAGGAACTCGACCGCGTTTATACGCTGCCCTTCCAGCGCACCTGGCATCCGGACTACGATCAGGACGGCGGCGTGCCGGCCATTGAGGAAGTGCAATTCTCCATCGCGCAGACGCGCGGCTGTTTCGGCTCATGCTCCTTCTGCGCCATCACGTTCCTGCAGGGGCGCATTGTCTCTACCCGCAGCCATGAATCTGTGCTTGAGGAAGCCAAAGCGATCACCGCCATGCCGAATTTCAAGGGATACATCCACGACGTCGGCGGCCCAACGGCCAATTTCCGGCATCCCTCCTGCCAGAAGCAGCTCAAATTCGGCACCTGTGCAAACAGGCAATGCCTGTTCCCCAAGCCCTGCCCGAATCTGACCGTCGATCATACCGACTATATTCAGCTGCTGCGCGAGATCCGCGCGCTGCCGAAAGTGAAAAAGGTCTTCGTGCGCTCCGGCCTTCGCTACGACTACATCATGGCTGATAAATCCGATGCATTCCTCAAAGAGCTGTGCCAGCATCACATCAGCGGACAGCTCAAGGTCGCGCCGGAGCACGTAAGCCCAAAGGTGCTTGCCGTGATGGGCAAGCCCGGACGCGACGTCTACGATGCATTCTGTGCCAAATACCAGAAGATTAACCAGCAGCTGGGCAAGGAGCAGTATCTGGTTCCCTATCTGATCTCCAGTCATCCGGGCAGCGATCTGCAGGCCGCCATCGAGCTGGCCGAATACCTGCGCGACATCAATCACCAGCCCGAGCAGGTGCAGGATTTCTATCCTACGCCGGGCACGCTGTCCACCTGCATGTTCTATACCGGCTTTGACCCGCGCACAGGCAAGAGCGTCTTCGTTCCGCGCACGCCGCAGGAAAAAGCCATGCAGCGCGCGCTGCTGCAATTCAAGCGTCCGCAAAATTTCCCGCTGGTGCGTCAGGCACTGCGCGACGCCGGCCGCGAGGATCTAATCGGCACAGGCAGAAACTGTCTGGTTCCGCCGGAAGGCGTGAAGACCGCAGCCGAGTATGCGCAGATCCGCCGGGAGAAAAAAGCGCGAGAAGAACGCCGCGAAATGCGCGAGCACCCGGGCGCAAGGCCCGCAAAAAACAGGGGCAATGCACGCAAAGCCGCCGGCCGCGGCGCTGCTGCAAAACCATCCGAGCCTTCAGGTAAAAAGCCGCGCAGATAACCATTCACATCACAAAACGCCTGACGCAGAGCATTCCTGCGTCAGGCTTATCGTATTATGCAATGCCGAGTTCTTTGCCATTGAGCGCAGCACGCACAAGCCGCTCCCCTTCGTAGACGAGCTTGAGCGAGAAGAACGGCGCGCCATCTCTGAGCAGACGCAAAAAGACTTTATCGCCCTCCCAGATGGGCAGAGCAGGAATCCTGTCCCAGTCAACCCATTCCAGCGTTCCCTCATCGCATTCGCGGATGGTTCCCTCATACCGGTCTGCAGTGAACAGATGCATGTATTCACACCAGTCCTGCGAAACGAACGTAACAATCCCCCGATAGGCCCACGCAGTCAGCACAAGGCCCGTCTCCTCCCTGAACTCGCGGAGCATGCATTCCTCTGGGCTCTCGCCATGCTCAAACTTGCCGCCGATGCCGATCCACTTATCATGGTTGACGTCGTTCTTTTTCTTGATCCGGTGAAGCATCAGCGTCTTTCCATCCACATCCAGATAGCACAGCGTCGTCTGCAGCATGTTCTCTAGTCCTCCCGGTCTGTAAGCGATCTTCTTGCAAAAAAGCCGTAAATCCGATATAATGGATGATAATATTTTTCCGTTTTTCTGTCAAGGCGGAAAGCGCATCATGAAGGAGAGCACCGGCTCATATGTCCACAATCCGAAAAATCTACTTTGCGCGCCTGATCGGCCGCATTTTTATCTTCCTGCTCAGCGTCTGTCTGTTCTTTTTTCGGCCTGGTGTTTTTGCGCCGCTTGAGGGAATGGGCTTTTTCAGGAGCTTTGGTCTCATGCATCTGCTGTGGATCATCTGGATGATCGACATGCTTGCGCAGCTCATCCCCATTCAGAAGCATATCTCTATCGGCTCGCTCAAGGTTTTCAGGCAGCACTTCCGTCCCATCTGCGAAAAGATCAATCCGCAGGCAATCAAGGAGCATGCAAAATCCGCCGCCAGATCCGCATACTGGGTGCTTGTCGTATGGACGCTGCTCATCGCCGCCATCGGCGCGCTGCATGCCGCCCATGTGCTCAGTCATGTGCATCTGTTCCTCATCACTGTGGCGTTTTATGTCTGCGATCTCATCTGTGTGCTGATCTGGTGTCCGTTCCGGCTGATGATGAAGAATCGATGCTGCACCACCTGCCGCATCTTCAACTGGGATCATCTGATGATGTTCTCCCCCATGCTCTTTATCCCCAGCTTCTACGCGTGGAGCCTGTTCGGGATGTCTCTGGTCGTCTTTTTGATCTGGGAACTCTGCATTCTCGTGCATCCCGAGCGATTCTGGGACAAGACCAATGCCGCGCTGCAATGCGCCAACTGTACCGACAAGCTCTGTACACAGTACTGCCAGAAACTCAGACGATAATTAAAGCGGGTTGCTTACCCGCTTTTCTTTTTTGCTTCCGCGTCAAAAAGCACTCATTCCAGCCAGAGAAAACGCATGAATTCCGGCGTCTGCGCTTTCCAATCCGCCTCACAGTGTCTGCCGCCCTCCAGCAGTGCCGGATACACGTGCGCATTTTTGCTCTGAAGAATATTACCGATGGTCAGATTGCAGGCGATCAGATGGGCAAGCATCTTCCTGTCCCGCGCTTCGCTCTCGCCAAGAGAGAGATACACGCGCGTATCCGGGTCGATCCTCTCATCACGCACCTGCCGCAGCAGCTGCGGATAGCAGATGCCCACCGGCACGGAGAGGCATGCCGCCTTGGAAAACACGCCGTTGAATGCCGTCACGGCGTACAGGCTCATCAGGCCGCCAAGTCCTGCGCCCATCACGCCTGTGCACAGCCTGTCCTTCATGGTACGGTATCGGCTGTCAATATGCGCCTTGAGCGAATCGACGATCCATTCCATTGTAGAGCGTCCACGTCCGCGAAGCCCTTCCCACATTCTTGGCGCCAGATGATACGGACAATATTCCGCCAGATGCCGGTCGCTTTCTCGGCTGCTTTCTATACCCACGATGATGACATCCTTCTCCCAGCCGCCGGCAAACTCATGCAGGCTCCACGAGTTGCCATAGTCAGCCTTGTCCTCCTCAAACGCATTCTGCCCGTCAAACATGTACATCACCGGATAAGCTGCATCGCTTTCTTCATATCCTCCGGGCAAAAAGACGCTCACCATGCGCTCGTCCATGCCAGGAGCAAAGTGCATCCGGAACCGTTCAATCATACATCCTCCGTTCCCGCCGCACGCGGCGTGCTTTTTCAATCCGAAATTCTGCTGTCTTCTGCAGGCGCGGCTTCGCCGCCGTTCCTTACAAACTATATGCACGCGCCGTTGTATTTTTTCCTTGGCGTGTGCTATAATGAACTGAATATCCCGCATGCTTTTGAGGTATCCCTAATGCGTATGCCCACAAGGCCGCGGTATGATGATCTGCGGCGGCGACATGTACGCGGCCGCACCGAT
The DNA here is from genome assembly GCA_017545905.1 of Clostridia bacterium. GTDB lineage: Bacteria > Bacillota > Clostridia > Christensenellales > Aristaeellaceae > Ventricola. Next base: position 44,092 of record JAFWXL010000112.1, on the reverse strand, counting down.
TGCGGATATCACCTCCGCCACCACGGCGACCTGTCCGATGCTCTGTCATCTTCCCCGTATTCTCGCGCGGCGTGAAAAGGAAATCGCCGGCACAAAGGAGACTGATCATGCACTTTGACTGCATCATCCTCGGCGGCGGCGCAGCCGGTCTGACCGCATGCGCTGCGCTTGCCGGATCGGGCCTGCGCATTGCGCTCGTTGAGCGTCTTGACCGCGTAGGCAAAAAGATCATGGCCTCCGGCAACGGCCGCTGCAATCTGTCCAACGAAAACATGAACCCCGCATTTTACGGCGGAGCGGCGTCGTTTGTCGATACGCTTTACCGGCAGGTTCCGCCGGGCGATGTGCTCGGTTTCTTTTCCGGACTGGGCCTGATGACCTGCAGCGAGGATGGAAGAATCTATCCGCGCACGCTGATGGCCTCTTCCGTGCTCGACGTGCTGCGCGCAGCCTGTGAATCGGAAAACGTGACCATCCTCACCGGACAGGAGGCTGTATCGCTTACGCCGTCGCGCCGCGGCGGATGGAGCGTGCAGCTCAGCAGCGGTGAAGGATTATTTGCGCCGACCGTGCTGTGCGCCATGGGCGGCAGCGCCAGTCCTCATCTGGGCACAGACGGTGCCGGCATCCGTCTGCTGGAAACGCTCGGTCACAGCGCATGCAGGCAGTTCCCGGCGCTGGTACAGCTCAGGTGCGATCATGGCGCGCTGCGCAGCCTCAAGGGCGTACGTATTCAGGCAGCGCTGACGCTGGAAATCGGCGGAAAACCCGCTGCCCGCGAAACCGGCGAGCTGCTTTTTACCGATTACGGCGTATCCGGCGTGTGCGTTTTCCAGTTGTCCGGCCTTGCCGCACAGGCCCTCGACGCCAGGAAGCGCGTTCGCCTACTGGTCAATCTGCTGCCGGAGATCCTCAATGTTTCCACATGGTTCCGTGAGCGCATCACAGCGCGTCCCGATCACAGTGCGCTGAGCATTTTCACCGGCGTGTTTCCGCGCCTTCTGTCGATGGCCCTGCTCAAACAAAGCGGCATTTCGCCCGAAATGCAGGTTTCCTGCCTGCATGAAGATCAGATTCGTGCAATCTGCGATTACATTTCTGCCTTCGCGCTACCGGTTATCGGCACGCAGGGATTCAAAAACGCACAGGTCACGCGCGGCGGCATTGCCCTTGCCGAGGTTGATCCCCGGACGATGGCCTCCCGCCTGTTTGATGGCCTGTATATTCTGGGCGAGACGCTCGATGCAGACGGCCCGTGCGGCGGATACAATCTCCACTTTGCCTTTGCCGGTGCGCTCGCCGCGGCGAAGGATATCCTCTCCCGTCAGTAACTTTCCCTGTCTGATAGAAAGGACCTTTCATGATCCGTCTTCACAATATCAAGATTCCGCTCGATTATTCGGCCAAATTGCTTGCCGGTGCTGCAGCAAAAAAGCTCGGCTGCACGCAGAGCCAGATTGCGCACTGTGAAATCAGCAAAAAGAGCGTTGACGCACGCAAAAAAAACGACGTGTGCTTCGTCGTTTCCATCGATGTAACCCTCAGAAATCCGCAGGATGAACGCAGGCTTGCCGCGCGCCTTGCTCCCAATGCCGGCGCCATTGTCGAGCCGTATGCGCCGCCTGTCGTCCCCCGGCTGAAAGCCGCGCCCGCTGTGCGGCCCGTCGTTGTCGGCTTTGGCCCGGCAGGCCTGTTTGCTGCGCTGACGCTGGCCGAAAGCGGCGCCTGCCCCATCGTGCTTGAGCGTGGTCAGGACGTCGATACGCGTACACGCGATGTGCGTGCCTACTGGGAAAACGGACAAAGCGCATTCAAAACCACATCCAACGTCCAGTTCGGCGAGGGCGGCGCGGGCACATTCTCTGACGGCAAGCTCAATACCGGCACCAAGGACCCGCGCGGCGAGCATATCCTGCGCACATTCGTGCGCTTTGGCGCGCCCAAAGAGATTCTTGTCTATGCCAAGCCGCATATCGGTACGGACAATCTGCGTCATGTGGTCAAGGCCATGCGCGAGGAGATTATCCGGCTGGGCGGCGAGGTGCATTTCGGCGCACGAATGACACAGATCATCCAAAGCAACGGCGCAATCTCCGCGCTGCGCTACGAGAACGCGCTGGGCGAGCACGAGCTGCCCACTTCGCGTGTCATTCTGGCCATCGGCCACAGTGCGCGCGATACCTTTACCATGCTGCATGAAAGCCGCTTTTCCCTGACGCAGAAACCATTTTCCATCGGCGCGCGCATCGAGCATCCTCAGCTGATCGTCAATCGCGCGCAGTATGGCGACTTTGCCGCGCATCCTGCGCTGGGCGCAGCGGATTACAAGCTCGCGCTTCATCTTCCCTCAGGCCGCAGCGTATATACCTTCTGCATGTGCCCCGGCGGCAGTGTGGTCGCCTCCGCCAGCGAAGAAGAGAGCGTTGTGACCAATGGCATGAGCTGCTTTGCCCGCGATCTCGAAAACGCAAACAGCGCGCTGCTCGTCGGCGTGGGACCAGAAGACTTTGGCAGTGCGCATCCGCTTGCCGGCATGTATCTCCAGCGCGAAATCGAGCGCAAAGCCTTTTCCCTCGGCGGATGCACAGGCAAAGCGCCTGCCCAGCTGGCCGGCGACCTGCTTGCCGGCCGTGCAAGCACATCATTCCGCTCTGTAACGCCCAGCTACAAGCCCGGCGTGGTGATGGGCGATCTTGGCAAGCTGCTGCCGGATTATATCGTGACTGCCATGCGCGAGGCGCTGCCCCTGCTGGGCAGAAAGCTGCGCGGCTTTGATCATCCTGACGCCGTGCTCACAGGCCCTGAAACCCGTTCCTCTTCCCCCGTTCGCATTCCGCGCGGCGAGGATCTGATGAGCGTCGATTGCATCGGCCTGTATCCCTGCGGCGAGGGCGCAGGTTATGCCGGCGGCATCACATCTGCCGCCGTGGACGGCGTCCGCTGCGCGGAGGCTGTGCTCGGCTCGCTCAGCGTCTGACGAAGCTGACGGCAGATCGTGCACATGGTCAACGCGCCGTAGCTGCGCGCCGCGGCCTCTCCTGATACCTCCAGCGTATCCTGTACGATATCGCACCAGCTGATCAAGCTCTGCGCAAGCTGGGTATACAGGGCATTTTGCACCTGCATGCCTAGCGCTTCTTCAGCAAGCATCCGCGTTTGAGCCGCAATCCCAGCGGTTGTCTGCCCGTCATCTGTCAGCGCTGCAAATACGGCGTCCGGCGTTTCAAGCAGGCGCCGTGCCATCGCCGCATCATCCGCACGTGCGCTCAGACGAAGCGGGATCTCCTCAAGAGAATCCCGGATGACATACGCCTCATATCCGCCGGCTGCCGCCCTATCCAGCTGATCCTTTTCGCAGGCTGCACTGACGATAATGCGCATTTTTTCACGCTGCCAGATGACGCAGCGCACGCCTTCCTTTTGCAGGCGTGCAGCCTCTGCTGCTGCGCGTTCGCCATGATCAAAAACCGCAAGCTGCAGCGCATAGACGTCATAGCCCGGCAGGGTCATCACGATCTGTCCTTGCTGCGAAAACGCCTGCAAGCCATCCGCAATACCGCCCGGAAGGATATGCATCGTCATCACCGTCAGCGCTGCCACAGCAGACGCCATGGCAGATATTAATATAGCGCTGCGCATCCGTGCCGCCCGCCTTCTTTTTCTGCGCTGCATCACGATTCCCATGCGCATCCCCCTTTCTCCTGCCTTCGCGGCGCTTTTGAAGCTATGCATCCGGGCAGGCAATTATCCCTCTTCCGATTCTATTGTGAGGAGTATTACGGAAAAACGAAACGAAGCGGCGATATCTTTGTATTTTTTCCCATTCATACTGCCGCGCCAGCCTATCCGCAAACCGCGCAAAGTTATCCACAGGGATGTATAAAACCTTGTGCATTACTCACAACAAATCAGGCACCCCCTATTATTTCCACATTTTTCTTTTTTATTATTTATGATGGGGCCCCTTTGGTGGGGAACCCCATACCCGATTTCGCGAGGGTAGGGCGGGGTACCCTGCGAGGCTGGGTGCGCGCCTGAAAATTTTGCTCGGATTGTTCACGCTGCCGCTAGGCGCGCATAAGGCGCGCGGCTCAGCTAGCTCCTGGTCATGGCCAACGTGCCCCCTCCTCTCCGTCTCTCCTCACCGACCTACAATCCCTTGCATCCCAAGCCGCCTGCCAGGCCCTGGAAACGCGCCCTCTGTGCGCCCTTATCTCACGCCATGCCCCACCAATCCCACCCTTGCACCGCTGAAAATGGCTCAGAATCGCCCATTTTGCAGGCAAATTCCCCTGCAGATGCGCTCCTGCGGCGCGGATCGCCGCCCATGGAGATCTCCCGCAGATCCATCCTGCAGGATTCCATGCAAATACAAAAATCGGGCTGATAGGTCTTTTCCTATCAGCCCGATTCACTTATTCTTATTCTCATTTGCTCGCCCGAATACGCCCCGCCCAGCGCGCCCACTTGGCATTGTCAGCAGTCATTCCATCGCTCACAATGCCAAGAAACTCCAGAAGCATGAGAACGTCTCCGGCTTCCTCATGGAGCTTCTCGACGCACTTCTCCTCACTCACAGGCGTGGGATTCTCACCATCAATCGCCCTGATGAGTTTCAGCGCCGCCTGCGCCAGCTCGCAGCACTCCTCTGCAAGCCCCTCAAGCGCTGCACGCTGTGTCAAATGTGCAGCCACATATCTCTTTGCGTCGTTCTCCATCCTTATTCCTCCTCCGGCTCGCCGTCCTGTTCCTCATCCGTGCCAGGATCCGGTGCCAGTTTCTTCTCGCCGGTGAGCAGCTGCTCCGTGTTGAGCTGCCGCCAGGCCGCCTCAATGGCCTCGTAAATCCGCTCAGGCGTCACCGTATAGCCGTGCGCCTTCATATACTTCAGCAGCGGCTCGAGCGCCCGCTCGATGCGCTCAAACGCTGCCCGGCGCTTCTCCGCACCGTCCTTGCCTCTACAGTTGCTCTCTACGCCGTCGACCACAGCGCGCGCCGCCCACTGGATCACCGCCAGCACCGCCGGCGGCAGAAATGCCTTGACCATCGGCCAGACCTTGAACATCATCACGGCCAGCAGCAGCGCGATCAGCGCGCCAAACACAACAGACAGATCAATCATCAGTATCTCTCCTCTCGTTACTTTACTCGCACGCGTGCGAGTTTTACTTGATTCTAAGTTGCTGCGTTGCATCTTTGCGTGCAAACTTTCCAAGTATACTTTAAAAACCTAACTTGACGGCCATTTGCTCAGAAAAACCAAATTGAGTATTTATACCCCTGTTTTACTCGACTTAACGATCAAAAACCGCACTTTTTGACGATATACGCAGGTTAAACACGTTTTTTTCACATCTAACACGCAAAAATGAGAGGTTTCTGCTCGTCAACGCCTGTTAAGCCTTCTTGTACCCGTGCAAGTGCCAGACCTTGCAGATCTTGAGCAGGAACGGCCAGCGTGTCACAAATTCCATTTTGACATGCCGGACGCCGTCAAGGCGCAGCACGCCCCCGTCCTCCCGATACACCGTGATCCTCATGCATCACTCCGCGCTGCGCATCTGGCGCCACTCCTCCTCCGTGGGCAGCCGGCTGAAGATCGCATATTCCCCTGTCTCCCCGTCGTTGCCCCCGCGCGCATGGTACGCACGGTGCATGCGGCCCACGCGCCGGCGATCTTCGGCGGTCGTATATCCGCGTTGACGGCATCTTTCGATCTGTTGGCAGATCTGGTCATCCAGCGACGCCAGATCACACTCCCGAGCCGCCGGATCGTATTGGTGCACGCGCTTCATCTCCTCGCGGATCTCCTTGAGTTCTTCCTTTTGTGCGTCCACTTTCGCGCTCAGCTCCCTGATCGGTGCTGCAAACTCTTCCTCGATCTGAGCCCAGATCCATTTGATTGCCCTGGAAAGGGCTTTTCTAACAACCCCCATCTGCATCACCTCTTCATCATTCGTTAACCGCCTGCCACCAGTCCACCGCGATCTCAGATCGCGCTGTACCCTGCATCGCATCGACGACCTTCTCGTTGATCTTCTGGAGCGCGTGCGTCATTCTGGCATGATCTTCAGCCAAGCTGCTTACTTCATCAAACAGCGCACGCAGATCATTCCAGCTGCGTACAATTACCTTCAGCGCTTCCTCCCGGCTTTTCGTTCCCAATTCAACCGCCTCGATGATCATCTCGCCATCCTGATCAATAAGCAGATGCCCAACCCGATTCACATCATCCCTAAGGCACATAATCTGCTCACCCGTCATCAGTCAACGCTCCCAAACAACACCCTGAAGTCACCGACCGGCTCGAATCGGTTGCCCTCGCTGTCAATGATCGTCACCTTTTGCCGATCCGGCTCCTCCTCGATCCTCTCCAGATACTCTCCACTCACATAGCCAAGCGCCTCGCCGTAGCGCACGCGCGGCCATGTGCCGTCCGCAAGTACCTCGACCGTCGCGCCCTTGGGAATCTCGCCGATCTTCCTGCCCGCCGGCGTCGCGCGCAGCGTCAGAGGATCTTTCTGCGTGATGACCTTCGCTTCATACAGTGCCATGATGTTTTCTGCCTCCTGCGGCACATAGACGCCGCCCGTGTCCGTGTTTTCGTACAGTACGCCGCGCAGCTTGCCGCCGTACTGCCAGTTTCTGAATTTGTCATTGATCACGATGCCCGTCACGTCGCCGTTCTCCGTGCACTCGATGATTCTCAGCGGATTCACGCCCGTCACCACGCCGACGTGGTAATAGTCCAGCAGATCACCGGTGTAGTGGCTTCCGCCGGGCAGATATCTTGCACTCAGGCGGTCCTGATTTGTGCGGGCGCGAAAAAGGAGTTGTCCAAGAAACAACTCCTTTTCTCCTGCCTTTTTCAGTTCCATCGTCTGGAACCTCGCAAAATAATTGGTGCTGTGCAGATCATACGGTTTGCGGCCAAGCTCGTACATCGCGCCCATGATCAGACCGATGCAGTCGCAGGTGCTATCCGCGCCTACGCCGCCGATTCTATACGTCAGCTTTCGCTGCGCAATCCTTTCAATTCTCGCAACAAAACTGGAAACGCCGATCGTCATTCCGCCATCTCCCATCCTTCCGGCCATGTGGCCGCGTCATAGACCGTATTGTCCTGCAGACAGCGCCACACCGTTCCGTCTGCATCCTTGTAGCACTCGCCGGTCATGTACACGCCGCTGGTGCCGTGCGCGTTCACCCACGGCTTCGCTTTCTTGGGATCGGTCGTGTGCGCCAGCCCCCACAGCGCGCGCAGCGAGGACGGCCTGTCTGCATAGTTCGAAGCGTTGTGTGGCTGGATCAGCAACCAGACCTGTCCTTCGTCCGTGACGGGCGCGCCGGCAGGCCATGCGCTGTAATCCTTCTGAGGATCAAAGGCCGGAACGCTGTGCTCCCGGTCGATGATCTGCGTGCCGCTCAGGCTGTACGCCTCCTCGCGCAGCTTCAGAGCGTCCGCGCGTCCGAGGCTGCGGAAGATGTCCGTCATGCTCATGCTTCATTCACTCCTTCCTGATAAGCCGCTTCATACGCCGCAAGCTGCGCTTCCAGCGCGGCGATGCGGTCTTCGTGAGATGGTTCAGAAGGTATCGGATCAGTCTCCGGCTGCGGTTCTGGCTCGACATGCGTGCTCCCATCATTGCTGTATTCGATGAATCCGTCGCCTTTTCGGTATACTGTCTTGAAGCCGGAATGATCCCATCTGTCGTCATAGCCGATGCGGGAAAGCGTAAATCCAGATGTGTCAGCAGGAATGTCGCCAACCAAACGGACAATGTTTCGTTTGACTAGCTCAAATTCAACCTTATATGCAGTATCATGGCTGATGTATTTCAATTCAAGCATGCCCATCACCATCCAATTCCGATAATTCTGAGTTCATTGTTGCTCATTGCCGGGTTAGCATTGATCGCTAATTCTCCGTTACTTCTGATCCACGCTGAAACCTTCCCGTCAAAATTAGTTGATATGGCCACAGGGACTTCGCCCGAAAATGTAGTGTCCAGCTTACACAGTGTTGTCCCCGTGTTTGCAGATGCGTTTATACCCGTGATTTTCAACGAAATAAGTTTCACGCCGTTGATAATGCAAGAATAATTGCTGTCCACGTTTCCCACGCTCGTGGATGCAATCCCGATATCCGTCTTTTCCAGACTATTCTTCAGTTCCTTTACCGCAAGCGCACCCGCCACCATACCGCCCGCCGTGTTAGCTGTGACGCTCTCAAGTGAGTCCAGCACATTGCTTGCCTGCATGTATTCGCTCGCCGACCGTCCGCCCAGTTTACTCGCATCCGCTGCCGTGCCATTGCTGGTCAGCGCACCCACATCCTGCGCCGTCGGTGTTTTCCAGATGGCGTCGCCGTTTGCATCGCTCTGCTTGATGAGAATCTGTCCGGTCGTTCCGCCGTCCGGCACACCTGCGCCGCCGCCCATCTCCGGCAGCTCGACCACGCCTGCTTCGTCCGGCTCGTAGGTCTCATCGCCCACCTTCACGCCGGTCACCGTGCCGCTGCCAGTGCCGTTCGCGCCGGCTGGGCCTTGCGCCTTGACTCCGGTATCAGTGTCTCCAGTCCACCAGTTGCCATTTTCGCCGATATAGGGCGTCTGACCGTCATCACCGACAACCTTGCCCAGATTCAGCGTAGCCATATCTTTATCCCTCCGTTTTCAGAATCAGATATCCATTTTCGTCGATATAGAGCCAAAGCGGCTCTGTGCCGCTTGCGTAGGTATAAACCAGCTCTCCGTCGTCGTTGATCTCAAAAGGCGGAGCATCGCCTGTGCTGCTTGAGCAAAAAAGATAACCATTGCCGTCAATGACAAAAACATACGGCAGTTCTTCTCCGCCTTGCTCGCCGTCAATGATCTGCCGAAGCTGCATGATGTTCGCGATGCGCGGCACGCCTGCCTGCAGCAGATTCCATGCGTCATGCTTTTCTCCGGTCTCGTCGATCGCTGCGCGAAGCTCTTCGATCAGATCCGCCCATTTGGCGACCTTGGTCACGCCGGCGGTCACCGGCGTAAAATCGTATGCACCCAGGTCAAAGAAAGGCCTGATCGCGTCGATGCTCTCCTGCAGCTGCGTCAGATGTACTGCGCGGATGCCGCTCACACCTGCCGTCAGGATGGGATCTTCCCATGCAAACGCGTCCCACTTCCTGCGCAGCGTGTTCGTGCTCACCACCCAGCCGGAATAGTATTCACTTCCCGCCGATCCGCGCGTGCGTACGCGGAAACGTCTGAAATACCCTGCTGTGTCCGGTGGAAATACGCTCAGCTGCGTCCCTGTCACCGGCGATCCGGCAGCCGTCTGCCAGCTTTCCGGCCAGCTGACGCCGTCTGCACTGTCCTGATACTCCACATCGTAGCCGGTCACGCTGTTATTCGTGCCGGCGCCGCCTGCGCCCCAGCTCAGATCCACAGCTGCCCGGCTGATCGTCGCGGCCACTTTGGGCGATGTCGGCGCACCAGCATTCGTTGTCGGCTTTACGATTTTCACACTTTGGAACGTTGTAAAGTCTGAGGATAAAAATTTCCCCTCAATGTCTATCCCCGAAAATATGTCCTTTAGCGCAGCTGTTTCTCCAATTTGAACAAGTCCGCTTGCAAGATAACCGCCTGCCTCATCTCTTAGAATAAGGGTTAGCGGATAGCTATAGTTGCTGCTTGCTTGGAATGTAACCGTGCCCTCTGTTGAAATTCCCTGATCGTAATAATCACTCGGTTCAAATGTCAGGTTTGACTGCGTAGTGTAATTATTGGTTACAATAAGATTGCTTACCGCCATCTTTCATCACTCCATAAACACCGCACCGTACACGACGTCCGCCGTCACGCTCTTAAACGTCACATCGCTGTTCGTGTTCAGATCCTGGTTGACCCGGCTCGTGGACACATACTCGTGCGTATGCTCTTTGGCAGCGTATTCGCTGTGCGTATGGCCGGACGTCGCCGCGCCGATCCCCGCAGGCGTCACCTCGAAGTTGTTCGAGCTGTCCGCGCTCTTTCCGTTGATCGTGTAGACGATCGCCTGCACGTCGCTGCCGTTTTCACCCGGGCTGCCGTCCTTGCCGTCCGCGCCGTTGTACACCATGTACTGCATGCTCGTGCCGTCCGTGTAGTACATCGTGTATGTGTCCATCGTGCCCGGGCTGTGATCGCCGCTGGTGAGCACCACACTGCTCACGCCCCGGCCCGCTGCGCCCGTCGGGCCCTGCGCGCCGGCAGCGCCCTGCAGCTGGCCGATGGCCTTGTAGTCCTGCGCGTCAACATCCCAGATGTACACCACATACGGCTCCGCCGTGCCGATCGCCCAGGCGTCTCCGGCGTTGCCCGTCGGATGCGCCGCCTTGAGCAGATCCAGCGTGTCGTACTGGCCCAGCACCTGGAAGTTGGCGCTCTTCGCCGCCGTGTTGGCCAGCGCTGCGGCGTCCGTCGCAGCCTGCGTGGCCGCCTTCATTTCGTCGATCATCGCCATCAGGTTATCAAGGCTCGGCACCTCGCCGTCCGGATCGATGACCGTATCCGTGCCTGTCTGGGAAACCGTGCAGTACAGCTTGGCGATCGCCAGGATCCGGCCGTCGCCGCCGGAAAGCTCCATGCGCGCAGCGATCTCGCCGTTGATCTCGTAGAAGGCCGAATCAAATACCACGCTGGCCACATTGCCCTTGGCTGCGCCCTTGATGTAAACCGTCTTCTTGTCGCTGCGCGCCGCATAGCAGGCCACCGTGCATCCCGTCAGGTCAACGCTCTGGCTGCTCGCCACCACCTGCACCTGCCACTGATGCGCGCCCTTGTTGTAGCGCTCAAGCGTCTGCGAGTACACCATCGGCGGATTCACCGTCATCAGATCCACGCGCTGCAGGATGACAAATTGAATATTCTCGTTCATTGGTTTCCTCCGTTAATAGTCGCCCGCGCCTCTGCTCTGCAGGAAGACCTGTACAAACAGATTCAGCACCACGCGAGTATTCTGATCCGGCACCACCTCAATCGTGTGCCATGTTCCGCGCACGATCTTGCCGTCGTCGTTTTTGCGCATGTAGGCAATGACGTCCAGCTCATCCTTATCCCCGAACGCATCCGCCGGCACCTCAGTGCCATCCACGATCAGCGTCACACTCTCTGCGCGCGGCCCCTCGTAGATGTCGTAGATGCTCTCATGCTCATGCTCGGGTACCGTGATCGCGTGCCGGTGCGTTTCAAGCTGGAACACCAGCGGCGGGATCGTGTGCTCGTGCGCCATGTTGTGGACGTGCGGCATATCGTGCATATGCACGAAACTATGCCAGTGGCTGCCATTCTCGCCCGTCGCCTGCATGCTCGCGCCCTCGACAGCCGCATAGCCCGACGTCGTCCACAGCGTTCCACTCGTCTCCGTTTCACCGTCGATCGTAATCGACTTGTTTGCGTAGTTGTAGACGCCGCTGGAATACTCGCCCGTCGCACTGACATAATGCGTATGATTCCATGAGAACGTTGTCGTGCCGCTATAGGCATGCGCGTGGCCCGCCAGCGCATGCACATGTGTCATGTTGTGATTGTGGCTGCCGGCACTGTCCGTCGATGTGCTGCTCTCGCCCAGGTAATCCTTGGGCCCGCCGGTGAGGCTTGCGCTTGAGCCCTCCGAATCCATCGGGCCGCCCGTGTACTTGACGCCCGTGGAGACCGTCTGCGCCGGGATCGTCACCGTCGCGCCGCCGCCGGCTGCGCTTGTGATCACCGTTTCCCCGCCGGCTGCCGCACCGGCCACCGGGCTGCGGTACCGCTCCAGATTCCACGACAGCAGGATGCTGTTAAAGCGCACCACGTTCGTCGGAATCCGGAATTTCATCACGGCCGGCTTGGTCGGCGTCGCATTGTCAGCAAACTGCTGAGCATACATCGTCGTCGCGCCCTGCGCATAGAGCTCGTGGATGCCGACGGTATCGCGCAGATCGTTCAGCTCGTCCGCCGTGCTGCGCTTCGCCGTTTCCAGCTCAAACGTCACGCTCGGGTTGTCGCCAAGCACATCACGCTTTTCCCTGGTCAGCACGCGCGCCGGAAAGGGCTTTTTGAATCGGTAATCAAAGACCATGGCCAGCGCACCAGCCCGCACGTCATCCCATTTCTCGCCCGAATAGCGATAGATATCCGCTGCCGGCGCCGTATAGCTGATCTGCGGTTTTTTTGCCTGCTCAAGCAGCTGCTTGGTGTGCGCCATCAGCGTCGCCGGATCCGTCTGCCGCGTATCGGTGTGCGTTCCTTCGCGGATACCCCACTCGCCGATCGTGTCGGCGTCGATGTACCTTTTGCCGCCGTTCACACTCTCAATCGTCAGCTGATTGTCTCCCTCGCCGTAGCCGTAGGCATACAGGCGCGTGATCACGCTGCCGCTGATCCGCCTGCGGATGCTCAGCGCATTGCGCCCCTTGATCAGCTGGCAGCTGGGCGTGGTCTCCTGGCGGATCAGGCTCAGGCTCCACGGCGACGTCGTCGAATCAAACACAAATTCATACGGCTCCGCAATCGCCTTGCCGATCGCATAAACCGCGTCCAGCAGATTCGCGCTGGAAAAGTTGTAGGTGAACGCATCATCAAAGTCACACCGCGCCAGCACCCAGCGCACAGGATCCTGAAAGCCCAAAATGTACTCCAGGCAAGCCCGCGTGCGCATCTCAATGTCGCCGATCGTGTGCATGCCGGGCATCTGGTTATCCAGCAGCGTGCACTGCGCGCCGTCGCAGGTGTAACGCACCTTGCCCTTGACGCCGTCCTGCTCGTCCGGCATCTCCACAATGCGGTAATAGCCCTTGTCCTCCTCGCCGTCGTACAGCCGGATATAGCTGCCCTGCACCAGGATGTCATCATTGCGCGGATCTTTCGCTGCCAGGGTAAACGTGGCCGTGTTCATGTCCGCGCAGTTGTCCTTGAAGCCAACCGCCTGCGCGCCGTCCAGCTCGCCGATCAGGCGCAGGTCATTGTCGTAGAGCAGTGGCCGCCGTTTCCTCACGCCGTCCACCTCCCGCGCGCTGCCGCCGTAACGTGGGCCGAACCACCGCTGCCATAGCGGATCTGCACATCGATCTGCGCGCCGCTTTCAATCATCAGCTGATCCCAGGCCGTCACCTGCGCAAAGGCGCTCTGCCCGTCCGCTGTCACGCTCACGCGCTGGGCGCTCTGGTCAATCACCAGCGCCTCGCTGACCTCGACGCCGTCGATCTCCACCGTATGGCCGCCGATCGTCACCGTCACACCGCTGATCACGCTGCTGCTGGCAGGTACGATCGTGATCCGCGCCGGGCGTGCGCAGCCGGTCGAGAAATACAGCGCGCCGCTGCCGCTTTGCGTCACGGCAAACGTGACCTCAGCCTCCCTGCTGGCGTACAGGCCGCCGCTCATGGTCGCCGACAGTTCGAGCGCACCGTGCGGCCAGCTTGCGCGCGTAAAGCGGATCTCGCCGTCAAACTGAGCGAGCCGGCAGACGTCAGGCGTGCGCTCCAGGCTCAGGTATCCCCTCGCCCCGCGCAGCCACCTGATCAGCCGCCTTCGCCACTCATCCGTCGCGCGCTCGCCCTGCATCGGGACGATCGTCATCGATACCGGGAATGTCTCCTCCCGCGCGTCGTCAAAGTCCATAAGCTCCTCGCCGCCCACGTCGTACTGCGATCTCGTCACCGCGCCGGCGATGGTTGTGGATTTGCCAAAAAAGGCGTGCGCCCGGAATTCCGTAAGCGCACGCCCGCAAAAGATAAAATCATCCATATTCAGATCCTCCGGCTTGCGCTGCGTCCGCTGACCGTCGCTGCCGCGCGGTCATATTCGGCGACGCTCACGCCCTCTTCCAGCAGCCTGCCGGCCGTCATGCCGTCAAACTGCACAGCCATGCCGTTCATGGCGCGCCTGAAAGCCCGCACAGCCGCCTCCTCGTCCATCCCGGCCAACTGCCTGCCGATGCTCGCCGGTAAGGGCTCGGCGGCATATCCGCCCGACTGGCGCATGCCTGCGTCAGCTGCTCTGCCCAGCACCTCGCCCGCCGCAGCGACGTCGCGTTCACGGTTTCCGATGCCCGTCGCCACGGCGCCGCCGTAGTTTTCGCCCATCTCAAGGCCCGCCTTGCTCGGGCTGGCAATCCGCATGGAGACCTTCGTGCCGCTCGGTGCAGCCGCACCCAGTGCCATGGCCGCCAGCCGCACCGCCGTCGTCTTGCTGCGGATGCCCGACGCCACCGCGTCGCCATAGTTGCTGCCGGCGTCCTCGCCGTCGCTCAGGGCAGCCTCAAGTCCGTCACTGGCCGCGCCGCCCAAATCCTCTCCAGCGCTCTGCATATCAGGCTGCTTGCCGTTCATCGCGTCAATCGCCGCCTGAGAGGTCACATTCGCCGCCGCATCGAAGTCGCCTGCGCGGCCCTCAAAGGCCGTTGCAGCCTCCTCACCCATGGCGTCAAAACCAGAAATCACTTCCTGCTTGGTTTTAGCAATCTCGTCAATCAGCTGCTGCTTCTGTGCTTCCAGCGTCAGCGCCTTGAACGTATCGCCATCTGCCCAGGCGGCATTGATCTGATCTTCCAGCGCATCGAGCTGCGCATACAGATCTTCCGTAGCCGCAGCAGCTGCTTGCGCAGCCCCTTCACTCTGCCCGGTGAATACTTCATCCCATTTTTCCCTGACGGACAGCGTCAGTGAGTCAAAAGCTTCAGCCGCTTCCCTGGCCACCCGTTCATTCGCCTGCAGAAACGCATCCATTGGCCCGGCGTCGTTCTCTCCACCGGCAGCAGCTCGGTTCAGCGAGTCAAACGCCTCTGCCGCCATTCTGCCCATCTGCCGGCTGGCCTGCGCGAATGTATCGCCCAGCCCGGCCAACAGACTGCCGTCAGCCTCTGCAATATTATCGTTGAGCACCTTCAGCGCGTCATCGATAGCCTCATGCAGTTCGTCAGCACTTGACTTCGCAATTTCCTTGGCAGCGCCGAACTCCTCGGTTACGAGCTCCGCAATGTGATCAGCAGACACCTGTGAGAATCCTTTGAGGACGTCGCCGCCCATTGCGTCCGTCTTCTGGTTGACTTCTTTGAGAAAGTCATTGACCTCATTAACCAGCGGCTCAGTCGCTGACCCTATCTGCTGCCCAGCGCGCTCCATGGTACCGGCCCAGTTATCGCTGATGTTATCCAGCAGCGCGTCCATGGCAGCCTGCGTCGTGCCGTCCGCCTCGATCGTCTGGCCGAATCCGAAGAGCAGCGCTTCGGCGATATCGCCGCCGGTGCTCGTCCAGACGTTGTCGCCAAAGAGCGACTTGCCCAGCTGATTGCGCAGATCCACGTCCTCGATCATCATCAGCTTTTCCAGAATCAGATGATACGCAGCCGCAGCCGTCTCGCCGCCCTGCTGCGCCTTAAAGCCGATATCGCTCGCTTCCATGCCCAGCGCCTCAAGCGTTTCCTTGGCCTCCTTGCCGCCGCCCGTCACCGTGTTGATCAGCGCCAGCATGCCCTTGTTCAGGTTACTGTCCTTGCCAAGCTCGCTGTTATTGACCGCATCCAGGATCACGGTAAACATATCGTCGGCGTCGTAGCCCATCTGCTTGAAGACCTGCGAATTCTCGTCGAACATCTTCAGCATCATCTCGCCGCCGTCGTGGCTGTTCTGAAAGCCCAGCGTCATCAGGTCAAAGGCCGTCATCCAGTCCACGCCAAACGTCTTCACCATGGCGTCTGCGCGCCCCATCTGACCGCCGATATCCTGGCCGAATCGCTCCTGCTGAAAAATTGCGGCATTGGCCACCTGCTCCACCAGTCCGGGCGTCGTCAGGCTCGCATTGTCCATGGTCGTGTCGACCGTCTCAATGGCAGCCGCCGTCTGCATGCCGTCCAGGCGGCCGCTCCAGCGCCTGTCGATCGCATCCTTGACGTCAAGGCGCGCCTGCGTCAGCGCAGCGTCTCCGCTGCCGGCCTGCAGATATCCGTGTTCCTTCGCACCGTCGACGCCCTCGCCGATCGCCCAGGTTACCGCCTCTTTCAGCCCTTCTGCGATCGCATTAAAGGCGTCAGATCCCACGACAAACCCGATTACCTTGCTGACAGCAGTGTTGCCGATCTCATCAATCAGATCCTGAACGTCCCCCTGAGCACGTCTGGCAGATTCGGCCACTTCGTCCATGCCGCCGCCGGCGTCGCCCATCGCTTCCAGCCGGGTGCGCAGCGTGCTCAGTTCGTTGCCGGTCGTATTCATCGCCGCGCGTGCATTATTCAGACTGATGCGCAGGTTGCTGGCCTCTTTGCTGTTCTCGCCAAAGGTCTGTGCCGTTTTCTGCAGATACTCCTCAAGTGTCTCGCACTGGCGCTTATTCACATCATACTGCCTGTTGAGGATGTCGATCTGCGCCTGCAGGCTTTCGACGCTCTCCTCCTGTCCGGCAAATTCCGCTTTGGTCGCCCGCATCTCGCTGCGCAGCTCCGCATTGGCCTGCCGCGCCTGGCCCAGCGACGCCTTGTATTCCTTTTCGCCTTCGACCACGATCTTGTTTTTGATCGTGTTCGTCTTCTCCGCCATCCGCTTTCACCTCTTTTTTTACGGGCAATCACAAAGCCCCGGGCGCCGCACATCTGCCTCCGGTTCGGCTTTATCCGTTCCGGTGAGCAGCAGCAGCGCCCGGGGACTGATATTCCAGAAGTCAACCTGTGCCCTTCTGGCCAGCCGGATCAGCTTTCTCCAGGGGTACTGGTATCCGCCGTCAGGCTCTTTTTTTTTACCGGCACGCCGGCGATTTCGGGCAGCGCGTCAAACGCCGCATCCGTCACAGCCTGGCGTACCTGCAGACAGTCCTCCATCGTCACAGCCCGATCAAACTCCTCGGATGTGATGGCGTTGCCGCCGCCCAGCGCGGCAGCGGCCGCGCCGTAGATCACGGCTGCCATGCCGGCATAGCACATGGAGCTCGCCATGTTCAGCAGCGCCAGGTAATTCACCCGTCTGCCCGTCATGTCCATGTTATACAGTTCGGCCAGATACATGGCCGTGTGGTTAAACCTCAGCCGCATCCTGCGGCCCGCCAGCTGCACCGTGATCTCCGGATATCTGATATCCTGCGCAAGCTCCATGTCCATGTCTTACTGCGCCTCCGTGGCCAGCTCAGGCAGCTGCACATTCTTGAAGAAGTCCGCCGCCTTCATCGTCGTGCCGCCGGTGCTGGTGTCGCCCTCGACCATGATCGGCTTGGTCTTCTGGCCGCCGATCACGCAATCGGTGTCGA
This sequence comes from Clostridia bacterium, assembly GCA_017545905.1. Lineage (GTDB taxonomy): Bacteria > Bacillota > Clostridia > Christensenellales > Aristaeellaceae > Ventricola. The sequence continues at coordinate 26,855 of JAFWXL010000112.1, read as the reverse complement.
TCGGGGTAAACGTGCCCTCGAGCACCGGCACCTGATAGGCGATCGTGCCGCGCTCCTTGGTCTTGTCGGTGATGGTGATCTCCTTGAAGTGGCCCTTGAGCAGCCAGCGCATCTGCTGGGTGCCGTCGTCGCGATTGGCCGCGTAGCCAATCGCCAGATCCGGGCCTTCGGTGTTGTCGCCGATCACTTCCAGGCCGTTTGCGGTCGTCAGGCGGCCCAGCATCTTCTTGCGCATCGCGGGCACCAGGCGCGGCGAGTTAATGCGCACCGTGTACCTGGCCACAACGGCGCTGTCGCGCACACTGTTGTCGCTGGCATTCAGCTGGCCGGTCGCGTACTCCGGCGTGATGCCGATCTCCACCAGCTCAGACGCCACCTGCGCCGCTTCGTACTCCGGCAGCGCCGCGCTCGTCTCCGGCTTGGTCACGAAAGCCACATACAGCTTCGTCAGGCCCGTATACACGCCCAGCGCCTTGAGCAGCTCCTCCGAGCTGATCGGCACAAATTCCGCCCTCACGCGCATGCCCGCCGCCTTGGCGGCAAGCGCCTTGATCTTGTTTCTCATGCTTCTTTCTCCTCCTGTGCGATCGCGTCAAGCGCCGCGATCAGGTCATAGCTGATCTCGACGTCAATCGGCCATTGCCGCCGCTGCGTCGTATCGTTGTAGATTTCACCGGGCATGCCGGCAAGCGCAAAGCCGCTTGCCAGCAGCGCCGCATACAGGCGCACCTTCAGCTTCTCGTATCCGCCCCGGCTGCAGATCACCACGCGGTAGCTGGCGCGCATGCGCAGCACTCCGTCGCTCGCCGAAGCATCAACCGCCTCTCCCGCCGCCTGCCACTCGACAAACGTCTCGTCATTGCAGTTGAAGGGAATCTCCCCGTACGCCGGTGCAGCCGCTGCGATGGCGGCCTCAAGCCGTGCCCCCGGCAGCGTATAGCTCATTTTCCAAACATCTCCTCGTGAATGGCTTCGCCGATCGCGTCGCCCGTTTTCTCGTTCGCTCGCCGGTTCCACGGGTTGGCGCTCATGTCATTGCGCCTGCCGTATTCCACAACAAAGGCGACCGTCGCAGCGCGCCTGGCGCTGCCGCGCTTGCCCTTGTATGTGCCTCTGGCGTATACCTCGATGCTGCGCGAGCTCACCGTGCGCTTGATCGTCCTGTCGGCCTTCACCTTGCCGGCCAGCTCTCCGGTCGGCTCTTTGAATGTAGCCGCCGCCTCTTCGCGCAGCGCATCTGCCAGGATCTCGCCGCCCCTGTAAAGCCCGCGCTCAGCACGTTCCATCACAGAATTGGCGTCCGCGTCAAGCTGCGCCATCAGATGATCGATGCCGTCAAATTCGTACCTCGCCATTTTCCAGCACCTCGCTCTGGGCAATCGTCGCCCTGGGCTCCACCCGGTATGCGCTCACGCGCATGCGCCGGCCGCGATAGTCGCCCCTGTCCACACGCTTCACCCGGTAATACCCCCCGTTCCAGCCGATCAGGCCGTCGCTGGGCACGTCCTGCACGCGCAGCGTGAAATAGAGCACATGCTCCGTCAGCGCCGCCTCATGCTCATCGTGCTCCCGGGTGCTTTCGTCGCGCACATAGGCGCCCGTCTCACGGATCGGCAGATACCTCTCCGCTTTCGTGCCGCCGGCGCTCACGCCTGCGCGCTTGTAGATGGTCACCGGCTGACTCAGCCGTCCGCTGAATTCCATCAGATCATCACCGCGCCTTCACCGGCAGCCAGCTCCTCGACCTCCATGCGGAACGCCTCTTTCGCGTTTTCAAAATCGACGCCCATCTCAGCGATCGCCTGCGGCATAAAGACCGCGCTGGACGTCGTCACGCCGCTGCCCATGCGCACATCCGCGTGCAGGCTCGCAGCCTGGTTGCCCTGGTCGTCCATGATGTTCCAAGTGATCGCCTTTTGCTTGCTGATCTTCATTCGGTTGCCTCCCGATTCTCCTTGCTGTATCTCAGCTGCAGCAGGATCTGCCGCGTGCCGATGCTCACATGGGTGCGCGCGCCCTCAATCTGGTTGCCGGTCTCTTCCGACCAATCCGCCATGAGCTCAAACGCACACTGTGAAAACAGTTCCGGCAGGGCCTTCGCCGTCGCATATTTGACGCCGGCGCCCTTCATGTACTGAATCGCAGCGCGCAGCGCGCGCCTTGCGTTGCGCGCTGCTTCGCTGCCCTCGACGATGCCCTGCAGATAGTCGTGCGCAGCCGCCGTGCCCCCGATGATCTCAATGACCTCGTCAAGTTTCATCATCAGGCACCAACCTTCGCAATGCGCAGATAGGTCGGCAGCTTGATCTGGATGTCGTCGTCCGCCTCAATGGCAAACTGGCGCACGCCGCGGGTGATGACCTTGTCGCTGTCCTGGGTCGGCAGGCCCTCATAGTTGTGGTGGATCTGAGACAGATCGCCAACAAACGGATGCACGGCGCGGTTGGTGAAGATCACCGGGCAGCCCAGGATCTCCTCCGGCTTGCGGCCGAACAGGCTCTCGTCACCGGAAAGCTCGCGCAGCATCTTGTTATAGTCGGCGCGGCGCATGACGATCTCGGCCACATCCTGCGCGGCATCCGGCAGATCAGCGATCGCGTCCAGCAGCGCCGCATACAGGGTCGCGCCGGTGATCACCTTGATGCCGGTCTCGGTGGAGTACACGCTCATGTGCTCCTCGCCGGCCTTCGGGCTCTCAGTCAGCAGGCGGCGCAGGGTCTTCACGTTCAGGCCGTCCTCCAGGGCGTTCATGATGTAGCCGTCCAGGTCAACCACAGCGCCGTTCATCACGCTGTTGGAAACCTCGGTGTACACGCGGCTGACGTGACGCTCAAACACCACCTGATCGCCCTTGAGCGCCAGCAGCTTCGCGGTCTCGCCGTCCTGCACGTCGTCGTCATCATCCAGCGTGTAGCTGATGCGCGGCATCTTCAGACCCGGAATCGCGGTCGTGGTAATGTGGCTGAGCAGGGTCACGCGCTCAAACGCCTCGTGGATCAGCGTGGAGCTGACGGTTTCCGGCAGGAAGTTCTCGCCGCCGTTCAGGCTCTCCGTGCCCTCCGGGAAGCTGCCCAGCAGCGCCTGATAGTCATTCATCACCTTGCGCACATCGCCGCCCAGCAGCATCGCACGGAACAGCGTGCCGCGAGCATGCTGGAGCGTCGCCTGCGGCGCGCCGCCGCCCAGCACCTGGCTGCGCTCGCTCTGGCGCTTCTCCTCTTCGGCGATCAGGCCCTTCATCGCCTTGTAACGGGCGCAGGCATTGTCATAGGCGGTCTTCGCCTCCTGGCACTTCGCATCGTCATACGCCTGCGCAGTCAGGTGAGCAGTGTAGGCCGCGTGCGCATCGTCCACCACGCGGCTCAGAGCGCCCAGCTGGGCGCGCATCTCGGTCAGGCTCTGGCGGATGGTCGCATACACGCGGGCGCAGCCCATCGCATGGGCGGCATACTTGATTCTTTCGTTGCGCTTCTTCATGGTCTTTTCCTCCTCATTCGTCCTTCATGATTTTGTGATACTGCTGCTCGGCCTCGTAAAGCGCCTGGCGCCTGTCGATACCGGCAGCCGGTTTCTTGGGTGCAGCGGGCACGCCCTTGCTGCGCACGCCGCCAGGGATGTGCCCCAGCACGTCCTGCATGCAGGCAGCATAGCGCTGCGCACTGGCGCTGCTTCCGCTTTCGCGCTCCTCGATCCGGTCGATCAGACCATGCCCGAGCGCCTCGTCGGCGGTCATGTAGCTCTCGGCGTCCAGCAGCGCACGCAGCGCGCTTTCCTCCCCCTTGAACCTGTCCATGTACACGCCGACCATGATGTCCGTGATCTCGTCCAGCACAGCCGCCTGCTCGCGCAGGTCGCCGGCATTGCCGCAGGCCGAGACAAGCGGATTGTGGATCATCAGCATGCCCGTGCGGGTCATGACCAGCTCGCCCGGATCCGCGCCCATGGCAATGATGCTTGCCGCGCTGGCGCACAGCGCCGGGATCCTCACGCGCGTCACACCCTTGCGGCTTTGCAGCATATCCAGGATGTCAAAGCCGGCAAAGATATCGCCGCCCGGCGAGTTGATGTCCACCACAATCGTCTCGCCCTCGTGAGCGTCCAGCTCCGCGCGGAAAGCCCTGGGCGTCACGGTGTCATCAAACCAGCTCTGTCCGCTGTCGATCACGCCATCCAGGCGCAGGTGCGCGGGCTCATCTCCGCTCTGTGCGCGCCATGCCCAAAAGCGGCCGCCGTCTCCAGGCGCGGGCGCGCCGCCCTCCGTGGCATAATACCTTGTCTTATTTCGCTCCATTATTTCCTCCACTGCTCATCGGGGCATTGATTGTGCCGCCGCTGAGCACCAGCTTGATCGGCGCCAGATCCTTGCTCACCAGAGGCACGCTGCCCAGGCCCTCGGCAAATGCCGGCAGGTTTTCCCTGGCGCGCACCTCATCCAGCATCAGGTAGCCCGTGCGCACCGCCTGGAAGTAGTAATTCGCCTTCGCCGTCAGGTCTGCACGCAGCATCGCCTCGACCTCGAAGTCAAAATACTCACCGGCTTTTCGTCTTTCCGGCGTCAGCAGCTGCCAGTTCATGCCCTGCTTGTACATCGTCACGATCGCCGTGATAGTCATCGTCAGGAATTCCAGGTTCGTCTGCTCCACGGTCGTCGGGCCCGCATCCGAATAGTCGCCCAGCAGATGCGGCGGCATGTTCAGCACGGTTGCGATCCGGTTGCGCGTGATCTTCTCCACGCCCAGCACCTGCGGGTCGACGGGACTCAGGTTAAACTGCGTCGCCGTCATGCCGGCGTCCAGCGCCATCACCGTGCCGTTGCTCCGTTTGTAGATCTCCACAAATTCGTCAACAGCCGCAATGCGTTTGTCTTCGTTCATGTCCGTCGGGCTGGAAAGCACCACGCCGCGCGTGACGCCGCTGAGCTGCTTCTCGCTGTATTCCTTGATGCGCTTGTCATAGTCGATCGAACCGGAAAGCACGTCGCTCACGCGAACGCCCTCCACGCCGTCCGTGCTCATATGCGTAAACGGCAGCACATACCAGCTGTGCACCCGGTCGACGATCTGCCCATACGGCCGCACGATGTCATACCAAAGCTCATGCGTCACCGGATCCTCGCGCGTGCGCACCTTTGTCGGATCCAGGATCACCAGCTCGTCAACTTCCATCGTCTGCGGATCGCACAGCTTGAGCCAGTACACGCGGCCCTCCGTGTTGCGCCAGATCTCGCTCGCCTTGATGAAATCAAACCAGCTCTGCCGCCTGTTCGGCCTCAGCGATACCAGCAGCTCGAGCGGATCCTCCCGCTGGATCTCCTTGTCCTTGTACAGGTGACAGGGCAGCATGCCGACCGTGTTCGCGATCCGGCTCACGCCTGCATAGTAGATCTCATTGCCGCGCACGGTCTCCTTGGCTGCTCCCCAGCTGTTCAGGATCCGCATGCCGTTCCTGGGCCGTCTGCGCCGCTTGGGCTGCTCAGCCTGCGCGCGCGGCGCCGGTCGATCTCTCGCCTGCGGCTTTTTGCGGAATGCGTCAAAAATACCCATACTCTCCTCCTCGTTTCTAATACAAACTCTTCTGAATAATCCGGCTCTTCTGCCAGCGGCTGCTCGTCACCGGACGCATGCGCCTGTACTCGCTGAAAGCAAAAAGGACGGCCATAAAGCCGTCGATTTTCTTGAATCGCGAGCGCTTGCTCGGCATCCAGTTTTCCTTTTCCAGGTCGAAAAAGTCTCTGCGCAGCCGCACATTGGACAGGTACCACTCAAACATCTCATCGCCGTTGTGCGTAATCTTTCCGTCCAGCAGCGTCTCATGCAGGCGCTTCATGGGGTCGTTCAGGCTCTGCGGGCCCTGCCGGATGCCCGTGGTATGAAGTCCCTCGACAGTCATCATTCGCACCAGATCGCTCGCATTAAACGGATCGTATCCGATGCTCTTGATGCGGTACCGGCCTGCCATCCGTTTGAACCAGTCCAGCACCAGCGTGTAATCCACATACCGGCCCGGAACGATGTCCACCAGGCCCAGCATCTGCAGATGGCCCCAGTCCAGCTCCTTCTCGTTCCCCTTGTTCACCTTTTCCTGCGGTACCCAGCTGTGCACGATGATCGCCAGGCGTCCATCGTCCAGCTCAAACAGCAGCGCAGCCGCCGTGAAGTCCTCCGTGCTCGACAAGTCGAAACCGCCCCAGCAGGGCCGCCCGACGAGCTCGCGCGCGTCAAACGTCGTCCGGTTGGCCTTGATTGTGTCAAAGTCCACATAGCCCGCCTCGCTGCTGTCCACAAAGATGTTCAGCTGCTTGGTGATGAAGTCCGCGCGCTCTTGCGGGCTGCGCTTGCTCGTCTCCCAGTCGTCGATCAGCTCATCGATGTCCAGCAGATAGCCGATCGACGGGTTGGCCTTGATCCAGTTCGCCGGATCTTCATAGTCGTCGTCTGCGTCCAGCTCGTAGATGATCGGCATAAATCTGAGCGCAGCGCGTGCGCTCACGCTCGGATCCTTGCCAAGGATCTGCTTGCCGAAATTGTAGTAGTACATCAGCGGGCCGCTGAGCACATAACCGGCTGTCGCCGTGTACCATAGCATCGGCTGATGTCTCTTTTTCAGCGGCCTGCGCAGCTGACTGATCTGATCAAAGCTCTGCTCCGCCTCGAGCTCATCCTTGAGCGCGAAGTGTGGGCGCAGGCCGTCCAGTCGCCGCGCATCATTGTGCAGCGGCATCATGCGGCCGCCGCCCTCGCGCGGCCTCGTCACGCGCACGCCGACCTTGATGTGCCGGCTCAGCGTCGGCGATGCCTGGATCAGCTCGCAGCTGTCATCGTAGCCGATGCGCGCCTGCTCTTTGCTGTTGGCCGCATAGTAGACGTCAGGGCCGCGTTCGCCGTCCTTGGTCAGCATATAAGCGCCCAGGCCGGCGCCGTGCGCCGTCTTGCCGTTACCGCGTCCGACCAGCTCCAGCACCTCGCGCACCATGCGCGCTTCCGTCGTCCTGTCGATCCAGCCAAAAGCCTGCGCATCCACCCAGGTCTGCCACGGCATGAATTTCATCTTGTCGTGTGCGCCGGCCGTCGGCGTCATGAATGTTTCGCAGAATCTGACCGGCTTGAGCCCGCGATCCAGATCGAACACATACGGGGTTTCGCGCTTGTAGCTCTCCTCGATCATCTCAAGGAACCGTGCGCACTGATCCCGGATCGCGTTGCACACGACGATCTTGCCCTCGACAGCGTCAGTCGCATATTTGTGCGGGACGCTCGCAATGACGTCCGCAGCCTTGCTCTGCGGCATCAGAACGCCTCCCACTCTTTGTCCGGATCATCCTCGGGCGTCTCGTCCTCGTCCTTTTCCTTCGCCGGCCTGCCCGGGCTCTTCTTGCCCGGCAGCATGCCCAGCGCTTCCAGGATATCCTGCTTGCGCACCTCCGCCTTGTGCTTCGCTTTGAGGTACCGGTTTTCCACGCGCAGCTTCTGACTGCCCTGCTCGATCTTCTCCACCGCGCCGTTGCTCTTGATATCCTTCATCGCCGCGATGATGATGTCTTCCTGGGCCGCCGCGTCGCGTGCCAGGCTGCGCGTGGCTGCGTTCAGATGCCCGGCCTTGTCCAGATCATCGATCAGCGCCGAATAAAACGACGCGGCCTCCTGCGTCTTGAATTGGCCTTCATGGATCGCATCCCATTCGCGCCCGGTGCTCGGCGGCTCCCTCTTTTTCGGTCTTCCCGGCATCTCATCACTTCCCCTTATCTCATCTTGATGATTCGCACACCCGCAAACTCAGGCGCACGCTCCTTTTTGCGCACCGCCGCGCCGGCTGCCGCCCGCTTCTCCGGGTGTTCCTCCGCATGGCAGCTGTTGCACAGGCTGATCAGGTTGGAAAGCGTCAATCGCAGATCCGGCCGCTCATGGATAGGCTTGATATGGTGCACCATCTCTGCCGGTACCGGCACCCGCAGCCCGTTTTCCAGCGTAATCTTGCGCCCGGCTTTCCGGCATTTCACGCAGAAATAATGATCACGCTCAAGCGCTCGCCCTCTGGCGCGCTTCCATGCGTCCGTGCCGTAAAACGGATCCGTTTCTTTTCCCATGCAACCACCCAAAAACAGAAGAAAGCGAGGCCGCGCCGTTTGGCGCTCCCCGCTTCTTTTGCGTGATTGTATCATAGCACATCACTCACCCGGTCAACAGGGGTCATCGTGTGCCATCAAGGGTCATAGGTGGCCATAAGCGGCCATAGGTGGCCATAGGCGGCCATAGGTGGCCTAGGTGGCCATAGGTGGCCATGGGTGGCCATAAGGGGTCACAGGCGGTCACGGCGCCGGATCCTCATGCCCTCTTCATAAATCCCCCGCTTCTCCAGATATTCCGCGTTCTTCCCCAGCTCGCTGCTCATCGTTGCAAGCGCCCGCCATCCGCGCCTGCGCAGGCTCCTCACGCCGTCTTCGCTCTGCTTCATGCTCGCGGCCACCTGCCGCAGACTGTCGCCCGAGAAACAGGTGCGGCGCATCACGTCCGCGCAGGAGATCCACGGGATCTCCCCGATCAGCCTCGCAGCCTCAGCCAGTTCCAGCTTATAGCAGAATTCTCTTGCACGCCTGGCCTGTGTCAGTTCGTCCCGCCGGCTGATCACAGCCAGCGGCTTGTCGCTGTGCCCGCTGCCGCGCGCCCCCTGCCCGCTGATCTGCTGCGTAATACGCAGTGCGACGTCGTCCGCCAGCGCCAGCTGCAGCTCGATCGCCTGCACATCTTTTTCATACGCCATCGCAGCGCGCACAACTTTATCGCCTGTCATCGCCTCTTTCCCTTCTCTCCTCACAGCTTATTCGGATCCGTATCCGGGTACACATGATCCAGCGCCAGATCACGGTATACGCAGGTTGACGTCTTGTAACTCTCCGGCGGGCACAGCTCATCGATCGCCTTGCGCAGCGGGCACCTTTTGATGTCCGCCCTTTCCTTCACACACAGCATGCACTCCGCGCGCATCGCCGTACCGACGGCAACCGCCAGCGCATCCGCGCGCACAACGTTCATGTCATCGTCATACGCACCGGCGCGTTTCAGCTTCACGGTCACCTCGCCGTTTTTGATCGTGTTGTTGATCTGCGCCAGCTGGCGATCGTTGATCGTCGGCACCAGCGTATCAAACATCCGGTCAAGCAGTCCCATCGCCTGGCGAAAGCGCATCCATCCGCGCGGGATCGAGCGCAAACGCTTTTCCAGCGTCTTCGCCCCTTTACCGTCCATCGTGGCCCACATGATGCGAAGCAGTACCGTCATGCGGATCTCCTCGCCGGTCATCTTCTGGAAGGCCGTTTCTCGGCCCTCTCTCCCATCCATCACGTGCATCTTTTCCTCCTCATGTTGCCGCCTGCCCGGTGCATCCTCTCGAGCATACAAAAACCACTTTCCCCTGCTTATCGCGCAGCCAGAACGGGTGCATGCGCGGCGCAATTAGCCTGCGCGAGCCGCACACCGGGCAGACGATCATCTTGCGATCCGTCACCCCGTATCCTTCAGACGGGCTGTGTCCCCATCCCTTGCCCTCGCCCAGGCCGATGCCCTCACGGATCTCCATGATCCGCAGCATACTGGGTGTCGCCCTGTGCCCGAAGTCACGCTCAGGAACAACCGGCGGCAGCTCCACCTTCTTTTCCGGCGGCTTTTCCTTCCTCTGCCGCTCAGCTGTCAGCGCAAGGCCCAGCCGCCTGGCGATCTCTCCGCCCATCGAGCTGCCCTTTTGATAGCCCATGGCTATGTTCATTTCCACGCGCGTCGGGTATCGGCCCGCGCTGCGTGTCATGCTTGCGTGCTTCTCCCGGAAAATCGCGTCTTTCTCTGCCCGCTTGCACATGTTCGCTGCAAGCGCCGCCGTATTGCTGCTCTGCTTGTGATACGGCAAGCCCTCTCGCTCAAGCGCCTTGCGCACATAGCCGACCACCGCGCCGCTCAGATCCGCAATCTCCCGCGTCGTGGGCAGCTCGCCGCCTCTCTCTTTCACAAGATCGTGATAGACCTGGATGATCGGATAGTGCTTCCTGTCAGCCATTCTGCTCCGCCTCCCGTCTGATCCTGCGCAGCGCGCCGCCCATACGCCATGCGCTCACCATGTCCATCGCCCGGTCAAATTGGCTGCTCTGCAGATCGCCGATCGCCCTGGCACCTGTCGTCTCGCGCAGCGTCCTGCGGATCGCACCGGCGATCCTTCGCTCGCACCCGGGCAGTTCTTCCTCTCTGGCCAGCTGAGCCGCTCTCGCGCTGATCGCCTCTTTCATCGCGATCTCCTGCGTGCGGCTGATGCGCACGGTGGCCAGCGCGGCGCTCAAGCGGCTGATCTCCTGCTGCTGACTGAGCAGCGCGCTCATGATTCTTCCCTGCATATCCAGCAGCTGCTGCATCTGCGCGCCCAGCTTCTCCGGCGTCATCAGTTCGCCCGCTGGCATCCCGTCCACGGAAATAAGCTCAAACATGTATCTCACCCTCTCCGCACGCAACCAGGATCTGCATGGCCCACTGGCCGACCAGACGCGCCTGCCCGCACAGGATCTCGCGTGTCTCCGCATCCATGCCCTGCAGCCTCGCCAGCTCACCGGGCGCACGGCCCGCCTGAGCCATCAGCGCGCCGATCGAGCTGAGGATCACCGTGCTCGGGCTGGGCCTGTCCGCGCTGCCGCTCATACCGCCGCGCATGGCAGCCGTCTGCGCGGCGTCCAGCTCATCGCTCAGCCGGTCGATCTCGCGTTCCTTCTTCGCGATCGTCTCCCGCAGCTTGCTTATCTCAAGCACCTGCGCCGGATCCGGCATGGACTTCTGCATCCTCTCCTGTTCAAGTCTCTGCTCAAGCTCTTTGATATGCGCCTTCGCAGACGCCAGCACCTCCCGGGTATCATCCAGCAGAAGCTCAGTCTGTTTCCTGCCAAGATCCGCGCTCTTCGCCAGGCTTTCAAGTCGGCGGATCTCGTTTTCCTTTTCCTTTGTCACATCTACCCTCGTCCTGGCGATCGCATCGGTGAGCAGCTTGTCCTTGTCCTGCGCCATCTCGCGCAGCCGCTTCTTCTGCTCGCCAACGACGCGCAGCGCTTCGTCACGCTCAGCCCTGGCGGCCTTCACGGCAGCGTCAACCTCGCGGCTGCTCAGTTTATCTGCGCCGATCCTCTCGGCAAATTCCTCGCGCTCAGCTGCCGGCAGCGTGATCAGCGCGCTGATCTTCGTCACGCCCAGGCGCTCCAGCGGGCTGCCCTCCGGCACTTCTCTCGCAAGCTGCATCGACCGCTGCATGTCGCGCTCGCTCAGGCCCGAGTGTTCCTGCGCCCATTGCATCCATTGACCATGCGGAACCACGCCCTCCTGTTTGGCGATGTTCAGCCAGCGGCCGATTTCCACCAGGTTGCGCAGCGCCTCAATCCTGCAATGCCTCATGTGCGCCTCAATCTCCGCGCGTCGGATCTGGGCATTGACTGTGATCTGCGTACTCATTGCCGATCGCTCCTCTCTTGTCCGTCTGTGAATTCCATGGGCAGCTGCTCGCCGTCCGCCGGCACAAAGCCCGCCTTGCCCTTGTCAGCCTCCGGCGGCTTTCCGCCGTCGATCACCCATCTGTGGATCCAAAGCAGGCGCACCGTGCGCCCGCCTATTTTCAGGTTCTTCTGCGGGTCTTTGATGTTGCCCGTCTTCTTGTCATACGTCGGGAATACATGTCCGCCGGCAGCCAGCAGCCGGTAGATACTCTGACTGCTCACGCCCAGCTCGACGCCGCCCTTGCGCAGGCGCTCACGGATGGCCTCATCCGCTGCCGGCGCGACGACATAATAGTATTTCTCATCCTTGTAGCCGATCATGCCGGTGCGGAAAACCTCTCCGACGCTCAGCTCGCTGCGATCTCGGAAGGATACGCTGCCGGTATTGACCAGCGAAGCCAGCGTCGCCAGCCACATCGTGTCCGGCTTGGTCGCGTCAATGCCGCGTCCCTGCTCGTCCATGTTCGCCGCGATCGCCGCGCAGGCCGCCTCATAGCGCTGTGCACGGCCAACTTCGTCCAGCATGCCGCACGCCTGCAGATGATCCAGCATCAGCTCCACGCCCATCATCAGGTGCATGCTCGCCTCAACAAAACGGCCCTCGCTGCGCGTCAGGCGTTTTCTCGCCTCGTCCGACGCCCGATCCAGGCGGTCGCGCAGCTCATTCTTGATCCCGTCCCAGCGCGAAAGCAGGCTCTCGATGTAGCCGCGCATGCAGGCCCGGAAATATCCCATGCGCGCATAATCGCGCAGCACGCTCAGCTCGCTCATGTCCTTGGCGATCTCACCGGCCTGGATGTCGATCCGGTAAAGTCGCATCTGTCGGCTCGTCGTCAGCTTGGGCAGATCCTCGCCCGTCATGATGCAGGTGCATCGCGCCGGTCTGGTTGCGCGCAGCGTCTTGTCCGCGCTCAGGCCGCCGCGCTCTGCGCGGTCAGCCACGGCGCTGATGACCGCATTGGCCACCATGTCCGCGCCATTCATGCGCCCGCCGTCGCGGTTGGGCACATAGTCGTCAACCGTGTACAGCGCATCCTTCGCCCAGAAGGCCTTTTCACGCGCCACGTTCGCCGTGTCTGCGAAGTTCGAGGGGAACCGGCGCACATAGAAGTCGCCGAAATGCGCCTGCACATAGCCTGCGACTGTCGATTTGCCTGCACCCGGCGCACCAATCAGAAACACCACATAGCTCGGCGGCTCCTGCATCTCCTCAAGCACGCTGTACAGCGGCGCCAGGTACGCCTGCGCCAGCAGCGGATAGATCACGCGCGCAGGAATCATGTCGATCAGGATCATCTCTGCCGCTGCAGCTTCCTCCGGGTCACACATCATCTCGCTCAGGTCGTAATACGCAAGCGGGCCGTCCAGGCGCACGCTCACGTTCTCAGCGCCGATCGCGCCGCCCGCATGAAGGTAGCACCATTTGTCTCCAACCTTGCGCATGCCCGTATGGCCGTAGACCATCCTGTGCCTGCTCTCCTGCTGGCCCGCGCAGTTGATCGCGTCAAGCACCATCTCTTTCATGTTCCGGCCGGGCTTGATGTTGCCCCAGTGCTGCCAATACTTCATCGGCCAGCGCATGGCCGTCAGCTCCGCCTCTCCCTTGACCACGGCGTCAGGGAGCGGCATACCGCTCGCCGCCTTGCCGCCGATCACATACTCCACCAGCACGTCGCCGCCATCGTCATACACAATCGTTTCCTTGGGGATCGGCAGGAAGCTGCACAGCTGCATCGCGCCATCCTTGATCACGCGCGCCAGGCAGCCGTTTTTGATGCAGTATCCGGTCAGTCCGAAATAGCTCTCGTCATCGCCGCCGCCGTCACCGCCCGAGCCGCTGCCGCCGCTGCTCTCGCCCTTCTTTTCAAACCTGCGCACGTTGTCCTTCGTCCACACCGGCGCCTCGTCGATCATGCTGTTCATCTTGGCCAGCAGGTCGCTCTTGGTGATCGGGCCGCTTGCCTTGAGGATGTCCACCCAGTCGGTGAAATCGCCCTTCTCCGGCAGCGTCATGCAGTGATCGCTGATACGCAGCAGCCTGACCTCTCCTACATGCCCCTGCAGGCTCTTACAGATCCGCTGCGCCAGCTCCTCGCCGGCAGCGTCATAGTCCGGGATCACGATCACCTGCTCCGCGCCCTCGAGCTGCTTCACATGATCGTCATTCCATTTGCCCTCGAGATTGCCGGTACCGCCGCCGCACAAGCCGCACGTCGCCGTGAAGCCGAGCTTGCGCAGGTTGTCCACGTCCTTCTCGCCCTCGGCAATGATGATCGTGCCCTTGCGCTCGATATTCTCCAGCACCTCCGGCAGGTGGTACAGCAGGTTGATGTAAATACCCGCATCCGGATACCACTTTCCGTCCACCTCAAGGCTCTGCATCGCGAAGCTCTTTTTCTTCTTCTGCTTTTCCTCGTCGAATTTCTCGCGCCGCGCCTTGCGCAGCACAATCCTGCCCTCGCGATCCTGGTACTCATAAACGGCCTTGATCTCAAAGCCGTCCTTCCAGACGTCCTTTTCCTTGTACAGGCCTTGACAAGGCACACGCTTTTTCTCTTTCATCGGTGCGCTCTTGCGCTTCATGTCGATCACCTTGCTGCGCTCGCCGCTGTATGCGTCGCAGTACAGCTCTTTCGGATCCACACCCAGCGCCTCGCATACCTGCTTGCCGGTCGCCCCGCACGCATGGCACTTGAGCACCACCTGTCCTGTTTCCCCGCCGACATACACATGCAGGCTTGCATGCCTGTCACTGTGGCACGGGCAGGTCGCAACAAAGTCCTCGCGGCTCTTGCTCTGCCGGTCATCCACCGTCAGCAGCCCCGCCCAATCGTATATCGTCATCGCGCCCACCTCTCGGGCAGCAGCGCCAGCTTGCCGTCTGCTGCCGCCCTGTTGATCGCATCATTGATGATCCCGGCCATGTGCATATCGCCCCGTGTAAATGCCACGCTCTGCACCGCAGACGCCAGCTCGCCGAGCACAAGCCGGTCTTCAATTTCGCCGTACTCCGCGCTGATCATCTCCGGCGCCTGGCCGGTGTATCGGGCCTGCCGCTTGTAGCTTGCTTTGAGCATGACCTGCATGTCGTCTCCTCCTCATTAAAACCGCCAGCGCTGTCGGTTTTGCATCGCCTGTTTACCTCGTCAATGAATTCCTCGCGCCCGCCGCCGGTGTTGCGGTAGCTCCATCCGCAGCTCCTGTTCACGCAGGTCGCCGTGCGGAACACCATAGCGGCCTCCGTCGCGCCAGCCGGCCACCAGCTGCGTTCCCGCCCGCTGACGGCGCTGCCGCAGTGCGGGCAAGGCAGAAACCGCTTAGCCCGGATGCCGTGCTCCCGCCATTCGTCGTTTTTGTAGGCGAAGCCGCTCACCATGCGGCCGGGCCGGTCATTCTTCTCCATGGTTCTTTTCCTCTGGCAGCACGCCATTTTCCAGCGCATACATGGCCATCTTGACCATGTCCGAAGCCACCGCATCAGCTGCGCGCACAAGCGCCAGCTCCAGCGAAGCCTTTGAGACAAGCGCCTTCTCATTGCCGCGCATAACCGCAGCCAGCACCAGACCGCCTATCTCGACCAGCTCGCTGACGAGCTCCTTGTCTCCGCCCGACATCTCATATTTGAATGTGTTTTCCCGGTTCTCGATTCTCAGCATTCCTTTTTCCTCCGTCCTCGTGCCCCGTCCTCATATCGGAACGTGTGCCCCATCAACTCAAACGGTTTCTTGATTCTTCCATGGCAGCGGTCGATCACCGCCTGATAACTCATATGGTTCTCCCGCGCAGCTGCTCTCGCGCTCACATACAGGGATACCACGTTGCCCTCCCGGTCGATCATCTCCACGCTCCTGCGCGTGGACTTCCCGCCGCTCTTCCGGCCCAGCTCCTGCTGCGTGATCGGCTGGATGTTACCCACCGAATTGTCAAACACGTTGCCGTTTGCATGGTGCCAGATCATACCCTCCGGCGGCCTGCCCTTCCAGGCAGCGGCCACCAGCCCCAGCACGCCGCGCACTTTGTCCTTGCCTCCAATGCGCAGGTGTACGTGCAGCCGGTAGCGCTTCCGTTTATGGCATTCGCTGTGCAGCAGATACGGCCGAAGTAATGACGTCATCCCGCCGGGCCACACATGGCGGATATCTCCCGCGCGGCTCGCCTGATACTTGCCATCCGTTCCGGGAATATCCCGCCAGAATTCAGGTGCCGTCTTCATGGTTTCCCTCCTCAAAACCGACAGCACTGTCGGTTTTGCGTGCCTGAAAGCTCGCGCATCCGTATTCCGTCGCAGCTGCCAGACCGACAACCGACATCCACGCCCCGCGACACCCACACCACGCCCGCGCCCAGATCGGCGCGACAACCTCTCTGTATCGCGGTTGGTACCACCTGCACAGCCTGCAGTCAGCCATTTTTCTCGTTCCCTTCAAAACCGACGTCGCTGTCGGTTTTGTCCATCGGCGGCGTCGATGCCTCAAGATCACGCATGATCCGGATGCTGACCACGCTGCCGAGCCTGTCGGCGAACGCGCCAACCAGCGCGTCGATCAGCTGATCGCTGGCCACCTGCCTGTCGCCGGCAATCGCATCGAGCACAGAGACCACAGCCGAGCTCGCAGTCTCAAGCGCATCATTCCAGGTCTCCGGCGTGCTCCTCCGCTTCGCCGCTGCCCTGACTGCACGCCAGCGACGATTGCCATAGTGCTCCGTCCTGCTCATCGCCTTGAGCGAATCCTTTTCAGTCTCCAGCTCCTCAAGCGGGATCCCGACTTTCTCGCTTACGTCCTTGCTCCTCGCACCGCACGCGAAACAGTGCATCTCGATCCGTCCGTCGACGCATTTATACACATGCAGGCAGGTCTCTTCATCCTTGTGGCACGGGCAGTCCGTCCAGAAATTATCGTCATTAAAGCCCCTGGACACATCCATGCCCAGCAGCGTGACCAGCCACTTCATCTTGCTCATCGTTTCTTTCGCCCCTCTCACATTTCAAAATCGTCCAGACTCTCGTTCTCAAAACCGCCAGCGCTGTCGGTTTTCAAGTTTCATTCAGAAGCTGAGCAAGCAGCGCCCTGCGCTGCTTAAATTCCTCAAGCACCCGGGCATATGCCTCGATAGTCGCATCCAGATTCGCAGCGCCTTTAAGCAACTTATTGCGATCCGCTTGATACATCTTGCAGGGCTCGTCGCTCTCAGGCGCTTCCCATAGTTCATCCATCCGATAGAGGTTGCGCACCTTGCATCCGTATATCTTCCTGTTGTAGCCCACTTCCTCGCGCACATAATGTTCGCAGGCTGTGCATCGGTTCGCGCCCAGCACGTCCATTGCTGCCATACTCTTCTTCAGCTCCCTTTCTTCAATCGCTTCAACTTCGTATTTTGATGTATCCAGCCCAATCTCCGCTAAAATCTGTTCCTTGGTTGCGCCGCATTTCCGGCAGAAGCAGTCTACATGGCCGCCTTCGCGCTCGCACACAAAGACTGCATACCTTTTCCCGCAGATCACACATGCACAGCTGAACGACGTTTCGTTTTCACAGGATTTTGCGCCGCCCAACACCTTCCACAGCGCTTTGTATTCCGCGCCGGGCAATCGCTTTTTCTTTCTGCTTATTCCCATAAACGCTCTCCTCACATTTCAAAATCATCCAAGCTCTCATTCTCAAAACCGCCAGCGCTGTCGGTTTTGACGTCGTCCATCTCCGGGAACAGATCATCAATCCGACATTCAAGCGCTTTTGCCAGCAGCGGCAGCTTCTCAAACGTCTTTCCCACCACATCATTTTCCAGATTCCATAGCGCCTGAGAACTCATACCTACCTTTTCCGCAAGCATACTCAAACTCAGTCGATTCTCTTTTCTTAAACGACAAATCCGTTTTCCAATCGTTTCCATTCACCCACCTCGCAATACAAGATTTATTGATTCACACAATCATCTTAATATCATTTTCTTTGATTGTCAAGCAGTTTTACAAGAATTTTGTATTCTATTGCGTTACACAAAATTTTGATTTATGATGATATACATAAAATCTTTATCTATTGGAGGCACCCTATGGACGAATTCGCGCGCCGTCTGCGTAGCGTCATCGAGCGCAGCGGCATGCAGCAAAAAGAACTTGCTTCTTCCATCAAACTGTCACCAGCACGCCTGAGCAATTATGTCAACGGTCATTCCGAACCGTCATATGACATTCTTATTCTGCTCTGCCGCAGACTCAAGGTCTCTGCTGACTACCTGCTCGGGCTCACCGACAGCATGACCGTCTCTCAACCGATTCCTGTTTCTATCCCAACCAGTTCGGTGCAGCGCGACCCCTTCTTTGGCCTGACTCCCGACCAACGCGAGCTGATCGAAACTAATATCGCCACGATGCGCAAACAAAACGAAAAAGCCCTTGCAACTTCCACACAAGAGGCGTAATCTTGCAATTTCCAAAAACAAAAAAAGCGCCGCCATCTGGCGACGCCTGAGACAAACAAAGGAGAGAAGCGTTATGACCGTTACGAAAATCCTCGGCATTGATTTTGAAACTGCGAACGAATGCCGATCCAGCGCCTGTTCGGTCGGCCTTTGCGTCATCGACTGTCTTTCTGGCAATGTACTGCAAAAGAAGCACCTTTTCATCAAGCCTGTTCCGGAAAACTTTGACGAGTTCAACGTCATGATTCACGGCATCACACCCGACATGGTCAAGGATGCGCCTGATTTTTCCGGCATTCTCCCGGAAATCGCTGCGCTGATCGACGATGAAACCATCGTCGTGGCGCATAATTCCGCCTTTGATATGGGTGTCCTTCGCAGCGCCTGCGAGTGGTTTAGCCTCCAGCTGCCCAATATGAATCTTGTTTGCACCCGCGTGCTATCCCGCGTCCTACTCCCGGGTCTAGCAAGCTATTCCCTCACCGACGTTGCCGACGCCTGCGGCCTCGGTGAATTTGAGCACCACGCTGCCGATGCCGACGCCGAAATCTGCGCGAGGATCCTGCTCCACTTCCTGCGCACCAGTGGCGCTGCCGATCTGGAAGACATGCTCAAGCAGTGCTTTGTGCGCCTTGGCACCGTAAAGAGCGGCGAATACGTCAGCTGCCGCAGGAAAAAGAATGCCAGCTACCGCTCCCACCGCGAAGACCTTGACGCGTTTGCTGAAAGCATCGACCTCTCCGATTGCGAGGATAACCCCTTCTTGGGCATGACCTGCGTTTTCACCGGCAAGCTGCAGAGCATGGTTCGCGCCGAAGCAGAAAAACTGGTCATCAAGCGTGGCGGCCAGATCGGTGAACGCATCAATGCGGATACCAATTTCCTGATCTGCGGTTACCAAGATCCGCGCGTCCTCAAAGGCAAGGCCAAGAGCAAGAAGCTGCTCAGCGCCGAGAAGCTCGCAGCCAAAGGGCAGGACATCCAGATCCTCAATGAGGACGAATTCGTCAAGATGCTCTGATCTCCCCTGTCCGGTTACGAATTCCCGTTCTGCGGTTCGGTGCGGTTATGGATCATTTCTAACCGCAAAAACCTAGACGCCGCAAGGGCTGGAAGGCATCGGTTATGGATTTTCGCCGTTTTCCGGAAAGGTGTGTGCCCGCTGCACGCTCACACCGTCGCCAAATATATATCCTCACACATCGATGAAATCAGTTTTCTCAGATACTATATATCATAACTTTATAACTTAAAATAAAATAATAAATAATAATATAGATAGCGCCTGAAAATGCGCGCCGAAATCCGGTTATGAATCCGGTTATGGATTTCAGAATTTTCCATAACCGCCATAACCAACCCATAACCGCAAAACCGCCAGCGCTGTCGGTTTTGACGCCAAAGCGAGGTGATTACATGCCCAGAACCGCCGCCGGATATTGCCGCTACTCCTCCGATCGCCAGCACGAATCCTCGATCGAAGCCCAGGAGCTGGCCCTGCGCGAGTGGGCCTCCCGCAATGGCGTCGTGATCGTGCGCATGTATTACGATCGCGCCATCTCCGGCACCAGCGACAATCGCCCGGACTTCCTGCGCATGATCGCCGATCTCAAGTCAGATCCTGTGGATCTCATTCTCGTCCACAAGCAGGATCGCTTCGCGCGCAATCGTTACGATGCCGCCGTCTACCAGCAGGAAATCAAGAAGCGCGGCGCGCGCCTGGTTGCCGTCGCACAGGACTTTGGCGAAGGAAACGAGGCCGTGCTCCTCGAGGCGCTCATGCAGGGCCTCGCCGAGTATTATTCCAAGAATCTCTCCTCTGAGGTCATCAAGGGCCGCCGCGTCAAGATCCGCGCCGGGAAACACGCAGGCGGCGTCCATCCTCTCGGATATGATGTCGATGACGATGGACATTACAAGATCAACGACTTGGAAGCTTACTATATTCGAAAACTCTATCAGTGCGTCATTGATGGCGAACCTTGCGCACCTGTTGTCGCAGAAATGCGAGCTGCTGGCGTCCGCGGACGCAGAAAAGGAAATATGCTTTCCAATAACGTTGTAAAAACCTTGCGCAACCCCCTTTATACGGGTCTGTATCGCGCTCGTGCAGGCGACGAAATCGTTGAAATTCCAAACAATCATCCAGCAATCATAGATGAAAAAACATATCAGGAGGCGATGCACATCATGGACACACGGCGAAATGTAGGCAGGCGCCCTAAGCAAAAATACCTGCTCAAGGGCCTGATCACATGCGGCGAATGTGGCAGCAATCTGACCGGGCACAACGTTGTTAAGCAGGATAAGACGCACAGGTATTACGACTGCCCCTCTTGCAAGCTGCGAGCCGTTCCATGCCAGGAAGTCGAACAAGCCGCCTGCGATTACCTCGCGCAGCTGCTCTCCCCCGAGCTCCGCGCACAGCTCTCCTCTGCTGTCGAGGATTACGTTTCCGGCCAAATGAGTAGTTCAAAGCAGCGCGCCGCAGAGAACGCCCGCCAGATCCGGACGCTCCGCGCAAAGATCGACACGCTGATCACCAACATGTCCAGCGGCGTACTGGCGCCCGTTGTCCTCGAGCGCCTCTCCAAAGAAATTTCGTCGCTCGAAGAGCAGATCAAAGTCCTTGAGCATATCTCTGCACCACCGCCCTCCGTCTCACGCACCCAGATCGAGGCCTATTTCGCAGACGCAGCTGCCGTCTCCCTGGATGACGATCCGCAAATGACGTCGGCCATGCTGCGCAGGTTCATCTCAAAGGTTGCCGTTTTTTCAGATCACTTTGAGTTTGAATCCACCTTCAACAGTTATTTTCAGGCGCTCCTCGCCGATCCGGCGCGCGGCGTCTCTTCCCCCACAGGGCCGACAAACCCAAGTGCTTTTTTCGCTTCGTCGCCCTCGTCGCCCTCTCCCAGTGTTTCAGAATTGAGTAATTCAGTGAGGTGACGCACATGAAATATACGCTTGATACCATCCCTGTTCTGGACGCCTACAAGACCGGCTGTGAATGCCCGCTGTGCAAGCTGCGGATCCTTTGTGAGGATCAGTACGTCGATACCATGCTGGCTTCTGCCTACATGGAGCCCGAATGGCGCATCAAGAGCAACGAAACCGGCTTCTGCACGCGCCATTACGACCTGATGTTCAACCGCCGCAACAGGCTCGGCCTGGCCCTGATGACACATACGCACATGCAGGAGGTCATCAAGTCCATGGAGGCGATTCTCGCCGGCGCCGATACGGGCAAGAAGGGCCTCTTCTCCTCCCTGCGCGGCGCAAAGCCCGACGAAAACGGCGCGCCCGCGAGAATCCGCGCGCGCATCGGAGGCTGCGTGATCTGTGAGCAGGTGGACAAAGCGCTGGAGCGTTACGGCTACACCATCGCGCAGCTCTACTTCACCAACAGCGAGTTCAAGGATCTCTTTGTCAAGTCAAAGGGCTTCTGTCTGCCGCATCTGGCGCTTGTGTTGGAAATGGCAGAAAAAACGCTCTCCGGCTCGCAGATGGATGAATTCAAAAAGGCCGTCGCTGCCATGGAGCTGGAAAACCTCAAGCGTGTGGAAAGCGAGCTGGAATGGTTCACGCTCAAGTTTGACTACCGCAATGCGGACAAGCCCTGGGGCAACAGCAAGGATGCGCCCGACCGCGCCATCAACAAGCTGATGGGCGCCTGCGTCGGCGAGGAAGCGGAGATGCCCGCGCACAACGACTGACGGGGAATGCTGGGGCTATCGCCCAAAATCCCATCTGGGGATGCAGTTTTGGAAACTCGCATAGTCGCGCAAGCGCTCCTTGCGATTTCCGACACTCCGTCTGCCTGTCTCGCCCACCAGGCGCGGCAGACTCCGGTCCCCCAGACCCCATGTTCGCTTCGCGGCGTGATAAATTCATTCAGGATAAATTGAGGGATTTCACGTGGATGTAAGTCTGATCCGTGCCGGCTGCAAGCAAGCCGGGCTCATCTGGAAGATGCAGGTTGAATCGTTTTCAGAATCATACGAAAAATACCAGGATGCTGATACCAATCCTGCCGCCGAGCCAATGGAAAGGGTATTAAACCGCCTTCGGCAGCCCCATACATACTACTATCTGATTGAATACGACGGTAAGCCCGTGGGCGCAATCCGCATTATCGACAAAAAGACGTCCAAAGAACGCAAGCGCATCTCCCCTGTTTTCATCCTGCCATCTTGCCGGAATCGAGGCGCTGCGCAAAAGGCCATTGCGCAGGCAGAGCTGATTCACGGCAGCGAGAACTGGGCGCTTGAAACCATATTGGAAGAGCCGCAGCTTTGCCGCCTGTATGAAAAGCTGGGATACCGTGCAACGGGCCAAACCCAGAAGATCAACGACCGACTGACGCTGGTGTA
Source organism: Clostridia bacterium (assembly GCA_017545905.1). GTDB lineage: Bacteria > Bacillota > Clostridia > Christensenellales > Aristaeellaceae > Ventricola. The sequence continues at coordinate 4,547 of JAFWXL010000112.1, read as the reverse complement.
TTATCAGAAATAACCGCATACAAAAAGCCATACTGCATATGACAGTATGGCTTTTATGCATTATTCGCTTTTAAGAAAAGCATCCATCGCACTGCATGCCTGATCGTAATAATCGCCGGACATATCCAGCCACACGATATCCGGATTCCTTCTGAACCACGTCATCTGCCGCTTGGCAAACTGCTTGATGGCAATCGCCAGCTTTTCAAGCATCACGCTCTTGTCCGGGATTTCGCCGATGAGATACTGCGTGATGAAGCGGTACTCCAGCCCCAGACCCAGCAGGAACTCCGTCGTCGCACCCTCGTCCATCAGGCGCTGCACCTCTTCAATCATGCCCTGCTCAAGGCGGCGTTCAAGACGCTCGTCGATACGCTGATTGACCACCTCGCGCGGCCAGCTCACGCCAAGGCGCAGGCTGTCATAGCGCTTCTCCTTGCCCGGTACAGCGTCATCACCGTCGTGGATGCGCTCGATGATGCGCATGACGCGGTTTCGGTTATTCTTCTCGACCTCGACATCCGGCTTAAGCGCAAGAAGCATCTCGTAAAGCTCTGGCGTGGTCAGCTTTTCCAGCTCCGCACGGTATGCCAGATCTGGCTCCTTATCGGAAAGCAGATAGCCATCGAGCACGGAATCCACATACAGGCCCGTGCCGCCCACGATCATCGGCAGCTTTCCCCTTCCGCGGATCTCTTCAATATACTGATAGCTCAGCTTCTGGAAATCCGCCATGGAGAAAAACTCGTTGGGCTTTCGCACGTCAATCATATGATGCTTAACGCCCTGTGTCTCCTCCGGCGTGACCTTACCGCTGCCCAGATCGAGTCCGGCAAACACCTGTCTGGAATCGGCAGAGATAATCTCCGCATCGTATTTCTTGGCCAGCTCAATGCCCAGCGCACTCTTGCCGGATGCATTCGTGCCGACGACGGCAACGACCTTCGGTAATCTGCTCATGTGTGTTCTCCCGTTTTCAAATTGCTGGCGTAGATTATATCACATTCATCCCGATTGGGCAAGGGAGGATACGTTGGGCTGCCGCCCAAACCCGCCTGAGGGATTCCATCCCTCAGACTCCCTTCTTCGCTTCGCGCCAGCTTTAAGCTATCGCGAAGCGAAGAAGAGGTCTGGAGATGAAATCTCCAGCAGGGGTTTTAGGGGACGGCGTCCCCTAACGTCTCTCAGTATTCGCCCTCGATCTGCCTTCGGATAGCCAGCATCTGCTGATCCGTTTCGCTGACCACCTGTGCGCAGCGCTGCAGCTGCTGCGCGATTTCCAGCGCGTGTTCCTGCGGAATGTCATTCTTATAATGCAGCTTGTGCTCTAGGCTCGCCCAGAAATCCATAGCGATCGTGCGCAGCTGCACCTCCACGCGCATGTACCGCTTTTCTTTAGACAGAAAGATCGGCACTTCGATGATCATATGCAGGCTGCGGTATCCGCTGGGCTTGGGATGGCGGATATAGTCCTTGACGCGCAGCACATAGATATCATCCTGCAGCGCAAGCATATCGGCCAGCTTGTAGATATCATCGACAAACGAGCAGATCACGCGCACGCCTGCGACGTCCGAAAGTTCCTTCTCAATCGAATCGACAGACACCGGCTTGCCGATACGGTTCATCTTTTCAACGACGCTTTTGGGCGTCTTGAGTCTCGTCTTGATCGTCTCAATCGGATTGCGGTCAAACTTGCCGTTGAACTCGATGGACAGCACCTTGAATTTGGTTTCGACCTCCAGCATGGCAGCCGAATAATAGCTCATCAGGCGCACATATTCCTTGCCCTGATGGCGGATCTGTTCAAACAGTGCGCCGTCGCTCATGCCCGGCGCAAATGTGATTTCGCGGCTTTCCAGCATAAAAATACCTCCTTCCGCGCTCTCTGTCTATATTGTACAAAACGCATATGCGCTGCGTCAATACAAACAATTTGACCGGAAGGAGGTCTTTCTTCTTATTCAGCCAGCACCCTGAGCTGATCGACGTTTCTGCCCACAATGGAAGCTGCGCATTTTTTCGTCAGCACATGCGCAATCACACGCTCGACGTCCGCCTTGGTAACCGCTTCGATCTTGCGCACAATGTCCTGTGGATCGACCGCACGGCCGCGCAGCAGCTTGCTTCGCCCGATGGAAGACATGCGCGAAGAGCTGCTCTCCAGCCCCAGCATATAGCTCACCTTGAGCTGATCCTTGGCCATGGCGAATTCTTCATCGTCAATTCCATCCTGAACGAGCTTTCTGATCTCGGCGTGAAGGGCGTCGATCACCTCCTGCGCCAGTTCCGGGGAGGTACCTGCGTAGATGGTCATCGTGCCGCAGTTTGTATATGCAGACGGATAGCTGTACACGCTGTACGCCGCGCCCATATCCTCGCGGATATGCTGGAACAGGCGCGAAGACATGCCGCCGCCAAAGAGGTTATTCATCACCGTCAGCGGATACAGATCGTCGCTGTCCTGCGCAACGCCCGGATAAGCCAGGCAGATATGCACCTGCTCAATATCCTTCTTCTTGCGCTTGACGTCGCCGCTGCAGCTGTCCACAGCCTCCGGCATATGTGTCGTTCCCTCTCCCTGCCATGCGCCGAGGTATTTTTCTGCCATCGTCTTGAACTGCTCCAGATCAAACTGACCGGCAATCGCCAGCACGGTGTTATCCGGGCGGTAATGCTTCTTTCTGAAATCGATCAGCGCCTGGCGGGAAACGGACGCAATCTGCTCCGCCGTACCCAGAATCGGGCGTGCCAGCGGATGATCGCCAAAGTACGCTTCCGCCAGCAGATCATACACCAGATCCTCCGGCGTATCCTCACCCATGGCAATCTCCTCGAGGATAACGCCGCGCTCCTTTTCAAATTCCTCCTCGTCCATCTTTGCATGCAGCAGCAGATCGGACAGAAGATTCATCGTGCGATCAAGATGCTCGGCGATCACCTTTGCATAATAGCAGGTGCACTCCTTCGAGGTGAATGCGTTCACCTGTCCGCCGAGCGCATCCATCTCCACGGCAATCTCTCGGGTTGTGCGGTTTTCAGTGCTTTTGAAGAGCATATGCTCCACAAAATGTGACAGACCGCACTCCTCTCTGGTCTCATACATTGAGCCTGCGCCAATCCACAGGCCCACGCTCACCGACGGGAAATGCGGAATGTACTCCGCCGCCACGCGCAATCCATTGGAAAGCACGAACTCCTCGCACATGCGCTGATATCCTCCGTTCATGGTTTCTCCTATCTTTTACGAAGTTTTTGAGATTATACGTCGGGGACGCCGGGCTGCCGGTCCAGGGAACTCGCATAGTCGCAGCATCCTGCCGCTCCTTGCGATTCCCGACGCTCCGCCTGCCTGCTTCCGCCACTGGCGGCGGCAGGCTTTGGTCCCAAGCCTGCCTGAGGGATTTCTTTCTCCTCGCTCGACGCTCGTCGGTCAGGGCAGCTCTGACAGCCCACTGGGCTGTCATTCACTCCTGCCCTAGTTCGGCAAAGCCGAACCCCCAGACTCCCTTCTTCGCTTTGCGCATACAAAAGCAGCTTAGCGAATATAAACATACAGAGAAAAACCGGGCTGCCTGCGAGCCATAAGGCTCTCAGCCAGCCCGGAGTTTATGTGTACTTTCAGCCTCGCCCGCAGGCACTCAATTCACGACTTTCTTTGTCGGAAGAGGCTGCCGGCACTGCCGGCTTAGCGGCGATTCTCGGTGCGGCGCGGCGGGCGCTGGCCCGGGGCGCTGCGGCGCGGCATCTCGGTATTGTCATACTCGATGTCGTTGCGGATCAGGTTCACGCGGCCCTGAGAGTCGATCTCAGCGACCTTAACCTCGATCTCGTCGCCGATCTTGACGACGTCCTCGCACTTCTCCACGCGGCCCTTGGCGAGCTTGGAGATGTGGATCATGCCGTCCTTGCCCGGCAGCAGCTCTACGAACACGCCGAAGTTCATCATGCGCACAACCTTGCCCATGTAAACCTCGCCGACCTCGACGTCCTTGGCGATGCCTTCGATCAGGCGGCGCGCCTTCGCAGCGGCGGCAGCATCGCTGGTGGCGATGAACACGCTGCCGTCGTCCTCGATATCGATCTTCACGCCGGTCTCCTCGATGATCTTGTTGATCATCTTGCCGCGCGGGCCAATAACCTCGGCGATCTTCTCCGGATTGATCATGAAACTGATGATCTTCGGCGCATACTCAGACAGCTCAGCACGCGGCTGCGGCAGGGTCTCGAGCATCTTGCCCAGGATGAACAGGCGGCCGTCGAGCGCCTGGCTGAGCGCCTGACGCAGGATCGCCTCGTCGATACCCTTGATCTTGATGTCCATCTGGATCGCGGTGATGCCGTTCATGGTACCCGCGACCTTGAAGTCCATATCACCCAGGAAGTCTTCCAGACCCTGAATATCGGTCAGAACAGCAACCTTGTTGCTCTCGGTGTCCTTGATCAGGCCCATGGCCACGCCGGCAACCGGCGCCTTGATCGGCACGCCGGCGTCCATCAGCGCCAGAGTAGAACCGCAAACGGAAGCCTGAGAGGTGGAACCATTG
>JAFWXL010000111.1 GCA_017545905.1 Clostridia bacterium | reverse complement strand
TTGTGAAGGTCGCTTGGAAAAATGCAATATGTTGTGTCTAGAAATTGCAAATCCACTATATATTGATGCTTGCGGCCTTTTGGTACATTTTGAAAGGTTGCAAAATAGTTGCAAGGGAAAGGTACCAAAGACACGTCTTTGTGCAAATTGAATAAAAAAAAGAACCGGAATCCTTTCGGATTCCGGCATTTTCTGGTCGAGGTGACAGGATTTGAACCTGCGACCTTTTGGTCCCGAACCAAACGCGCTACCAAACTGCGCTACACCTCGAAAATTGCAGGCAGTGAAAGGATGAACCTACCTGCCATTTAAAAAGCTCTTGATTGCTCAATAGCTGAACTGGTCGAGGTGACAGGATTTGAACCTGCGACCTTTTGGTCCCGAACCAAACGCGCTACCAAACTGCGCTACACCTCGAAAATTGTGGAGCCAATGAGGGGACTCGAACCCCTGACCTGCTGATTACGAATCAGCTGCTCTACCAACTGAGCCACATTGGCATCTGGGAACTTGTCCACGTCAGAGCTGCCTGACAGGAAAAGATTATAGCAGGTCAGACGTTTCGTGTCAACCCTTTTTCTGCTTTTTTTGAAAAGTTTTTAGGCGGAAGAAAAAACAGGAATAGCGGAAAACATACGAATGAAAGGCGAACTTCATCTGTTCTGTGTGCGGATCTGCTGCTGATGTGTCAGCCTGAAGGCGGAAAGCGCGCTGCCGTCCAGGTTTTCAGCGTGCATGTCAATGGCTGTGATCTGCCGGTTTTCATAGGTCGTATAGAAATAGACGCCCCGGCTTGCATTGCAGCAGCAGGAATACACGGTGATCTGCGGCTGATCGCCGACCATGACGCTGCCGCGGATATGCGACACGCTGTCCAGTATGTGGAAAAACTGCGTGACGCTCTGTTCGTCGGTTTCGCCGCACAGGGAATGCGCTTTCATGAACGCCGCCCGCACAAAGCGGGATACGGAGGAGAGATCGCCCGGCAGCCCCATGGCGCCCATGCCGCGGCTGTAGGGCTCAAGAGTGACTGCGGGGTCGAAAGTGTTGACCGGCTGACGGCTGCTCAGTGCTGAAAAATCGCGAAGCCGTGTCATGTGATAATCAAACGGCGGGCTGTTGGTCAGGATGCCGACAGGATTGTCGTGGATCTGCAGACCGTCTGCGGTCTGCTCGACCACGATGCTTTCATTTGCATCGCAGACAAGAAAATGCAGCGGAGTCAGCGGAAGCGAATCGCTGAAGGGGATGGAGACGAGGCTGGCCTTTTCCAAAAGAGCACGCGCCTGCGAGACGCAGGAGCACTGCGCAAGCAGCCAGATGATCAGCTCGTACGGCGCGACATTGTACCGGCTGGGTATTTCGGACACATAGCGCGCATAGCCGGGAAAATTCAGAGCGGCGGCGCACAGTCCGGTTTCATTCACAGCGTCGTAATAGAGCGGCTGCCCGTCTGCGACGACCGCCATGCCGATCATGGCCAGATGCGCATCCATGGAGGGCATGCGCTTGAAGGGAAGCGGAAAGCGGCGCGGCATGACGACAACGGATTCTCCGTATGAATGCTCCAGATCCAGATTGCGTCCGAAGTAATGATCCTTGGTCTTGAAACTTATGGCAGTGCACATCGATAAAACCTCCCGGAGAAAGCAGTGATCCCAGTGTGCCGCGTTGAGACAGGAGTATGCATGCCGAAGAGAGACGGCATTGACTGCAGGCGATATTTCCGGTTTATCCCTTGCCTTTGCGGCGGAACATGGGTACAATGAGAACGATAAGAATCTGAGATTCTTCGTGGAGGAATATGATATGGGCAAGGTAATCGGCATCGATCTGGGCACGACCAACAGCTGTGTCGCCGTGATGGAAAACGGCGAACCGGTGATTATTCCCAATTCTGAGGGCGGGCGCACTACGCCGTCCGTGGTGGGCTTTACGAAAAACGGAGAGCGCGTGGTCGGCGAGGCGGCGCGCAGGCAGCAGGCGGTCAACGCGGGCCGCACGGTGCTCTCCATCAAGCGCGAAATGGGCAACGACTACCGCGTGAAGATCGATGGCAGGGCGTATACCCCGCAGGAGATATCCGCGATGATCCTGCAGAAACTGCGCCGTGATGCGGAGGCTTTTCTGGGAGAGAGCGTAACGGAGGCGGTGATCACCGTTCCGGCGTATTTCACCGATGCGCAGCGCCAGGCGACCAAGGATGCAGGCCGCATTGCTGGGCTTGAGGTTCTGCGCATCATCAATGAGCCGACGGCGGCGGCCTTTGCCTATGGGCTGGATCATGGCCATGCGCAGAAGATTCTGGTGTATGATCTGGGCGGCGGCACGTTTGATGTGTCGCTCATCGAGATCGGAGACGGCGTGATCGAGGTGCTCGCCACCAGTGGCGACAATCATCTGGGCGGCGACGATTTTGACCAGCGGATCGTGGATTATCTCGTCTCTGAGTTTAAACGCACGGAGAAGATCGATCTGACCCGGGACAGCGCGGCGATGCTGCGCGTGCGCGAGGCGGCGGAAAAGGCTAAGCGCGAGCTCTCCGGCCAGCTGAGCGCGCAGGTGATGCTGCCCTTCCTCACGCAGGACCGAAGCGGCCCGCATCATATGGATATCTCCATCACGCGCGCGCAGTTTGACGGCATGACGCGCGATCTGGTCGATCGTACGGCAGGCCCTGTCAATCAGGTGATGACCGACGCGGCGCTGTCCATGGGCGAGCTGTCGCAGGTGCTGCTGGTGGGCGGAAGCACGCGAATGCCCGCTGTGCAGGAGATGGTGCGCAGGATGACCGGAAAGATTCCCAGCAAGGCGATGAATCCGGACGAATGCGTGGCGCTGGGCGCTGCGCTGCAGGGCGGCAAGCTGGCGGCGAATACGCCGGACAATCCGGCGGCCGCTTCCTGTGCGGCGCAGGAGCTCATCCTCATGGATGTGACGCCGCTGTCGCTGTCCATCGAGACCGTGGGCGGTGTGGCGACGAAGATCATTGATCGAAACACGACCATCCCCGCGCGCCACAGCCAGATATTCACCACCGCTGCGCCCTTTCAGACGGCTGTGGATATCAAGGTGCTTCAGGGCGAGCGCCATTTTGCCCGCGATAACAAGCTGCTGGGCAATTTCCGCCTCAAGGGCATCCGCCGCGCGATGGCGGGCGTGCCGCAGATCGAGGTTACCTTTGAAATCGACGCCAACGGCATCGTGAAGGTTTCCGCCAGAGATCTGGGCACGGGCAACAGGCAGGAAATCACGATTTCCTCCACGACCAATATGAGCGAGGATGAGATCCGCCGCGCGATGGAGGATGCGAAGAAATACGAGGCATGGGATAAGGAGCGCAGGGCGGCGCTGGATATCCGCAACGAGGGCGAGCGCCTTGTCTATGAGGCTGAGCAGGCGCTTGCCGCCCATAAGGAGCTGGATAAGGAAACGAAGCGCCGTATCAAGGACGACACGGCCAATCTCAGAAAGGCTGTGCACAAGACCAAGCCTGAGGAGATCACAGCGCAGCAGGCGGAGGAAATCCGCCGCCTGAGCGAGCGCCTGAAGGAGAGCGCCGGGGGAATTCTGGGCAATGCCGCCGGCCAGAATCAGGTATAACCGGACATAAAGAAAACGCCGCTTCCCGGCAGGGAAGCGGCGAATCTCTTTTCTGGAAAAGAACTGATCAATACAGGGCGCTTGCCAGATACGGAGCAATCGCGGTGATCAACAGCGCGGCGCAGGCAACGATGGCGACGATGCGAAACATCTTCTTCTTGCGCAGCTCACGCGCGGACGGGGTCTTCTTAGAAGCCATAGGACTCAACCTCCAATTAAAATGCTCCATATATTATAGCACACACAGTCAAGTGCGTATAGGGGAAATTTCAGTGTTCAGTCATTTTTTCACAGTTTTGAAAATCTCCTTGACATGGCGATGCATAACCGCATATAATGTAGCGTACAGGCGAAGAACGGAAGAGTATCCTTTTCGTGCATCCCAAGAGAGCGTGCGTCGCCGGCTGAAAGCGCGCGCGGAAGGCTGAGAGGAGAAGTGCATCCGGGAGCCCCGCACCGAAGGCCCGATGGCTCTAGGCTGCGGCGCAGGCGCAGCGTTACGGCGATTGAGGGAGATATGCGTATGCATGTCTAAGTTAGAGTGGAACCGCGGCGCAGCCGTCTCTATGGCAGAGACGGCTGCGCTTTTCTTGATCCCTCAGAAAGTATTTTTCCGAAAGGAATGAGGAAGCGGTGTTTGACAATCTTCGCGCGGACGTACAGTCCGTCATGGAGCGCGACCCGGCAGCCAAGTCCAAATGGGAGGTGCTGCTGTGCTATCCGTATGTGAAGGCGATGGCGTATCACAGGCTGGCGCACAGGCAGTATCTCAAGGGACGTACGACAATCGCGCGCTGGATTTCCCAGCACGCGCGCCATGTGACAGGTATCGAGATCCACCCGGGCGCGACCATCGGAAAGGGTTTTTTCATCGATCACGGCAACGGCGTTGTCATCGGCGAGACGACAGTCATCGGCGATAACGTGACGGTTTATCAGGGCGTGACGCTGGGCGGCACGGGCAAGGATACCGGCAAGCGCCATCCGACCATCGGCAACAATGTGACCATCGGCGCGGGCGCCAAGGTGCTCGGCCCGTTTACCGTGGGCGATAACAGCAAGATCGGCGCGAGCGCCGTCGTGCTCAAGGAAGTGCCGCCAAACTGCACGGTTGTGGGCAATCCGGGGCGCATCGTGCGCAGAAAGGGCGAAGCGCCCAAGGTCGACCTGGACCATGTGCACCTGCCGGACCCGGTCAAGGAACGCATCGAATCCCTCGAACTCAGGATTTTTGAATTGGAAGCACACATTCATCAACTGCATGGAACAAGCCACATCAAGGAGGAAACAAGTCATGCTGATCTATAATACCCAGACCCGCCGAAAGGAAGAGTTTGTCCCGCTTGAAGAGGGCAAGGTACGCATCTATGCCTGCGGCCCGACCGTGTACAATTATTTTCACATTGGCAACGCCCGCCCTTTCATTGTTTTTGATACCCTGCGCCGCTATCTGGAGCACAAGGGTTACGAGGTCAGGTTCGTGCAGAACTTCACCGACATCGACGACAAGATGATCCGCCGCGCCAACGAGGAGGGCATCACCGTCAAGGAGCTGGGCGAGCGCTTCATCGCCGAGTATTACAAGGACGCCGACGCGCTGGGCATCGAGCGCGCTACCGTCAACCCGAAGGCGACCGAGCATATCCCGGAGATCATCGATATCATCCGCAAGCTTGAGGAAAAGGGTCTGGCCTACGCTGTGGACAATGGCGACGTGTACTATAATACCAAGGGCTTTGCCGGCTACGGCAAGCTCTGCGGCCAGTGCATGGACGATCTGGAGTCCGGCGCGCGCATCGAGGTCGATACCATCAAGCGCAATCCGATGGACTTTGCCCTGTGGAAGGCGCAGAAGCCGGGCGAGCCGGCATGGGAATCCCCGTGGGGCATGGGCCGTCCGGGCTGGCATATCGAGTGCTCCGCGATGAGCATGAAGTATCTGGGCGATACCATCGATATCCACTGCGGCGGCAAGGACCTCGTCTTCCCGCACCATGAAAACGAGATCGCCCAGAGCGAGGGCGCGACCGGCAAGCCGTTTGTGCGCTACTGGATGCACAATGGCTTCATCAATGTGGATAACCAGAAGATGAGCAAGTCTCTGGGCAACTTCTTCACCGTGCGCGACATCGCCAAGGAATTTGATCTGGAGGCCGTGCGCATGTTCATGCTCAGCGCGCATTACCGCAGCCCGATCAACTTCTCCCGCGACATGATCGAGCAGGCCAAAGCCTCTCTGGACCGCCTGTACACTGCGCGCGATCATTATGCTTTCCTGCTGGAAAATGCCAAGGACAGCGACATGGGCGAGAAGGAAAATGCGCTCATGGAAAAGGTGAAGGCCGTGCGCGAAGGCTTCGACGCCGCAATGGACGACGACATGAACACCGCCAATGCCATCGGTCAGCTCTTTGAGCTGGTGCGCGAGGCCAATGCTGCACTTGATGAGACCAGCCCGAAGGCTGCGATCAAGGCCGTGCTGGATACCATGGACGAGCTCACCGGCGTGCTGGGCATCCTGCGCCGCAAGACCGATGAGAAGGACGACGAGGTTGAAAAGCTGCTCGCCGCCCGCGCCGAGGCCCGTGCAAACAAGAACTGGGCCGAGAGCGACCGCCTGCGCGACCTGATCACCTCCATGGGCTATACGCTCAAGGACACCAAGCAGGGCCAGCAGATTACCAAGAATATCTGATCCTCATTTCCCAAGCCCCTCCGCGAGGAGGGGCTTTTTTCATGCTTTCTTCAAACAGCCGCGAAGCCAAGAAGGGAGTCTGAGGGATAAATACCTCAGGCGGGTCCGGGCAGCAGCCCGGCGTTTCCGTTCGTCTCCTGTCGAACCCCCTCGACAGTTCCTCATTTTTCGCGCGCTCAAACGACAAAAGAATCCCATGACGCAGCGCTATAATGACACCCGTAAAGGGGGTTGGACACAGCGCTTTTTTTGCTGGATGCAGCGATGAATGTGCTGATGCTGGCGCTGGCTGTACGCCTTGGCGGCGGAAGGTTCAGACCGGGACGCGTGATTGCCGGGGCGCTTGCCGGCACTTGGATTGCATCCGGTGCAAGGGCGCTTGCGCTCAGCCGCATGGAAGCAGCATGTCTGTGGCTGCCTGCTGCGATAATCATGATGGGCATCGCCGGGGGGAGAAAGGCACTGCGTACGCCGGTGAAAAGCGCGCTGCTGCTCATGTGTGCGGCGGGTCTTGTGGGCGGCATGGTGCTCTCGTTTTCCGGTGTGACGGGCTCGCTTGCGGGCGCGTATGTGCTGGGCGCCGCTGCGGCGCTGGCGGCCGGGGCCTGCACGGCCCGCGCACGATGTGCAGCACAGGATATGCACTGTGCAAGGGTTACATGCGCATACAGGGGACGGCAGGCGACGTTTGACGCCATCATCGACAGCGGCAATACGCTCAGGGATTATCTGACACATCTGCCGGTGATCGTGATCGATGAAAAAAGCGCCAGACAGGCGCTGGCTATCGGGGACATGCGGTTCAGGCCGATCTTTGCACAGACGGCAGGCGGACGGGTCCGGATGGATGTATTTGTGCCGCAGGAGATCGTGCTGGAGGCGGACGGTAAACGCATAACCGTCCGGGCCGCTGTCGCGCTCTGTGACCGGCTGGGAGAGAATGTGCCTGCGCTTGTGCCCGCGGCATTGCTGCTCTGTACGGATTGAATGATAAGCAGAGGGGGATAAAATCATGGAACTGGCGAGGAAGAATGAACCGATGCAGCGGGCGGCGCGGCCTGTGCTCACGCTTCTTCGGAACGAGGGAACGGTGGCGTATATCGGGGGCAGCGACTGCCTGCCTGCGCCGCTGACGCGCGAGGAGGAAAGCGCGCTTTTTGCGCGCAGCGCCGAGGATCCTGCCGGCGTGCGCGACACGCTGGTGGAGCGCAATCTGCGGCTGGTGGTATACATTGCGCGCAAATTCGAAAACACGGGCGTGGGTATCGAGGATCTGATTTCGATCGGGTCGATCGGCCTGATCAAGGCGGTCAGAACCTTTGACCCGAATAAGAAGATCAAGCTGGCGACATATGCCTCGCGCTGCATTGAAAACGAAATTCTGATGTTTCTGCGCAGAACAAGCCGCCAGAAGCTGGAGGTATCGCTGGATGAGCCGCTCAATACCGACTGGGACGGCAATGAGCTGCTGCTTTCCGATGTGCTGGGCACGGAGGGGGATATGGTATACAGAAGCATCGAGGAGACTGTCGAGCGGCAGATGCTGGCCACGGCACTCTCGCGCCTGTCCATGCGCGAAAAGGAGATCATGCGCCTGCGCTTTGGTCTAGGCGGCATACAGGAGAAGACACAGAAGGAGGTCGCCGATATCATGGGCATCAGCCAGAGCTATATCTCACGGCTGGAAAAGCGGATTCTTTCCCGGCTGCACAGGGACATGGTGCAGATGGGCTGATTCATTTTTTTCGGCAGGAGAATTTTCTCCTGTCGTTTTTTTGTCGGATATGATATACTCAATACAGGCTCCGCTCTGAGGGCGGACCGGATAAAATCCACTTAAAGGAGAACGCTGTTTGAAAAACAACACCTTGGAGATTGTGGGCTGACCCGGAGGTTGGCAGAATCACAATCCCGCCCAGCCTCCCTGTATTGCAGTCAACAATCATCAGGAGGAAATAAACAATGAGCAAAAATGACTATACGATCCGCTTGGAAAGAAAAGACGAATACCGCGAAGTGGAAACCCTCATCAGAGAGGCATTCTGGAATGTATACCGTCCCGGATGCCTGGAGCATTATGTGATTCATCGGCTCAGAAGCGATCCGGCTTTTGTCAAGGAGCTGGATTTCGTCATGGAAAAGGACGGACGGCTGATCGGACAGAACATGTTCATGCGTGCGGTCATCAAGGCTGACGATGGCAGGCAGATTCCGATCATGACGATGGGCCCCATCTGCATCTGCAACGAACTCAAGAGAAAGGGCTATGGCAAAAAGCTGCTGGATTATTCGCTGGAAAAGGCGAAGGAGCTCGGCTGCGGCGCGCTGTGCTTTGAGGGCAATATCGATTTCTACGGAAAGAGCGGCTTTACGTATGCCGGCAGCTTTGGTATCCGCTATCACGGCCTGCCGGAAGGCGCGGATGCATCGTTCTTTCTGTGCAGAGAGCTGATTCCCGGATATCTTGACGGCGTCACGGGCGAATATGCGCCGCCGCAGGGGTACTTCGTGGATGAGGAAGAAGCTGATATCTTCGACAGGGGATTCCCGCCGAAGGAAAAGCTCAGGCTTCCGGGACAGATCTTTTCTGAATAACGGATAAGCAGGAGCGCCGTGTCATTGCGATGCGGCGCTTTGCTTTCATGCGGGCGGAGATATTCCATACATTTCAAGCGCTTTGCCGATATTCCGGTTGCGGATAGCGTCGTGTCGATGGGTCGCAGCGCGGTCTGTCCGTATGTTTCCAGCAAGCCGAACCTCAACTGGGGGCTGGATGATCCAGCGGGCATGGGAGATGAGGAATTTCCGGATACAATGCGCAGGGTTGAGCAGAAGGTATTGGCGCTGAGGAAGATGGTGATTCCCATGACAGGCGCTTGACAGAAAAACCAGCCTGCGCTACAATAAATCAGTTATACAAATCACTTTGGCCGGAGGGACTACGCTATGCTCGATTATATTTCCACACTCTTTGCCGAGCCGCTGGCGTTTTTTGATCAGGCGATCTATCGCGTGCTGGCGGTGCTCATCGGCCTTTGCTGTCATGAATGGGGCCATGCGTATGCAGCTTACCGCTGCGGCGACGATACCGCCAAGCGCATGGGCAGGCTTTCGCTCAATCCGCTCCGGCATCTGGATCCGGTCGGAACGCTGCTGATGTTTTTTGCCGGTTTCGGCTATGCAAAGCCTGTGCCGGTGAATCCTTGGAATTTCAAAGGCGACCGCCGCAAGTGCGATCTGCTGGTGTCGCTGGCGGGCATCACGATCAATATCATCCTGTTTGTGCTCTTTACCGCGCTGACGGCTGTGTGCAGCGCGCTGATGTGGGATCCGAGGGTGATCGACGAGTTCGGATTGTCCACTGTGATCAGCTACCGGTACAATCCCATCTGGACGATGATCGGCGGGTACGGCGCCGAGGAGTTTGCGCCGCTGATCGTCATGCCGTGGCTGGCGCCGCTTGTGCGCCTGTTTGCCTATACGGCGCTGGTGAACCTGAACCTGGCGGTATTCAATCTCATTCCGCTGCCGCCGCTGGACGGCTATCACGTCGTCAACGATATCCTCTTCAGGGGCAGGATCCGTCTGTCTGAGCGCGCGTTCAATATTGGTATGGTGATTGTGATGATCCTCGCTGCGCAGGGCATTCTGGGCAAGATCATTTCTGCGGTGGTTTATCCCGCGCAGGATCTGCTGCTCTGGCCGGTCCGCATGATCTGGGGGTAAGGGATGGCATACGTCGTTTCGCTCAAACAGTTCGAGGGGCCGCTGGACCTGCTGCTGCATCTGATCTCGCGCGCCAAGGTGGACATCAAGGACATCTTCGTCTCCGAGATCACCGAGCAGTATCTCGCCTCGATGGACGGCATCGACGAGCTGGACATGGACGTGGCAAGCGAGTTTCTGACGATGGCGGCCACGCTGCTGGAGATCAAGTCCCGCGCGCTGCTGCCCAGACCGCCTGCGCCCGAGGAAGAGGGCGAGGAGACGCCGGAGCAGGCGCTCATCCGGCGATTGGAGGAATACAAGCTCTACAAAGAGAGCGCAGGCAGGATGAAGGAATTTGAGCAGGCTGCGATGCAGGTCTTCTCCAAGCTCCCGGAGGAATATCCGCTGCCGCCTCAGCCGGTGGAGCTCACCGGGCTTACCCTGCAGGGGCTGGTGCGCGCGGTGGAGCGCATCATTGCCAGGCAGACGCAGGAGGCCGATCCCGGACGCGTATTCCGCGCGATCACAAGAGATAAATTCACCATTGAGCAGTGCACATACAACCTGACGGCAAGGCTGCGAAAGGGCCCCGTGCTCTTTTCGGATATGCTCTCCCAGCAGGTGACGCGCGATGAAATCGTCTCGTATTTCATGGCGATGCTTGAGCTGCTCAAGCTGGGCAAGCTGCATGCGCAGCAGGAGCAGGCCTTTGACGATATCCTGATTCTGCCCGGCAGAAAAGACAAGGAAGATGGAGAAGAAAATGGAAAAGACGGAGCAGACGCAGCTTCATCTGGACAGCAGCAAGCCCAGGCTTGAGATGAATGAGCGCGTGGGTATTGTGGAGGCGATCCTCTTTGTCACAGGCGATGCGGTGGAAAAGAAGGAAATCTGTCGCGCGATGGATCTGACGGAGGGCGAGCTGGAGGAGACGCGTGATGCGCTGGAGAGCGGCTATGATTTTGACAGGCGCGGACTCCGCCTTCTGCGATTTGGCGCGCATGTACAGTTGGCGACGAGGCCGGATTATGCGCCGTACGTGGAAAAGCTGCTTCAGCCTGTGCAGAAGCAGTCGCTTTCTCAGGCGGTGATGGAGACGCTGGCGGTGATTGCCTACAGGCAGCCGGTGACCAAGGCGGAGATTGAGCAGGTGCGCGGTGTGAAGTGTGATTATTCCGTGCAGTCGCTGATGACCAAGGGGCTCATCGAAGAGGTCGGCCGCAAGGAGGCGCTCGGCCGCCCGATTCTCTATGGTACGACGGATTCGTTCCTGCGCCACTTCTGCATCTCCTCGCTCTCGGAGCTGCCGGAGATCGATTTTTCCCGGCTCGCAGCCAAGCTGGAGGCGGGAAAGGGCGGTGAGGACGAAATGCCGCCGCATGAAACTGCGATTGACAGCGCAGGCTGATCATCGATACAGGATACCCGTTCATTCTGGAATACAAAGGGAGGAAACCATACCATGAAGAAGTTTCTCGGAGAATTCAAAGCGTTTGCCATGCGCGGCAATGTCGTGGACATGGCTGTCGGTGTGATCATCGGCGGTGCATTCGGCAAGATCACCACGTCGCTGGTCAATGACATCTTTATGCCGCTGCTGGGTCTGATCACAGGCGGCGTCAACTTCGGCGGTCTGTTCTACGCGCTCGACGGCAATCAGTATGCCAGCGTGGAGGCGGCGGCTGAGGCCGGCGTGGGCACGATCAACTATGGCGCGTTTGTGCAGTACATCATCGACTTTGTGCTTGTGGCGTTCTGCATGTTCCTGGTCATCAAGTTCATGAACAGCATGAAGAAGAAGGAAGAAGCCCCGGCACCGGCCAAGCAGCCCCGTCTGTGCCCGTACTGCCGCATGGAGATCGCTGACGATGCGACCCGCTGCGGCCACTGCACCAGCGTGCTGGACAAGTAAGCGAATCCGAAGAACCCTTTCCGTATGGAGAGGGTTCTTTTTGCTGCGCGAAAGAAAGAGAAAGCTGCGTAAGAGCGCGCGAAGCGAAGAAGGGTCAAGGGATGAAATCCCTTGTCAGGGGCTTGGGGATGAAATCCCCAACGTATCCCATGAGCGAAGCGCTCATCAGCAAGAATCTCAGAGGAACCGGAGGCAGGAAATCGCAAGGAGCGCTTGCGCGACTATGCGAGTTTTCTGTGCCGAAGGTGACAATTGAGATTCCTGTAGACTTTGATAGAATTTCTGTGTTCAGCCAGCAGGCTGCGCGCTGCGCTGGGCCCAAAGGGATGAGGGGAAACCCGGGTTTCCCCTACATCCCTCTGGACTCCCATACCCCTTTCTGAAACGCCGGGGAGGTATACGTGCGTTAGAGCATCTAAGATTCGTTCTTGACGCACGCGTGCGACGAAGTCGCAGCTGTGCTTTTGCGCTCCGAAACCGGAGTTGTATAAGGTGTCTTCTATACTTGGATCGATCTTTTTTCGCAAGCGGAGCTTTAGCTCCTTAGTCAGCTAAATATTCCTAAAGTTTCTTAGTCATCCTCGCGATTGCTCCTTCATATCCTCGCGGGGAGGGATGCATGATGCGACTAATCGCCTGTGGCGGGGACGCCAGAATGCTTGGCGCGCTGGAAGCGGCAAAGAAGGCGGGATGGGATACGGACTATATCTGCAGGAAAGAGGAGCTTGAATCTCTTCCTGCGAACGCAGATGCGCTATTGCTTCCGTGGCCGCACAGCTTCCGGGACGGGCTGCTCTGCGGAACGCAGATCGCCAAAGCTGATATACTGAAATGCCTGCCCGCATGCGCGCTTGCCGTTCATGGGAGCGGCATAGATGCACAGGAGCTTGTTAAAGCGGAGCGTGCGTTTGATCCGTCGCAGGACGAGGCATTTCTGCGCGCGAACGCACAGCTGACGGCAGAGGGCGCCGTTTATCGCGCCATGCAGCGGCAGGGGCGTGCGCTGCTGAATGCGGCAGTGCTGATCACAGGCTTTGGCCGGATTGCGCAGGAGCTGACGCTGCGCCTTGCCGCGATGGGCGCGTTTGTCATTGTCTGCGCGAGGAGCGAGACGCAGATGCGCCGCGCGCATGAGCTGGGCGCGCATCCCGTACCGCTTTCCGGGATTGCAGCGGCCTGCAGGCAGGTGGAAGTGATCTTCAATACCGTTCCTGCGCATGTGCTGGGCAAAACGGCGCTGGACAGGATTTCCCGGGTGGCACTGGTGATCGAACTGGCCAGCCCGCCCTATGGCATGAATGTGGAAATGGCGAGGCATATGGGCATCAATGTTGCGGTCGAAAGCGGTCTGCCGGGGCGGTATGCGCCGATGAATGCGGGCGCGGCGCTGTTTGCTGCGCTTGAGCGCGCCATAACGGAAACTGGCATGGAAGGAGACGGAGTCAATGGCTGAAACGCGCATCGGATTTGCGATGACGGGATCTTTCTGCACATTCAAAGCGGTTTTTCTGCAGATGAAGCTGCTTGCTGACAAGGGATACCGGGTCACGCCGATCATGTCGCAGAATGCTTATGCGACGGATACGCGCTTTGGAGCGGCGGCGGACTGGATTGCCATGGCAGAGGAGATCACCGGGCAGAAGGTGATCCACACCATCGCGCAGGCGGAACCGATCGGGCCGAAGAAGCTGCTTGACCTGCTGATCATCGCGCCCTGCACGGGCAATACGCTGGGCAAGCTCGCCGGCGGCATATACGATACCGCGCCGACGCTTGCCGTCAAGAGCCACAGGCGAAACGGCGGGCCGGTGCTTATCGCCGTATCGACCAATGATGCGTTGTCGCTGTCTGCACCGGCCATCGGCACGCTCATGAGCAGACACGGGATGTACTTTGTGCCCTTTGAACAGGATGATCACAGGGGCAAACCGACCAGCTGCGTGGCGGATTTCAACAGGATTCTGCCGGCAGCACAGGCGGCATTGGAAGGGCGGCAGCTGCAGCCGATGATTTTTTAGCAGGCCGGGAAGAAAATACGCGCATGATTCGTCTGATAGGCGAATCATGTTTTGCTTTACAGGCATATATACTTGCGTGTACAATGCTTTCCAATGAGGTGAGTGAAGAGGTGAATGTCATGAGAAGAGTTGCTTTGGCCGTTTTTCTTGTGCTGCTTGCGCTGCTGACGCCGGTGTGTGCCTGTGCGCTGCAGATCGGGATGACCGAGATTAGAGATGAACCGAGTGCGAGCACGCTTATGCTGTTTTCTGCTGAGGCGGACGCTGTGCAGATCACGCCCGGAAAACAGACGCAGCCGGACGCTGTGCAGATGGCGGTGACGGCGAAAATCGAAGAGCGCTTCGGGCAGATGAAGGCGATTACCGCCATGAACCGCGGCAGCGTACGCCAGACGGGCAGCATCTGGCAGGACGGAAAGACCGCGTCGATGGCGCTTGTCTGGCAGGGCGAGCAGGCGGACGGCACAGAGGGCTGCATGGCGGCGGGGCTTACGGTGAATCTTGAAACCGGCGATGAGATCACCATGGAGCAGCTGTTTGCGGATTATGACGGCGCACTGGCGCAGATGGAGCGCATCATCGCGGACGACGTGCTTGGCTCCATGAGCGACTATATGGAATATGCCGATCTGCTGCCGATGCCGCAGGACAATTACGCTGTGAATGAAAGAGGCCTGACGGTCTACTGGCCGCAGGACAGGTACCGCTATTTTGACGGCATGAGCGGCAGCGTGACGTTTTACTGGTATGAGCTGGCGGATTATATCGGCGCTGAAAGCCCGGTGTATGCGCTTGCCCGCACGGATGCGCCCAACAATCTTTCGGCGATCGAGGCGCAGTGCATGAGCGGCGGAATTGATCCGATGCTCGCGCTGGAGCTGGGCGAGCTGCTGGGTAATGCTGCGCAGTGGTATCCGCTGGCAGATCCGGATTACACAACCGATGCGCTGGTGTTTCCGCTGGAGCGCGAGCGCGGCTTTGCGGTGGAGATTCCCAAATATGCCGAAACGGATGAGGACGACACGCCCATATCGGCCATCAGGGCTGCGCGCATCAGCATGGGCGGCCTTCTGACCACGGGGAAGACGACGCAAGCGGAGGCAATTGCGTTGTTTTCCGAGCCTGCAAGGGAAACAACCTACAGCGAAGCGGCGGCGTTTGACGCGATGCTTGTGCCGGGAAAGAGCCTGTTTTATGAGGTTTCCGGCAGGGTGCTGCAGCTGCATTTCGACGGGGACGACCTGCTCTCGTGCGTGATCCTGCACGATGCGATGCCGGGAGGCCTTTACGGAAAATCGGAAATATGATATAATAATCTGTCTGAGTATGCTCAGGCAGATTATTTATGTGTATCGGGGGTATCCCGTAACGATAGGGTTCTTGTGAGGATTCCGGGGAGGTAGACATGGCCAAAAAGGCTGCGCCCAAGGGCGCGAAGACAAAAAGAAAGGTGAGCGGAAAGCGCGGCAGAGCAAGCCGCAGCCGCAATACGGGCACGGATCCCCGCGGCGTGGCGGGCATTGTCGTGCTGTGCATCGGACTGCTTGCGCTCATCAGCCAGTTCATTCCTTCGGCGGGCGGCCTGCTAAACGGCGCGACGATGATCACCCGCGGCCTGGGCGGCACGCTGTGCCTGCTGCTGCCGGTGGTTTTGTGCTGGGTGGGTGTGACGCTGGTGTTTTTCAAAAGCGGACGGCTGAGTCTGAAGACGATGATCTGCGGCGCGCTGCTGTTTGTGTTTGCAGAGACGATGCTGCAGCTCTTTGAAATCGCTGCGGTGACCTCGGCAATTTTCGCCGACGGACAGCCGGCGACATACCTGACGTTCCTTGCGCGCTCGTACAGGAATGCGGCGCTAACCTGCAGGGGCGGCGGCATGATCGGCGCGCTGCTGGCGTGGCCGCTGTTTTGCGCGCTGGATGTGTGGGGCGCGGTGATCGTACTGATTTTTGCCTGCACGATTGTGCTGATGGTGCTCACCGGTGTAAGCTTTACGGGCGTGGGCATGTATCTGAGTGAGCTGCTTGACGACCTGCGCGCGGCGCACAGCGAGCACAGGGAAGAGCGTGAAGCCCTGCGCGTCAGCCGCGAGGAAGAGGCGCTGCGCAAAGAGGCAGAGCAGGCAGCTGCGCGTGAGCAGCGGCGCATGGAGCGCGAAAAGCAGGAGGGCGAGAGACAGGCGCGCCTCAGACAGGAAGCACAGGAGGCGCTGGAGGCGGAGCGCGCTGCGGCGCTTGCCAGGCAGGAGGCTGCACAGGAAGTGAAAAAGCCTGCGCGCAAGCGCAAGGCCGCGCCCGCTCCGGTACAGATGTCCGCCGTGGAGGACGAAGTGGAATACCTGCCGCCGCTTCAGACGGAACTGCCTGCCCAACCCCGGGCGTCGCGCAAACGCACGGGCGTTCGTACGGAGATGCCGCTGTATATCGAGCGGGATGACGAATTCACGCGCGAGAGCATCGAAAACCGCGTGGAAAGCGGCGCCAGGACGGTGCGTCCTTCGTTCACCATTGAAGAAGCGGAAAATGCGTTCCTCTACGGCATGAACAGCGCGCAGGCGCGCGGCGTGCAGGAGGAGCCTGAAGCCGAGGCATTTGATGAGCCGCAGCGGGAAGCCTTTCCGCCGCAGGAGGAAGCCTTTTCTTTTCAGCGGGAATCCTTTGCGCCTGAGACGGACGATGAACCGCAGATCTGCAGCGGCTATGATGCGCAGCCGGCGGCTGAAGACGATGCGCAGGAGGATGAAGACGGCGCTCCTTTCTGGAAAGAGCATCCGGAAATGATCATTGAGCACTATCAGCAGCCGGAAGACGGCTGTGCGCAGGATGAACAGACGTCCGGCGGATTCGAATCTGAGGAAGACGAAGAGCCGGAGCTGACGCCTTACAAGCCGTCGCTCCGCCGCGCGGCGAGGGAGGATGCAAACGTCATCACCGGCGATGCGGGCGCGGGCTCCACGCCGCTCTCGCGCTCTATTGCCGCGGCGCAGGCTGCAGCCAACCGCGACGTGCCCAGGGGGCAGAACGTGCTGGCTGCGCAGGAGGCGGCGGTCCGCGATCAGCCGATCGTGCAGCTGCGCGAAAACAGGCTCGACGGTACGCCTATGGTTGTGCCGCGCCGGGAGACGCACGAGGCGCCGAAGGTTGAAGGGCCGGAGTATGTTTATCCGCCCATCGATCTGCTCAACAAGACGAACAGCACGCAGGACCCGAATATGAACGCAAAGATTCAGGCGGGCGCTGCAAAGCTGCTTTCCACGCTGGAGAGCTTCGGTGTGCAGGCCAAGCTGACGCATGTCACCCACGGCCCGGCGATCACGCGCTACGAGCTGCAGCCCGCGCCGGGCGTGAAGGTATCGCGCATCGTCAATCTGGTGGACGATATCGCGCTGAACATGGCCTCTGACGGCGTGCGCATCGAAGCGCCGATCCCCGGCAAGCCGGCGGTGGGCATTGAGATCCCCAATGAGAAGATCGAGATGGTTTCCCTGCGCGACGTGCTGGAGAGCACGGAGATGATGCGCGAGAAATCCCCGACGGCGGTTGCGCTGGGCAAGAGCATTTCCGGTGCGCCGGTTGTGGCGGATATGGCGAAGATGCCGCACGTGCTCATCGCGGGCGCGACGGGCTCGGGCAAATCCGTGTGCATTAACACCATCATCAATTCCATCATCTACCGCGCTTCGCCCAAGGAGGTCAGGCTGATCCTGATTGACCCGAAGGTTGTTGAATTGTCGATGTACAACGGCATTCCGCACCTGCTTGTGCCGGTCGTCACCGATCCGAAGAAGGCCTCTGCAGCGCTGTCGTGGGCTGTGGTGGAGATGGAGCACCGCTACAAGCGCTTTGAGACGATGGGCGTGCGCAACATCAAGGGCTACAACGACGCCATCGGCCCGGACGAGGAGCCGATGAGCAAGATCATCGTCATCATCGACGAGCTGGCCGACCTGATGATGGTCGCCCCCGGCGAGGTGGAGGAATCCATCTGCCGTCTGGCGCAGCTGGCGCGTGCTGCGGGCATCCATCTGGTCATTGCGACCCAGCGCCCGTCGGTCAATGTCATCACTGGCGTCATCAAGGCGAACATACCCAGCCGCGTCGCGTTCGCGGTTTCCAGCCAGATTGACAGCCGCACGATTCTGGACAGCGGCGGCGCGGAAAAGCTGCTGGGCAAGGGTGATATGCTCTATGCGCCGCAGGGCGCAGGCAAGCCGACCCGTGTGCAGGGCTGCTTTGTCTCCGACGACGAAGTGCAGCGCATTGTCGACTTTGTGCGCGGCAAGCACACGGCGGAATACGATGAGGACGTGCTTGAGCAGATGAATGCTGCCGCTGAGGAAGACAAGACAGCCTCCGGCGATGCGCCGCAGGGCGGCGAGCCGGTGGACGAGATGCTCGCCAAGGCCATCGAACTGGCCGTGGAAAGCGGACAGGTATCCATCAGCATGCTCCAGCGCAGGCTGCGCGTGGGCTATGCACGCGCGGGCCGTATGGTTGACGAGATGACGCTTCGAGGCATTGTCGGCGAGGCGGACGGACCGACAAAGCCGCGTACTGTGCTCATTTCCCGTGAGGAATGGCGGCGCATGCAGGAAAACCAGGAATAAGCGAGAATTAAATTAGATTAGGCTTTGTCGCCTGCGGGCGAGACCTCATCCGTCTCGCCTGCAGCGATCCACCTTCCCCTGAGGGGAAGGTTTATCTACTGAAAGGAAGATTCTTTATGAAGTTCATCAAGACGCCCGTCAAGGGCATGTGCGATATGCTTCCCTCCGATATGCGCATGCGCGAGCATGTGCTCTCCATGATCAAAAAGAGCTACGGCCAGTATGGCTTTATGCAGATTGAGACGCCGGTTGTTGAGCACATCGAAAACCTGACCAGCAAGCAGGGCGGTGACAATGAGAAGCTGATCTTCAAGGTCATGAAGCGCGGTGCGGACCTGCAGCGCGCCATTGACAAGGGTACCGGCGAGTTTGCCGACAACGGCTTGCGCTATGATCTGACTGTGCCGCTGGCGCGCTACTATGCCTGCAACAAGGAAAAGCTGCCAAGCCCGTTCAAGGCGCTGCAGATGGGCAACGTCTATCGCGCGGATAATCCGCAGAAGGGCCGCTTCCGCCAGTTCACCCAGTGCGATATCGATATTCTGGGCGATGAGAGCAACCTTGCCGAGATCGAGCTGATCACGGCGACCGCGTCCATGCTCAGCCAGATTTTTGCCGAGATCGACGTCGAGGGCTTCACCATCCACGTCAACGACCGCCGCATGCTCAGCGCCGTTGCGCTGTGCGCAGGCTTTGCCGAGGAAGACGTCGGCTCCGTGCTCATCAGCCTGGATAAGTTTGACAAGATCGGTCTGGAAGGCATCGAGAAGGAGATGCTGGAAAACGGCTACGCGCAGGAGATTGTGGAAAAGTATCTCTCCGTTTACCGCGCGGTGAAGGAGGGAATCAGCATCGAGGAGTTCTGCAGGGATATCGACGAGGCGTTCCTGCCCGCAGCCGTGAAGCAGAACCTGTCCGACATCATCGAAAGCGTTGCGCCGGTATTGGCTGCCGGCGTGAAGATCATCTTTGATCCGACCCTCGTTCGCGGCATGGGCTATTACACGGGCCCGATCTTCGAGATCACCATGGACGGCTACAACTTCTCCATCGCCGGCGGCGGCCGCTATGACAAGATGATCGGCAAATTCTCCGGTCAGGACGTTGCGGCCAGCGGCTTTTCCATCGGCTTTGAGCGCATCGTCACCATCCTCAAGGATCACATGAAGGATGCCAACAGGCTGCCGGAGGGTTCCACCGCCTATCTGATCGGCAACCGTGTTTCTCTGGCGCGCAAGGCCGAGGTCTTCGCCACCGCCAGAAAGCTGCGCGAGGACGGCACGATCGTCACCGTGATGCCCATGGCCAAAAACATGAAGCATCAGATCGGCCTGCTGGAAAACGAAGGCTATACCAGATTCGAGAAGATTTACGAGTAATCTGCTGACCAAACGCGTATCTTACTTCATAAGGAGCAGAGCATGACCAATAAGGGAATTGTCAAGGAAGTAAACGGTGAGATGATCACCGTTGTGTTTGAGCGCCACGAAGCCTGCGGCGATTGCCATGCCTGCCATATGGGCAGCACAAACTGTGCCAAGCATACCATTACGATCAGGGGCAAGGCTGACGTGGGCGACGAGATCGTCGTGGAGATGGATGAATCTCATGTGATGGCGGCATCTGCGACGGCATACATGATTCCGTTTGCGGGCTTTATGATCGGTCTGCTGAGCGCATACGCGCTTCAGCTTTCCGAGCCGCTGATGGCGCTTGTCGCTGTGGCTGGCACGGCGCTGGCCTATGTGATCATGCGTATACTGGATCCGATTCTTTCCAAGGGGCGCTGGGAGCATAAGATCGTCTCCGTGCGCAAGCCCGAAGCTGACTGACAGGCAGGGAGGTTTTAACATGGCAGTGCATTTTACGAGTGAAACCTTTGAGCAGGCGATTGCGGGCGCTCAGCCCGTGCTCGTGGATTTCTGGGCGACGTGGTGTGGTCCGTGCCGCATGATTGCGCCGGTGATCGAAGAGGTTGCCTGTGAGTTCGAGGGCCGCGCCGTGGTCGGCAAGGTCGACGTAGACGAGGAACCCGGTCTTGCCCAGCGCTTCGGTGTGATGAGCATTCCCACACTGATCGTGCTCAAGGGCGGCAAGGTGGTTGAGCAGGCGGTCGGCGCGCGCGGCAGAGCCGATGTGGCGGCGATGATCAGCCGCCACCTGTAAAGCGGAAAGACACACAAAAAGCATTCATAAAAAGCGCATACATGCTTGTCGGGCGTCCGCATTTCTGCGGACGCCCGTTTTTGATCTGCATGGGAACAGGAAAGCTGATTAGATATGACAAACGATCCTTTTTCGTGGGCTGACTCGCCTGAAAAACCAAACATTTTTTAAAAATACAGCGCGTATGAATAGGTTTCTCTTTTATTGGCAAATGAACTGTGCTATAATCAATCTGAATATAATGCTATCATAGGGTGCATCGTTTCTGTGTCTGTCAAAGCATCTGGCACGTTATGCAGATGTCTTTTGAATGATAAAGTTTTCTTCAAGTCAAATACAGCTGAGAGGAGGGCGGAAAGACATGGCGAAGTTGAGAATCATCCCGCTGGGCGGAATTGGCGAGATCGGCAAGAATATGACCGCGTTTGAGTACGAAGACGACGTGATCGTGGTCGACTGCGGCTCCATTTTCCCCAGGCAGGATATGCTGGGCATTGATCTGGTGATTCCCGACATAACCTATCTGACGAACAACCGTGAACGAGTGCGTGCGTATCTGTTTACGCACGGACATGAGGATCACATCGGCGCGGTGCCGTATGTGTTCACGCGTGTGCCTGCGCCGGCCTATGGCACGAAGCTGACCTGCGCGCTCATACGCGGCAAGCTGACGGAGCATAATATCTCCGGCATCCACCTCAACGTGATCAAGCCCAGGGATACCGTGAAAATCGGCGCATTCTCTGTGCAGTTCATGAAGGTCAGCCACTCCATCGCGGGCGCTGTGGCCATGGCGATTACCTGCCCCGCCGGCACGGTGATCGTGACGGGCGATTTCAAGATCGACTATACGCCCATCGACGGCGAGGTGACCGATCTTGGCATGATGGCCGAGTGGGGCAACAGGGGCGTGCTTGCGCTGATGGCCGATTCGACGAATGTTGAGCGTCCCGGCTATACGATGAGCGAAAAGAAGATCGCCGAGACATTCCATGGTCTGTTCAAGGACGCCAAAAAGCGCATCATCATCGCGATGTTTGCCTCCAATCTCCACCGTATTCAGCAGGTGGTCGATCTGTGTGTGCTCTTCGGCCGCAAGATCTGCTTTGTCGGCCGCTCTATGGTCAATGTCACAAAGCTGGCGATGGAGATCGGCGAGCTCAAGATTCCGCCCGAGGTGTATGCAGACGTCAGCGATCTGGACTGCTACGAGGATCATGAGATCGTCGTGCTGACCACGGGCAGCCAGGGCGAGCCGATGAGCGGCCTGACCCGCATGGCCAACAGCGAGCACCGCAAGCTGCAGATCCGCGAGGGCGATATGGTCATCATCTCTGCGTCCCCGATTCCGGGCAATGAGATCATGGTCTCGCGCATCATCGATCAGCTCTACCGCATTGGCGCGAACGTCGTGTACAACCGCATCGCGGACGTGCATGTCTCCGGTCACGCCTGTCAGGAGGAGCTCAAGCTCATTCAGGCGCTTGTGCGCCCGAAGTATTTCATTCCCGTGCATGGCGAATACAGAATGCTGCAGCGCCATGCCGCAATCGCTACGTCCATGGGCATGCCGCAGGACAACGCGATCATCCTTGAGCTCGGCCAGGCGCTTGAGCTGTCCGAGGATGAGGCGAGCATCACCGGCCCGATTCCGACAGGCTCAGTGATGATCGACGGCCTTGGCGTGGGCGACGTGGGCAACGTGGTGCTGCGCGACCGCAAGCACCTCTCTCAGGACGGTCTGATCATCGTGGTTGTGGGCGTTTCCCGGGAGACGGGTCAGCTGGTTTCCGGACCGGAGCTGATTTCCCGCGGATTTGTGTATGTGCGTGAGAACGAGGAGCTTATCTCCGGCGCACGCGGCGTCGCCATGGGCGTGCTTGCACGCTATGACCGCATCGAGCAGAGCGACTGGACGAGCATTAAAAACGGTATCAAGGACGAGATGCACGCCTATCTGCTCGCGCAGATCAAGCGCAATCCGATGATCCTGCCGATCATCATGGAGACTTAAGGTCGCTGCACAGCAATTTGAATCAAAGAAGGTCTTGATTAATATGAACATTTATGATACCGCGCACCGTCTCGCATCGGAAATCCGTATGAGCGACGAATGCGTGCGTCTGCGCGAGCTGCATGACCGCGCTTACGCAGACAATACCAACCGTGTGCTGCTGGACGAATACAAGCGCCTGCAGGTCAAGCTGCAGATGAGCATGGTCGGCGCGGCCGGCCAGATGCCCAGCGAGGATATGCAGCGCTTTCAGCAGCTGGCGTCCCTGCTGTACATGAACAGCGACGTTCAGGCCTACCTCATGGCTGAGATGCAGATGCAAAAGACGCTGGCGGACGTGTTCAAGATCCTCACCGAGGCGGCCGGCGTCAAGTTTGATCTGCCGGATAACGCATAACGGGAGGAACACGGATTTGGCGAAGAAAAAGAAGCGCAGCGGACGGCTGACGGAGCGCGAACTCCATGAGCGCCGCCGCTATGGCTTTTTCTGGTACGACTGGCTCTGGCGCATCATCCGCCCGGCGCTCGTGTTTCTGGCGTCGTTTGTCATCGTCTGCGGACTGGTGTATACGGGTTATCAGCAGATCGACCGGATGTTCTTTGCGCCTGTGGATGCGGGCGACGCCGGTCTGGTGGAATTCGAGGTCCCGTCGGGCAGCTCTCTTTCCAGCGTTTCCAGACGGCTGGAAGAGGCGGGGCTGATTCACAATCGCTCGGTCTTCAAGTATATGGCCGACCTGATGGGCATGGGTCAGAAGATCCAGAGCGGCGATTACGAGCTGAGCCGCTCGATGTCCGCCACGCAGATTCTGGATCGGCTCATCGCAGGCGACGGAAAGCCGCTGACCATGAATATCACGATTATCCCTGGCTGGACGGTGGAGGATGTGGCGGCCTATCTGGTCCAGCAGGATATCCTCAAGACCGAGGAGGAATTCCTTTCCGCCTGCCGCACGGGTGAAAGCTACAGCGGATACTACTTCATCGAGGAGATGCTCAAGAAGGCGGATGCCGACGAGCGCCTGTATGCGCTGGAGGGATATCTTTCGCCCAATACCTATGAGATATACACCAGTTCCAGTGCGGATACGATCATCAAGCGCCTGCTCTCGCAGACCGAGGCGGCGTATTCGATCAGCTATGACGAACGCGCGCAGGCGCTTGGTATGACGATGGACGAGGTATTCACGCTGGCCTCCATGATCGAGAAGGAAGCGAAGAAGGCGGATTTTGCCAAGGTCAGCGCGGTATTCCACAACCGCCTGAAAAAAGGCATGACGCTCGGCTCGGACGTGACGGTCAAATACGTATCCGGTTCGCAGAAAATGGTGCTCTCCGCTTCCGATCTGGATGTGAGCTCCCCGTACAATACCTATCAGCGCAAGGGTCTGCCGGTCGGTCCGATCTGCAATCCGTCAATGGATGCGGTCATTGCCGCGCTCTATCCGGACGAGCAGTACGTGGCGCAGAAGTATCTATACTTCTGCTCGAAGGATCCGGATTCCGGCGAGCTGTATTTCTCCAAAACGCAGAAGGAGCATGACGCCGCCGTGGCGATGTACCGCCCGCTGTGGGAGGAATATGACAGAAGCCGCGGGCTGAGTCAGTGAAGAATCAAGAGGAATCATCATGAAGAATATGCCGACGCTGCTCGCTCCGGCGGGCAGCATGAGGCCCTTTTTGACGGCGCTGCGCTTTGGCGCAGACGCCGTTTATTGTGGGGCGAAGCAATACGGCCTGCGTGCGCAGGCGAATAATTTTAACGAAGCGCAGCTGGCTGAGGCGGTGCGTCTGGCGCATGCCGCGGGCGCAAAGGTCAATCTGACGCTCAACATCTTTGCCTTTGACGGCGACCTGCCCGGCATGATTTCCATGGCAAAAATGGCGCATGAAATCGGCGTGGATGCGGCGATCGTGTCTGATCCGGGCGCGATTGCGCGGATTGCGCGCGAGGTTCCGGGGCTGGATATCCACGTGAGCACACAGGCGAACGTGACCAACAGCGAAACGGCGCGTGTATACCGCGCGCTGGGCGCAAAATGCGTTGTGCTTGCCCGGGAGATGACGTTTGACCAGATCGAGGCGATGGTGCGCGAGGTCGGCGGCGAGATGGAGCTGGAGACGTTTATCCATGGTGCGGTGTGCATGTCCCATTCCGGGCGCTGCATGCTCTCCAGCTTTCTCAATGGGCGCAGCGCCAACCGCGGCGCCTGCTCTCAGCCTTGCCGGTGGACATACACGCTCACCGAACGCACAAGGCCGGACGAGCCGATGCCCATCGAGGAGGATGCGCGCGGCACGGCCATCCTCTCCAGCCGGGATATGTGCATGATGGAGCATCTGCCGCGGCTGATGAACAGCGGCGTAGGCAGCTTCAAGATCGAGGGAAGGATGAAAAACGAGCTCTACATCGGCACGGTCGTGGGCGCGTACCGCCGGGCGATGGATGCGTATGCGGCAGATCCGAAAGCGTATCTGGAAAACGAAGCGCTGCGCAGGCAGCTGCGCGCAGAGCTGGATAAGATCAGCCACAGGGTGTACGATACGGGCTTCTACTTCGGCCAGCCGCAGGTATGCGGCGAGGCTGTCGGTACGCAGCAGGAAGCCGAGTATATGGGCTACGTGGCGGACGTCTCCGGCGGCGAAGCGCTGGTGGAGATGAAGAACAGGTTCTTTGTGGGCGACGCGCTGGAGACGGTGACGCCCAAGGGCAGCGAAAAGCTGATTGTGGAAGATATCGTGCTGGATGCGACGGGCGAGCATGTGGGCGTTGTCAATGTGCCGAATACGCTGGTGCGCATTCCCTGCGGCGATAAGCTGGAAAAGGGCGATATGCTCAGGGGTCCGGTAAGAAACAGAGCTTAAAACCGGCGCGAAGCGAACATGGGGTCAAGGGGCGAAGTCCCTTGTCAGGGGTTTGGGGATGAAATCCCCAACGTAACCCATGCGCGAAGTGCCAAAGGGGACGCTGGGCTGCCGATCCGGGAAGCCGGCATAGTCGCGCAAGCGCTCCTTGCCGTTTCCGACGCTCCGCCTGCCTGTTTTGCCCACTGGGCGCGGCAGGCTCCGGTCCCAAACCTGCCTGAGGGATT
Source organism: Clostridia bacterium (assembly GCA_017545905.1). Taxonomy (GTDB): domain Bacteria; phylum Bacillota; class Clostridia; order Christensenellales; family Aristaeellaceae; genus Ventricola. The sequence continues at coordinate 3,523 of JAFWXL010000111.1, read as the reverse complement.
TCTTTCTCCTCGCTCGACGCTCGTCGGTCAGGGCAGCTCTGACAGCCCACTGGGCTGTCATTCACTCCTGCCCTAGTTCGGCAAAGCCGAACCCTCAGACTCCCTTCTTCGCTTCGCGCATGTTTAGCGATGATTTCATTACAAAGGAGGTGCCCACATGGACGAAATCGAGGTCTATGCGGACGAAACAGTCTTCCGCAACGACGACAACGGCTATACCGTGCTCGTGGTCAAGTCCGGCAAAACACGCGTTTCTGCCGTGGGCATCATGCCGCCCGTTGCGCCGGGCGAAAAGCTGAAGATCATCGGCGACTGGGTCGAGCATCCCATCTACGGCAAGCAGATCAAGGTCTCACGATGTGAGATTGAAAAGCCGACCACGCTTTCCGGCATCGAAAAATACCTCTCCAGCGGCATGATCCGGGGCATCGGTCCGGCGACGGCAAAGGTGCTCATCAAGGCCTTTGGCGAGGAAACGCTGGACGTGCTCTATTCAGATCCGGAGCGGCTGCTTGATGTGCCCGGCATCGGTCCCAAGCGCGCAAAGATGATCATGGAGAGCTATGCCGAGCAGGCGCAGCAGCGAGAGGCCATGGTCTTTCTGCAGAGCTACGGCGTCACGCCGAATCTCGCGGTCAAGATCTTCAAGCAGTACGGCGAGAATGTCAAGCAGGTCATCCGCCAGAATCCCTACAGGCTGGTGGAGGATATTGAGGGCGTCGGCTTCAAGACGGCGGACAGGATCGCCGCGTCGCTGGGCATTGAGCCCGACAGCGAGCACCGCCTCAGTGCCGGCGTCAGGCATACGCTGCAGGAGGCGACCGGCAGCACCGGGCATTGCTACCTGCCGCGCGAGGTGCTTTCCGGTCATGCGCAGCAGCTGCTGGGCATCGAGCCGGAGATCATCGAGCATACCATCGATTCCATGATTCTCTCGCGCAGGCTCATCGCGCAGATGCTGCCGGGCGAAGGCGAGGATATTGTCGCCGTGTATCTGCCGCAGACCTATCATGCGGAGGTGGACGTTGCGCGCAGATTGCGCGAGATGATCGACGCGATGCCTTCGAGCATGGCGACGGATCTGTCCGCGCAGATTGACGAGCTGGAGCGCATGGAGGGTGTGACCTTCCATCCGCAGCAGCGCAGGGCAATTGAAACAGCTGTTTCCAGCGGCATGACCGTGATCACAGGCGGCCCGGGCACGGGCAAGACGACGATCATCAAGTGCATCATAAGGCTGCTGAGCGTCAGCGGTGAGATTGCGCTGGCCGCGCCGACGGGCCGCGCTGCCAAGCGTATGAGCGAGGCCTGCGGCATGGAGGCCAAAACGCTGCATCGCCTGCTGGAATACGGCGGCGAGGAAGGAGACTTTGCCCGCACGCAGGATAACCCGCTGGAGATGGATACGCTGATCATCGATGAGATGTCCATGGTCGATATCTTCCTGATGCGCAGCGTCCTGCGTGCTCTGGTGCCCGGTATGCGGCTGATCATGGTCGGCGACAGTGATCAGCTGCCCAGCGTCGGCGCGGGCAATGTGCTGCGCGATATTCTGGACAGCAAAGCGATTCCAGCCGTTGAACTGACGGAGATCTTCCGTCAGGATGAAAAGAGCATGATCGTCTATAACGCCCACCGCATCAACCGCGGCGAGGCGCCGAGACTCAATGCCAAGGGCAGCGACTTCTTCTTCGAGCGTGCATCTTCACCCGCGGATGCGGCGAAGAAGATCGTCGGGCTGTGCGCTGAGCGCCTGCCGAAATTCCTGAATCTGGATCCTGTCAGGCAGATGCAGGTGCTCTCGCCCACAAAAAAGGGCGAGTGCGGCGTATGGATGCTCAATCAGATGCTGCAGTCGCAGTTCAATCCGGCGGCCAGCCACAAGCAGGAGCGCGTGCGCGGCGATACGACCTTCCGCGAGGGCGACAAGGTCATGCAGACGCGAAACAATTATCAGCTTAAATGGAAGAAAGAGGGCGTGTTTTCCTGGGAAGAGGGGCAGGGCGTCTTCAATGGCGATATCGGTTTTGTGACGGAAATTGATCCGCAGGAACGCACAGTCGAGGTACAGTTTGACGACGAACGCATTGCGACCTACGAGGGCGGAGATATTGACGATCTGGAGCTGGCATACTGCATCTCCGTGCACAAGAGTCAGGGAAGCGAATTCCCCGTCGTGGTGATGCCGGCCGTTGGCGGTCCGCCGATGCTGCTGACAAGAAATCTGCTCTATACGGCGGTGACGCGCGCGCGCAGGATGGTTATGATCGTGGGGCGCGAGGCGGCGATTGATCAGATGATTGCCAATGTAAACACAAGAAAACGCTACAGCGCGCTGTGCTGGCGGCTGACGGAGCTGATGAATCTGTGAAAAAGCATGCATGCAGGCTGCTTTCGCATATCAGCGCATGGCTTGACGATCTGCTCTTTCCGCAGGACGTGGTGTGCCTGTGCTGCGATCATGCGCTGGGCAGCGACGCAAAAAACGGCGTGTGCGGCGGCTGTCTGCGCGCGCTGGATGCGCTTGCCCGCAGGCAGGAGGAGCTGGAAAAGCAGGGCGTGCTGCCTGTGCCGCATGGGATCCGCTATATCCATGCGGCGTTTGTCTATGAAGGGCAGGCCAGAATGCTGATCCGCAGGCTGAAATATGAGAGCGTGCGAAGAGCTGCGCTTGCGCTGGCGCAGCAGATGGTTTTCCTGCCCTCTGATGAGGAGGAAATCATCGTACCCGTGCCTACGGATAAAGGGCGCGAGCGGAAAAGAGGGTTCAATCAGTCGTCCGTACTGGCGCGGCATATCGGCAATACGCTGGGCATGCAGGTGACGGAGGCGCTGGTGCGTGTGGATGTGCGCAGGCCGCAGACGGGATTGACAGGCAGGGAAAGAGAGAAGAATCTGGTGGGCTGCATGGCGGCCAGTGAAGCGGTCAGTGGGAAACGGGTGCTGCTTGTGGACGATGTGTGCACCACCGGCGCGACGCTCAGGGAAGCCGCCCGGGCTCTGCTAGCAGCGGGTGCGGCGGGCGTGGGCGTGTTTACAGCGGCACGCGCGGCACGCGCTGCGGATGAGCCGCGGGACCCGTTTGCGGCGGGCGAAATTCTCCGCAAATAGAGAAAAACGCTGAAAATAGTGTGGAAAGATCAGGGAAAAATGTTAAATTCCTTGTAAAAGAGCTTGCAATTTCTTTCCATTGCGCTTATAATGATGCACGGATGAATCTACCGGGTCTGTGGTTGAAAGTCGATGCCAGTCGCAGGCAAAACGATCCACGTAACCCAGCCAAAGCGCTGGTGAGCATGGTGCGGCTTAGATGTAAGTCCGTCCAGGATTACCTGAGAGGGTCAGTAGTGGGGCACTTGTACAGTGTATGAGCGAACGCTCCAGACGGCGAGTGTGGGGTCAAAGACCAGGTCAGCCGGTAGCGTCATACCGATCTCTATTTTTTTCGGAGGGGAATATCCCATGTATCAGGACAAGACTTTGACCTGCAGAGACTGTGGCCAGGAATTTGTGTTCACCGCTG
>JAFWXL010000110.1 GCA_017545905.1 Clostridia bacterium | reverse complement strand
GCGTCGAAGCCAACCTGAATGGCCTCGTAGCCGTCCTTCTCCACGGTCTTCTTCTGAACGACCGGGCAGGGGCCTGCCTCGATAACGGTGACCGGGATCAGGCGGCCGTCCTCGGTAAAGATCTGCGTCATGCCGATCTTCTTGCCGACGATACCTTTCTTCATCTTATCTTACCTCCTGATCACAGTTTGATCTCGATCTCAACGCCAGCCGGCAGATCGAGCTTCTCCATCGCGTCGAAAGTGGCGCGGGTGGGGTTCTGAACGTCGATCAGGCGCTTGTGGGTGCGCTGTTCGAACTGTTCGCGGGAATCCTTGTACTTGTGCGGGGCGCGCAGGATCGTCACGACTTCCTTCTCAGTGGGAAGCGGGATCGGGCCGGAGACCTTGGAGCCGGTGCGGCGGGCGGTCTCGACGATGCGCTCGGCAGCCTGGTCGACGAGGCTGTGCTCGTAAGCCCAGAGCTTGATGCGGATTTTCTTGCTGGCCATTTCTTTTCCTCCTTGTTCGTACTCAAGTACGACTGCTTGGCTTTCTTTGCCCTGCATAACGGTCTTGAGCCGTCGTCCGATTCGCGGACATGGTCCGTGACAGTTACCTCACCGGCCAGTGAGCAATCTGCCACTTCATCCCCTTTGCAGACATCTTCTGCATTATATTCTAATTCTCAAAAAAACGCAATACCTTTTTTGAAATTTTTTTCGAATTTTTTGAACTTTCTCTGACGCACGCCTTTTTCTTCATCCGTTCAAAAAATCAAGCGGCATCTAGCTTTTTCCGCGCTTTTGACACCCATTTGTCAAGCCTTATGTTTATCCACGAATCCGTGCGTGTCATTTAACAATTCAATGCACACGTTTCCGTGCGTATCTCATTTTGACAAAAGCAATATTTCACCATTTTATCCCCTATATACGCCTCGTTTTTCGTCATTTTGCACAACAAACTCTTTTTGATTCTGGACTTGTTTACTGGTATACAAGTCTTTCAGCCATTCGCTTTAGCGCTTTAAAGCATTTCGATGCATTTTTGAAAACGTCTGATGTCTGCCCATTTTCTTTGCTGTCCGCATCCCCCCGTTCAGCAGAAGAAACGGCGGACGCCTCACGCAGCATCCGCCGTTTCTTCTATATGAATATCCGATGAATATCCGTCAGTTCACGCCGAAGGCGGCCTTCGCCTCTTCGGTGATCTCTGCGCCGATCTGCTCCGCCGACGCCTTGTAGCGCTTGTACAGCTCCGCCTTCTTCAGCGGCGCGCCGCAGTAGACACAGGGCGTCAGCTTTTTGAATTCGCCGTCCAGGTCCGCATAGGTGAAATCGCCCGTGAGCGGCAGGAACTTGTCCTTCACGCCCGCGCAGTTCTGATCCAGATGATAGTTGCTGCCGCCGTTGGGATTGCGATACAGCTGCGTCGCCGGGTCAGGCAGCTCCGGATCGTACATCCTGCGGCCCTTGTCCTCCCAGATGAACACCTTTGTGTTCTTCTCCAGGTTATCCCAGAGCCACTGCATGTTGATGCCCTCGGCATTCTTTCTGCGCGGAATACGCACGCAGCCATGGCTGGCCTTGTAGCCCAGCTGCGGCTCGTAGTTGTCGTAGATCTTCGTCTTGCCGTCCGCGCCGACATCGTGAAGCACCTCGTGCAGCAGCGTGCCGCCGTTGATGCGCAGGGCAAAGCGTCCGATCGTATTGCGGCCCGCCGGAAAATCGCCCGTCCAGCTGACGACGAGGAATTCTCCCGCCGGGGTTTCATTGTAAGGCTGCTTTGCCGTGTTGAGTCCGGTGGAGACGTCCAGCGAGCTGATGATTCTGCCCGCCTCAAACACATAGAGCTTCTGGCGCAGCTTGTCCACCAGCAGCGCATATTTGTCGCTGGGCGTTTTCGTCTGCAGGCGGCTCTTCTTCACATAGCCCTGCACCCTGCTGGCCGCGATGGATTCCATGTAGCTGTTGTCGGTCTTCGTGCCGTCATTGGTATATGCCTCGATCAGCGCGTAATCGCCCTCGATCGCCAGCACGTTCACGCCCTGGCTCTGACCGTGCAGCTCGCCCGCGCAGTTCTCCTTGTACGGGCGCGGGCTGATACCCGGCTCATTCGTGATGTAGATATTCTCCGTCTGATCGCCCTCAAGCACCGTGATGGGCTGCATCATCACATCCCAGATCGCCTGCTGATGCTCAGGATTGGTCAGGTCATAGTCATCCGGGTTCATCTCCCAGAAGCTTGCCGCCGCAGGCACGCCGCCCGCAGGCGCCTGATGCGCATCCGGCTCGTCCTCCCAGTGCGCCGCCTCCTCAGCGACCAGCGCGCTCAGGTCCAGCGTATTCGCGCTGCGCTCTGCCTCGCTGGCAAAGACATGCAGCGAAAACACACTGCTTTCGCTCTCCTCGCCCCAGAAGTTTTTCAGCTGCACCTGCGCCATATAGTCGCCGCTGCGCACGGCGCTGCCGTCTGCAAGCAGGCCGTTCCATGCCATGCGTCCACTGCCTGCTTCCACAGCCATTGCGCCCACGTCACAGACAGCCTCGCCCGTTTCGCCGCTGAGCAGCTGCATCGCCAGCGTGCCGCCCTCGGAAGCATAAAAGTCAAAATACCAGCCGTCCTGACCGCTCACAAGCGTTGCGTCTCCGGGAATCACACCGGAAAGCTGCGGCGCGGCAAGCGCGCACGCCGGCAGCAGGCATACAAGGATCAGCAGGATACAAAGATGTTTCTTCATAATAGATGATCTCCAAACAAGGTTGCGCTTCTCTCAGAAAATGGATACGTCGATCTGCCGGTCAAACCCGCCCTTCACTTCGCGCTTACAGGGCGGTTCTCCGGAAATCAAACAGGCTTGAAGCGAAAAGGGGCTGTAAAGAACCGATCTTTACAGCCTCTTCTTAGGTACAAATCAACCCGGCAGGTTCATGATGTCGTCCGGACCGACGGTGCTCTCCGGAATCGGAGTCACGGAAGAAGCCTTGTAAAGCTCTTCCAGCGTCATCTTGCCGGCGATGCCGTCGGCAGCCAGTCCCTTGTCTTCCTGGAACTTCTTGACGGCCGTCTGCGTGCCGGTACCAAAGTTGCCGTCCGCCGCGCCGGTCAGATAACCCAGTTCAGCCAGCGCCTGCTGCAGCGTCACAACATCCGGACCCTCGTCGCCCTTGCGCAGCGTGGTATAGGTCACTGGCGCAGCCGGAGCCGGGGTCGGCGTCACCTCGATCACCGGAGTCGGCGTCACCACGACGCGCGGCGTCGGGGTCGGCGTCGCGCCGAAGACAACGAAATTACCGGCAGGGCTGTTCTGCACAGCGGGCGCATTGCTCGCCGCCGGCCTCTTCGGATCGCCCGCGCCGAACATGGACATCACAATCATCGCGATGATCACAATCAGAATGACGATCAGGCCGAAGGCGATGATCATCGGCGTCTTGTCTGCATTCTTCTTGCCGCCGCGGCTTCCCTTGGTATAGGCGGCCTTCTTGCTGCTCTTTCCGCTCTTGCTGCTCTTGCGTGCAGGCTCGCGCTCAGGCGCATCCTGCATGCGCGGCTCTGCCTTCGGCGCAGCGCTCTGCGCCTTCAAGCCCGCCAGATTGGAATAGCACAGCGGACAGATATTCGATCCGTCCGGGATCTTGTTATGGCAGTGGGGACAAAACATGGTCAGCCCTCCTCAGATTCACGTATATCTCCATGTAGTATAAACCACATCGAAAGCATATTTCAAGGCCTTTGGGCAATTCTTCATCATTTACATGGCCGCCACTTATATATATGACGCATCAGGCGCCGTTCATGCTCCCGGATGCGGCAGATTTTCTTCATTCTGTCACTGACCACGGTCAAAGCACGCGATGGTTTCAAAATACCTGTGCTGGCTTTCCACGACATACATCTGAAGCCATTCTCCGGCCAGCGGCCGCTTCTGCGCCGCACAAGCATCCAGGAATGGCGCAAGCTCCAGCGCCTCATTCGCGCTCAGCAGAAGAAAAACGGGCTCATCCGGCCGGTTTTCCCGTATGTTTTCCTGCGTCTCCAGCCAGACGCTCATCTCCGGATACGCTTGGTCCTGCGCATTGCGGATGATCGTCATACTCACGACCTCAACCTCTCCGTCCGTCAGCTCCGTCATCACATTCGCGTTCCAGAATGTCGCATAGCCCATCGTCAGGCCGCTCTCGCGCACGGTCTGCGCATTGTACCAGTCGGCCTCATTAATCTCCGGATTATTCATCGACGAGCGGATCTGCACAGCTGAAAGCCCCAGCACCACACATACAAACGCCGCCAGGCTCAGCATGCGCAGCGCACAGCGCCTCTCCCGGCTCAGACACATCGCCATCACCGGCGCGCCCAGAGTCATCACCGGCAGCCAGTAGCGGTTGAGATACAGATCGTCGACAAAGACAAACGTAAACAGCGTCACCGCCGCGCTAAACACAAGCGCCAGCAGACCATATCGCCGCGCAGCGCAGCCTTTGCTTTCCTCCGCTTTTGCCGCGCGCATGCACAGCAGCACACTGAGCGAAAGCAGCCCCAGCACACCCACGCTCAGAAGACCCGAAACGGAGAGCATGATCCGCCCTTCCAGAAAACCCATCAGCTTGATCAGCCCGTCAAGCGCCTGATCCAGCAAATCAAAGAGATTCTCATTCATCAGCCCAATCAGGCGGCTGCCGTTGTATCTCGCGCCGCCATAAGTGTACAGCGCGCCAAACAGCTTCTGCCCGATCACATAGCCTGCAACACTGACCGCCGCGCTGCCAAGCGAGGCTGCCAGCAGACGCTTTTCATCCTGCTTCAGCTTTTCCCCATGGGGAAATACTGCCATCCAGATTCCCGCCGCAGCGGAAGGAATGGCTGCGCACAGCAGATATCGGATGGACGACGCGCCCATCACCAATGAAAGCACTGCCAGCAGCGCCATATACACGCCCCAGCGCTTTTTCTTCACCGCGCAGGCCGTCAGGCCGATCATCAGATTCGTCAGAATCGCATGCGGCACATAGTACGCGCCGATGACGATCATCTGCGCATAAACCACCGAAACCGGCAGCACACCGATACCCGCAAACACCAGCGCATAGCTCATGCGCGCGCCAATCATCCTCGCGCAGAACACACAGGAAGCCGCCATCAGCGCCAGCAGAATCAGGCAGCCGATCACGCGCACCAGCTGCCAATCCGCGCCAAAGAGCGCCATCAGCGGCGTGAACACCAGCTGCGTATTGAGTACGCGCACTTCCGTCGAATAGAGCCAGTCCGGCGAAATCAGCCTGCCCGTCCCGGCCAGATGCTGCGCCAGCACCAGCTCAGAGGACATATCCGCGTCCAGATAAGCGCCATAGCCCGCCGCCAGATAGTATCCGGACATCGCCAGACACAACACAAGAAACAACGCTGCAAGCACGATCTTTATCGTTTCACTGCGCCATTTCATCATCATCATCTCCATCTTACCGTATCCGTTCAAGCTGCAGATCCAGGATCCGGATTTCCTGCGCCTCGCCCGACGTCAGCAGAATCATGAAATACTGATCACTGTGCTCAAGCGTCACATGCAGCTCGTTTTCACCCTGCACAATTGCGGTCTCGCCCGTCACATGGAAATCCTTTGTCGTATAAACCGCAGCCCGGCTTTCCTGCGCCGGTTCACCCTCACAGACAAAGCGCAGCACATATCTGCCAGCCTCGCGGAAATGCGTGGGAATGCGCATACGCGCATGCCTGTCCATGTGCAGCACACCCTGATCATACGACGCATTTTCCAGCTTCATCCGCGCAAGCATCATCCAGTTGTTCACCTGCTGCGAATCCTCAAAGCCATACGCGGTATACGTGCCGTTTTCGCAGATCGCCGGCGCACCCGTCATCTCGAGCCACGGCGCCAACAGCTTTTCCTCATCGCGCGTGAGCAGAACAAATGTCTTGTCCGCGCACACGTCCATGTGCGACATGTCCTCCGCTTCCAGCCAGCGTATCATCTCCAATGAAATCGGGCATACGGCGCCCTCTTCGGTTTCCGTCATGTTTATGCCGGCGAATGTAAGATTACCCTGCGCGAGTTCCTGCATCACGCGCACATGCCAGAACGTGCCGTATCCATGGGTATAGCCCTCATCCAGCAGCTGCTGCGTCATATCCGTCATATCCGCATGGTCCGCCTTTGCCGTGTGCGCCTGCTCACGGGTCTCCATCAGGAAATTCAGGGACGTTGTACCCAGCATCAGACACAGCAGCAGCAGAAAAGCAAGCTTCAGACGCATGCTGCGCTCACGCGATACCACAACAGCCGCTGCCGGAATCAGGAAAGCGACCGTCAGGATCAGATACCGGTTGAGATATGTACCCTTGATAAACACAAAGCAGAATACATTGACCAGCAGCACAGCGAACGCATAGTCGAGCATTCTCTTATGCGCGCGCGACGCACTGTCGCGATCCTCCAGCGCGCGGTATACGCGTCTGGTCATCATCACACCCAGCACCATCACGCCCGCGATGCACGCATTGCCTATGCCGGAAAGCGAAAACAGTGCTGCATTGCCGCGCCAGCCGATCAGCCGGAGCATATCCGCAAAGATTGCAGCCATCGTGGAAAGTATCAGCTCACCGTCCATCGGATTGAACATGAACGAGCCGGCTGAACCGACGCCGCTTGTAAACAGATGCGGACAGATCATCTCCGCTGCGGCATAGCCGGCAAGGCATGCGCCAAATCCCGCCGCTGTCACAAAGCCAAAGCGCAGATGATGATCGCGCAGCGTGCGGCTAAGCTGCGGCGCCAGCAGCACATCCAGCGCTGCAACCGCCATCATCGGACAAAGGAAGCACAGCACATAGCGCACAGACAGAAAACCCTCGAGCATGCACAGCGCTGCAAACAGCACAATCGCCGCCATGTTCCGCTTTTTTTCACGTCCGCCTTCGCATGCGTCCAGCCACAGTGCTGCGCCCGTAAATGCAAATGCCATATGTGTGATGTAATATCCGCCAAACGTCACGTTGACGGCATAGATCAGACTGGCCGTAACCGGCAGCATCGCTGCCGTAAACAGGCCCTTCGCCCACGAGAGCTTCAGCCTTCGCGTGAGCAGCAGGCACGAGAGCATGCACAGTGCAAATCCCAGCGTATTGCCGATGATCCGTGCCCACATGTAGTCCTGCGTGAAATGGAACGCAAGCGCATAGAGGAGATTCATCTGGATAATGCGGATTTCCGTAGAGTAAAGCCAGTCCATCTGGATCAGGCTGCCGGTATCGGCCTGCCGTCTGGCCAGAATCAGCTCAGAAGCCATGTCGCTGTCCAGATAAGCCAGATAGCCTGTCCTCTGCAGCAGGATGGACGCCGCCAACGCAGCAATGCACAGCAAAACGCCCATCACGACGCTCCAGCGCACCTTCTTCTGCCGCATACTGCTCTCCTCCTGTGAACATCCAAACCGGTATATTGATCTGATTATTATAGCATCGCGAATATATGTTGTCAAATACACGCCTTTTACCGCATAAAAGCGGAAAACCCAAGGGTTTTCCGCTTTATCTCTGCATCACTTCAAAAAGCAGCCTCTGAGAGGGAATCAGATAAAACCTGATCCAGCCGCCGATTTCTATCTGCCGGGCCTGCAGCCGCTTCAACAGCGGCTCAATGCCGTCCATCTCCCATTCGCCAACCAGCAGGAATACCGGTTCATCCGGCATGTCCATCGCAAAGTCACGCTCTGTCTGCAGCCAGCGCATCGGTCTGAAACCAACAACCTCCTTGTTCTCCATGATCCATTCAACTCCGACCACATTCACTTCGCCATCGGACGCCTCATCGATCACATTTGCATTCCAGAAGGTTGCATAGCCTTTGGAGAGCCCCAGCTCATCAGCCATCTGCACGATATCCAACCGCCCCTCGCCTGCAAGCTGAGGATTCCGCATCGAATAATACATGGTTGAAGCGCTGCCAATCAACACCGTTCCCGCAAACAGCAGCATAGCCAATGCGCGCAGAACCACATTTTTCTCCGTACTCAGGCATAGCGCCAGCACTGGCGCGCCCAGCATCAGCACCGGCAGCCAGTAACGGTCAAAATACACGCTGCGCAGCAGAACAAAGCTCATTGCAGACAGCACAGCAGCAAACACCAGCATGAGCATACCCATTCTCTGTGCAGGCGCACACTCACGCCGGAGCGCACGGCTCAGCAGAAGAATCGAAACAAAAATCTCCAGCAGCACCAGCGCATTGAGAATCCCCTGTGCGCCAAAAAGCGGTACGCTCTCTTCAAAACCCATGGCATAGAGCAGACCATAGATCACAGACTGAATCTGCGCACTTAAATCATGTTGTGAAAAGCTCGCATACCCTGTACTGGCATGGTAGCTCGCATTGAAGAGAAAAAGCTTCGGCAGCAGCTTTTTACCGATCACATATCCCGCTGCGCCCATCACGCCAATGCCAAGCCCCAGACCGGCCGACTGCATCTGTTCCGGCGTCCGACAGTCTTCTTCTTTTTCACCCGTAAAGACAAACTGCCATAGCGCAGCTCCTGTCAGCGGCATTATGGCCGAAAGCAGGTAGCGGATCGATGAAAGGCCCATCACAAACGAAAGCACCAGCAAGATCACGGCAGTCAGAGCCTTTCGCCGCTGCAGCCATCCTCCATACAGGCCAAGCATCACAAATGCCAGCACCGCATGGGGCACATAATATGCGCCAATGATTACGTTCTGCGCATATAACGGAGAACCTACGCAGATCGTCAATCCGGAAAACACCCATGCATACGGATACTTTGCACCAATCATCCGGGCAGCGAATAAACAGGATGCCGCCAAAGCAATCAGCAGAATCATACAGCCGATCGTGCGCACCAGCTGCCAGTTCCCGCCAAAAAGCGCCATCAACGGCGTAAAAACCAGCTGTGTATTCAGCAGGCGTACCTCCGTGGAATAGTACCATTCCGAAGAGAATAACGTCCCTTCTGAGACAAGCTGTCTGGCCAGCGCCAGTTCGCTGGCCATGTCTGCATCCAGATAAGCGCCATAGCCTGCCAGCAGATATGCTGCTGTCATAAACACGCAAAGCGCAAAAAACGATGCACCCAGCCAGCTCCCCTTATTGTTCGTAACCTTCACGTTGCTTCCATCCTGTCTGCTTATTCAAATATAAGCGTACCGAAATCCCATCGCCTGTGATAATCCGGCTTCCCGCTGGCAAGCGGCGCCCACGCCAGATAATGCGGAATCTCCGTCTCATCGCCGCACTTGTAGAAATTGCACGCCGCCTCGCCCGCAAACGCAGCTTCTGGCATATACATGCGGATAAAGCTCAGCGGAATCCTGTATTCAATGGCCCAGCCGTTTCCCGTCTCCGCGCTCACGGGCGCAAATGCTTCCTGCGGATTCTTGAGGATCTGGCGGACGCGGGTCTTTCTCTCCGCGCCAAAGCCGATATACGCATTGCACAGCTTGTTCCATTCAAAGTTGAAATAGCGCGCATCGTCCTTCTTCGGCGCAAAGAAGAATTCCATGCAGCTGTCGTTGCAAACCTGATCCAGCGCGCCGGTCAGCGTCGCGCGGATATTCTTTTCCTTCGCCTCCATGCGCACATAAAGATTCTCGCCGTCGTGGCAAAGCTGCGCCTTCGCCGCCACATCGCACGGCGCAAGCCACGGCTGATGAACGAGCGCCACCGATTCAATCTTCTCCCAGTCCGGCTTTTCCACACGGGCTACTTGATATGTATACGCCATCGTTTTTCCTCCTCATCAGATGCATCGCGCACACGGATTTCAGAAAGCATCGTTTCGTCCGGAATCATCCGCTTCGGCGTATGCGCATTTCCTTTGAAAGCATTGTAACCCATCGCATACGGTTTTGCAAGAAAAGCCTTTGGAAGCAATAGGGTTCTTTAGCTGACTAAGAAATCAAAACCTCGCTTGCGAAAAACAATTGGTCCAAGAGCAGAAGATCACTTATACAGCTCCGGTTTCGGAGCGCAAAAGCACAGCTGCGACTTCGTCGCACGCGTGCGTCAAGAACGAATCT
>JAFWXL010000109.1 GCA_017545905.1 Clostridia bacterium | reverse complement strand
CTTGGGCATGCCCATCTCGATAGCCACGGTCGTATCCTTGACCGTCGTCGTCGCCGTTACACCAGCAAAGCAGAAGAGGACGATAAACGCGAGCGCCAGAAACGCCGCGATTTTGGAACGTGTCATTCCGACACCTCTTTTCTCTTGATGTTGCGGTTGTGCCCGGCATCATGTCAGACAATCATCACAGACGCAGCCGGGCGGCCCGTTGGGGCGCGCGCTGCGCCCGCGTCTGATGAATCTGGCATCATGCCGGATAAGGCAGGGGGATTGCTCCCCCTGCCTTACAGCATGTCAGTTAGCGATAGGATTTACCCTACCCTGAAAGCTTTGCAATTACTGAGCAGCGATGGCGTCAGCAACTTCCTGCAGAACCTGATCGATAGCGGCGTCGATTTCGATGGTGCCGTCAACGAAGTCCCAACCAATGCGGGAGAACGCGGTGTCGAACAGACCCCAGTGCAGGTAGTAGTAGATGGCCAGCTCGTCTTCGCGCGCCGGATCAGCCAGGAAGGCCTGCGGCATGGAAGCGAACTCAGCAACTTCGTTCAGAGAGACGTGAGCCGGAACCTGGCCAGCGTCCTTCGCCCAAACGAGGGAATTCTCGCCCATGAAGTTGACGAACTTGGCAACGGCCAGGTCCTCTTCCTCGGTGCGCTCTTCGTCAGCAAACTGGACGAAGTTGTGGGAAGACATCCACTCCTTGCAGGTTTCCGGAGTGAAGCAGACGGCCGGATACATCTCGAAGTTCACGCCAGCGTCAACAGCAGCGGCCTTCATCCAGATGCCCTCGGACCAGATCAGCAGTTCGCCGCCGTAGAACATGGAGGAGTAGTCGTCGGTCTTGGTGGTGGTGTAGCCCTGCTCATAGAGTTCCTTCATGGTCTCCATGGCCTTCTTCATGGCTTCCCTGTCGAGCGCCGGGGCAATACCGTCGTCGGTCAGCTTGTGGCCGTCAGCCAGCTGAGCATAGTAGCCCAGCATCTGAGCGCGCATCCAGCCCAGGTCGAAGGTCTTGCCGGTGAAGCCCTGCTCCTTCGCCTTGTCGCCAGCCCACTTCACCTCGTCGAAGGTGATGTAGCCGTCAGCCAGGATCTCGTTCAGGCCATACTGGTCGAACAGGTCCTTGTTGATGTAGGTGATGTAGCCGTGGACGTCCAGCGGGATGCCGTACTGCTCGTCATCGATGGTGGACTTGACCCAAGCGGCCTGGTTGTAGTTCTCCTGCTTGATGCCGGCCTCGGCGACGAGATCCAGATCATAGGAGTAGAGCAGCTCCTGATTCACGAAGTTCGGGATGCGCTCGATGTGGATAACGCAGACATCCGGGATGCCGGTGCCGGTCTGGACGGTCAGCGGGATCTTCTGATAGAGATCGTCCGCGGTCATCGGGGTGTGATTAACATGGACTTCGTCTTGGGAAGCGTTGAACGCATCAACCATGCCCTGCATGACCGCGCCGTCGCCGCCGGTAAAGACGGACCAGTAGTTGATTTCGGTCGCAGCCATCGCGGTCGCCGCGGTCAGCAGCATAACCAGAGACAGGACCAGAGCCAGAGTCTTCTTCATAGAGAGTACCCTCCTTTTATTTTTATACCGCAATCTCTTCGCGGTATAATTGCAAGTGCATCAGCCTGCAATCAGGCGGTGTGGTTGACGATCTCCTGCGCGCTCGGGCCTTCCTTCGCCTTCACGCCGGTGTTGTACTCAGCAAAGCGCTTGACGTCGATCTTCGGCTTGCGCTCCGGGCTGAGCACGCCGTTGATCTCCTGCATAACGTCGGTCAGCTGCGTGTAGCAGAAGCCCTGGCAATACGGGATCTCGCGGATCGCGTCGGTGACGCCCTTGAAGCGCTCGAAGAACGACTCTTCATCGCTCATCTTGTTGCCGTAGCCCCAGGTCTGCATGCCGCCCATCTCGCCCTGGATGCCGATATTCTGGAAGGCAATGCCGCCGTACTCAGTGACCATGAAGGCCTCCTTGCCGGTGGGCTTTTCGGTCTGTGCATAGGCAGCACGCCAGTCGCAGGAGTGCTTTTCGATCTCGGCGCGGTCGGCAAAGTGCGCCGCCATGACTTCCTTCTCCGCCGCATAGTCGTGCAGCGCGCAGATGTCGGTGGTCACCTGCTCCCAGCCGTCGTTGCTGGAGCACAGGCGGGTGCCGTCGGCAGCCTTGGTCATGTGATAGAGCATGCGGCCGGCAGACTGCTGGCGCTTGTCGGTGTAGATGTTGCGCACGCCCCAGCTCTCATTGAGCGGAACCCAGGTGATGATGGACGGATGGTTGAAGTCGCGGTCGATGAAGTCCATCATGGTCTCGGCAAGGTTGCGGACGGTATCGTCGGTGAAATCGTACGGGCTGGGAAGCTCGCCCCAGACCAGAACGCCCATCTTGTCCGCCCAGTAGTAGTAGCGCGGATCCTCAAGCTTCTGATGCTTGCGCGCGCCGTTGTAGCCGAAGTCCAGCGTATACTGCAGGTCGAGCTTGATCGCCTCGTCGCTCGGCGGGGTGATGTTGCTGTCCGGCCAGTAGCCCTGATCAAGGATCAGGCGCTGATACAGCGGATTGTTATTGAGGTAGATGCGGCCTTCCTTGACCTCGACCTTGCGCATGCCGAAATAGGTATCGACCATATCGACGCAGGCATCGTCCTTGAGGACGCGGACCTTGAGGTCATAGAGGTACGGCGTGCCCGGCTGCCAGATGTAGATCGGATCAAGATCAGCCTTGACGATCAGATCGACCGGCACGCGGGTGATGCGGTCTTCGCAGTTGACGCGCACCTTGCGCTTGAGCTTGCCCTCGAAGGTGACGGTCAGCTCCAGATCAAGCGGGCAGACCGGGCGCTTGTCCAGCGCGATCTCGGCCGTGAACATGTGGTTATCGATATCCGGGGTGACATGGACATACTTGACGCCGTACTCGCCCACAGCCTCCAGATACACAGTCTGCCAGATGCCGGAAACCGGGGTATACCAGCAGCCCATCAGGCCCTCAGCCCAGTACTGCTTGCCGCGCGGCTGCGTGCAGTCCGGATCGTCCTGAACACGCACGCACAGATCGTTCTCGCCGTCCACGAGTGCGGTGGTAATGTCGATAGCAAACGGCGTGTAGCCGCCCTTATGCTGGCCCATCTGGCGGCCGTTGACATACACGGTGCAGGCGAAATCCACCGCGCCAAAGCGCAGCAGCACGCGCTTGCCCGCCATTTCAGCCGGGACAGTAAAGCTGCGGCGATACCAGATCACCGGATGGATGGCGTCCGTCGGGCCAAGGCCGGAAGCCTTGGTCTGATACGCGAAGGGAACGACGATCTCAAGCGGAAGCGCATAGCCCGGATTCATCCAGCCGGCAGCCACGCCCTCATCCTTGTCGTCAAAGGCGAACTGCCAGGTGCCGTTGAGGTTGCAGAACGTTTCACGCATAAAATCCGGACGCGGATGCTCCGGACGCGGAATATTGACAATCTTTTCGGTGCTCATTTCAGTCGCCCTCCCGAATACTTGTAGTAAATGTCATGAGCGGCGCAATTTGTTCCAAGTCTCTTGGAACAAATAGTGGGCCCACTATGAAAAAACTGGACTTTATCTTCGTCATCCTCACCAAACCAAACAAAAAAGACCCAGCGAAGTTGACATAAAGAGTATATCAGCCGCCGGGTCATGCTGTCAAGCATTTTGTTATTATTTTATTAAACCGGTACCATGCAGCATGATCATTCCAATTTTTCTGAATCGAAAACGGTTTCGTCATTCATGCTGTATCCCAGACGCATAATCAGTGCCTGCGGATAATCGCCAAAGGAGCGGCCGAAGAGATTGAGGCCGCCGACATGCTGCGCATCCGGCGCAACCCCGATGACAACCGCGATGTAGCTGCCTGCTGCGATTTTCAGATCCGCGATCGTCACGTCGCTGATTCTCACGCCGTCAAGATAGGTTCCCTTGTCCGTCACGCGCCACGTTTTGAGGAAGCCAAACTGCGTGCACAGTGCCGGCCACCAGTCCGGGGTCAGCTTGCCCTGCCTTCCGCCGCAGTCGCACGGGCAGGTCCACACGCCAAGGCGGACGCCATTGATGGAAACCGCGATATCGCTCTCCCATGGATCGCGATACATCGGCGCCTCCGAACAGGCCTCAAACGACAGCTCCAGCCATTTGATCTCCATCCGTTCCAGATGCTGACAGGAAAAACGATACTCCAGCGATCCCTTGCGGAACCAGATGAGCTGCGCGTCAAAGCGGTTGGGCGAATAGAATACCGACGGATTGTCCATCTCGCCTATGAGGGTCTCCGCGCCGGCCAGGCCGCAGGTCGGCCTGATACCGTCCGCGCTGGAATACCCGCCCAGCTGCATGTGCATGTCCAGCACGCTGTCTTCGCTCTTGTTCTCCGCGTCCAGCTTCACGCTCATGGTGTCGATCCTGCGGGAGCACAGCTTCATTGAGCCGCGCGCGCCGGGCTGCGTTTCTGTGGTGATCAGACCGGCCTCCTCCAGCGTCTTGACCGCCAGCGCCGCAGTGGACATGGGAATATCCAGCACTGCGGAAAGCTCACCCACATTCATGCTGCGCTCGCACAGCGCCTGCATGATCCGGATGCGCACAGGCGAAGCCAGCGCATGCGCAAACCGGTAGAGCATATCCGGCCTGGACAGCGACAAATCCACGTGCTTGCCCTGAATCTCGCTCACACAGCCGCCCCCTTCCGCTCAAAAACCGTAATATACGTCCTTTCGCCGTCTGTACTCTATTTCCTGCCCTTATTGCTGCAAATTTCGTGCATCATTCCCTGTTATTTTTCCATTTTTCCATACAGCCTGCCTACAATCCGCCTTGCAGGCGTCATACCCATGGTGTATAATGAGGAAAAATACAAAACGGGGAGGACCCACCCATGAAAGACTGCAACTGCGGCTACTGCATGAAGGGCGAACTGCTGGACGCCTTCGGCATCTTCATCTGCGATCTGAGCGTCAGCCAGCTGATCCTCTTTAAGGAGCAGAGCCATCCGGGCCGCTGCATCGTGGCCTATAAGGATCACGTCAGCGAGATCGTGAACATCTCCGACGAGGAGCGCAACGCTTACTTCGCCGACGTGAACCGCGCCGCCAAGGCCATTCACGCCGCTTTTGCCCCCAAGAAGGTCAACTACGGCGCCTACGGCGACACCGGCTGCCACCTGCACTTCCATCTGGTGCCCAAGTATGAGGGTGAATTCGAGTATGGCGGCGTCTTCGCCATGAACCCGGGCAAGACCTTCCTGACCGAGGAGCAGTACGCCGAGATGATCGAGAAGATCAAGGCAAACCTGTAACTGCACATACACAGGCGCCTGCATCAGCCGATGCAGGCGCCGCTGTATTCAGATCAGAATGCCGTCGCAATGATCGATTTCGTGCTGGATGATCTGCGCCGTGAAACCGGAAAAGCTGCGGCGCTGTTTTTTCATATTCAGATCCTGATACTCTACCTCGATGCGCTCATAGCGCTTTGCTTTGCGCACGCCGGCAAGGGACAGGCAGCCCTCCTCCGTTTCATACTGTCCGTCCTTTTTGACAATCTTCGGATTGATCATCGCCATCTGCGCAATGCCTGTATGCACAGCGATGATGCGCTTATGCACGCCGATCATATTGGCCGCCATGCCCTCGCAGCCATCCAGATTGGCGCGCAGGGTATCCAGCAGATCCATTGCAATCCGCTTATCCGCCGCCGTCGCCCGCTCGCTGGGCACAGCCAGAAAAAGCGGATCCTTCATAATGGGCTGTATCATATCGCTTCCTCTTTTCTCACAGCTTTTTTCTGATTATACCACAGCGCCGCGTAACCGTCATCCACTCAGAACAAGCGGTTTTCACTTCCGGTACACAATTGCTTCAACCGCATTACACGAAGCCGCGTTATCATATAATTGGAAAACAACTCTATGAAAGGAAAGGTATGTAAGGATATGAAAAAACGGCTCACCCTGCTGCTGTGCGCGTTGATGCTGCTTGGCAGCGCCTGCGCACAGGAGAATGAAACCGGCATTGTGCTGGGTAAAATGATCACCGTAAACGGCGAAGCGATCTCTGCAGACGTCGCTGCTCCCGTGCATCTTGAACTGATCAGTGAAAGCCACGAGGATGTGCCGGAGAATCTCAGAGGACTCCGAAACAGCGTCGTCGTCATCACAGGCGAAGGCAGCTATCGCATCAGCGGCAAGGCCGAAGATACGCAGATCCTCGTACGCGCCGGCAAAGAGGACAAGGTCCGCCTGATTCTCGACGGCGCGGACATCAGCTGCCGCACAGCGCCGGCCATCGCGATCGAAAGCGCCTGTGACGCGCGCATCGCAGGCCAGTACGGCGTGACCATCGAGCTGGCCGACGGCAGCGAAAACACGATCACCGGCTCCCACACCAAGGCGCCGGACGGCGACGATGACGCGCTGGAATATGACGGCGCCATCGGTTCACAGGTTTCTCTGGGCTTTGAAGGCAGCGGCAGCCTGCGCGTCGATGCGGACAACGAGGGCATCGAGGTCGCCTCCGGTCACATGACCATCAACGGCGGCACATTCCGCATCAGCGCCTGCGACGACCCGCTCAACGTCGCCGAGGACGGCGTGGGCACGCTTACCGTCAACGGCGGATACGTCTACTCCTCCGTAAAGCCGCTCGCCGGCGGCGAGGGCGACGGCATCGACTCCAACGGCCGCATCATCTTCAACGGCGGCACCGTCATCAATCTTGCCCACCCCGCCAGCCAGGACAGCGGCATCGACTCCGATCTCGGCTCCACCATCAACGGCGGCCTTATCGTCGGTGCGGGCAACATGTATGACCCGATCGAGGAAGCATCCGGCCAGCTGTTCATGATGCTCGAATTCGCCGAGGAAACCGACCAGCTCGTCGTCGTCACCGATGAAAACGACAAGCCCGTCTTCGCCTATGATTTTCCGTACGACTATATGTACATTGCCTTCTCCACGCCCGAGCTGACCGAAGGAACCTACCGCGTGTATCTGGGCGGCGAAATCGAAGGCGAGCAGACGGACGGCCTGTACACGCAGATCACCGCCTACAAGCCGGGCGTCCGCATGCAGCACGGCGAAGGCACCGCGCAGATGCGCAGGGGCGGCATGCCCGGCATGCCGCAGGACGGCGCGCCGCAGATACCCGGCGGTACGGCCGGTATGGCGGCCTACCAGCAGGCGCTGCAGCACATCGACCTCAACGAGCTGCTCAAGGACGCCGACCTCAACGAGCTGCTCAGGACGCTGGATCTCAACCGGCTGCTTGACGCCTACAGCGTGACAGACCTGCTCACACAGGAGCAGATCCAGCAGTATTTCGGAGAGATCGATCTGAGCGCCATGTCCGCGCCGGATCGCGGTTTCGGCGGCATGGGCCGCGGCGGTATGGGCGGTCCGCGCAGCCTCAATTCCTCTGCGGACGTGGCGACGGCAGACTTTGCACTCAGCAAATCCTCCACCGGCTTTACCAACGTGCAGGCGGCAGACTAAGCCTGCGAATGCTTTACAATCCGAAGTAATCCAGTGCCGGCTGCATGCTTTTTGCGCAGCTCCGCATTCATGAAAAAAAGATTCTCTTTTCCATCAGGAAAGGAGAATCTTTTTGTCTCAATATCTGTTTACTGCTTTGCGTCCTCGTAGCCCACCATCAGACCGCCCGCCTCCGCATAAAACATGCACAGTCCGGCGCTCATCTCAATCTGGATATCCGCACCGGGATACTCCGCGCGGATAATATCCTCCAGCTGCTTTGCCCCCGGCAGATTCAGGTTGTGGCCGATGCGGACCCTGCCGCCCGCATAGCCATGCGCCTTCATTTCGCTGTAGAGCGTATCGATGGCGCGCTTTTCACCGCGGCACTTGTGCATCTGCTGCAGCGTGCCCGCGTCGCTCGCCTTGCCAACCACCACGATGCCCAGCACGCCGGCGATCTTCGCCACAGCGGGGCTCACGCGGCCGTTGCGCGCAAGATTTTCCAGGGAGCGCAGGGTGAAGAGCAGGTGCGTATGCTGCATATAGGCGCGGGTTTCCGCCTCAATCTCCTCAAAAGCCTTGCCGGCATGCACGCCCTCGCGGATCTTCTCGGCGATCAGGCGCAGCTCCGGGCCGGCAGACAGCGAGTCAAGCACGCAGACCTTCCTGCCCGGATTGGCCGCCATATAGTCCTCGGCAGCCTGACGTGCTGCATTGCAGCTGCCGGACAGATTGCTCGTGATGGCAATGGCAAACACGCAGTCCGCATCGCCGAAGGCCTCCAGCCACTCGTATACATTCGGGCAGGACGTGCCGGATGTACCCTTATACGCCTTGAGTTCTGCAACCATCTGCTCCAGATTCAGATCCGGCGTATCGATGTACTCCTTCTCCTTGGTGATGATCTTCAGCGGCACGCCGGCAAAGTCGACGCCCTCAAACGTGCGGATATTGGAAGATGAATCGGCGGCAATTCTGTACTGCATGATGTGTTCCCTCAAATCCCTGTGATATGTACGGTTTATCATATCAATTTTAGCAAATACCGACGTACCGCGTCAAGGGTTTTTCAAAAACTTGTCATCAGGTTTAATTGACTTTTCCCGGTATGAGATGTATAATAGCTGGGAATGGAGGGATATCCATGAATCCGAACACCCGCGAGAGAATCACCGCATCCATCGATGCGTTCTGCCTGCCTGCCTATCAGGAAATCCCCGATGTGGGACTGTATCTGGAGCAGACGGCCAAATACATCACCGATTGCCTCTCCCCTGTGCAGGACACGCCTGTAACCGGCTCAATGATCAGCAACTACGTCAAAAAGGGGCTGATCGCCAAACCCGTGCGCAAGCAGTACAGCCGCGAGCAGATCGCGCAGCTGATGTTCATCGCCGTGGGCAAAATGGTTCTGTCCATGGACGACGTCCACCTGATGCTCACCGTGCAGAGAAAGACCTATCCCAGCCGGATCGCCTATGATTACTTCCGCACAGAGCTCGACTGCGTGCTGGACTACGTATTCAACCGCAAAGACGAGCTGAGCGCGCTGGATGAAAGCGCAACCGACCAGAAGGTGATGCTGCGCAACATGATCATCGCCCTGGCACACAAGATCTATCTGGACAAGCTCTTCACAGTAATCCGCGAAGACCTGAAACCGCAAAACGACAGCAACGAATAAAGCGATGGACAATCCATCGCTTTTTCTTATTGCTTTGCTTGACCTGCCGTCTGCACCTTCCACACGCCCACGATGATCATCACCGAAGCGACGAGCGACAGCATGCCGAACGGCTCGCGCAGGAACACAACACCCGCAAACATGGAGATCGCCGTCGTTAGATTGCAAAATGCCGTCGTCTTGGCCACAGGCAGCGTATTGCTGGCAAAATTGATAAACAGGAAGGCGATGATCGACGAGAAGACGGACAGATACACCATCGCCCCGAGGAATGCGGCGCTGCCAAGCGGCGCCAGCAGGCGCGCCAGATCGCCCCGGCACTCAATCAGCGCCAGCACGGTAAAGATCACCGAGGCGACGATCATCATCACCGTCGTGCGCTCCAGCGCGGAAAATGCACCCGAAAGCCTGCGGCTGAGAATATTGAATGTCACGCCAGAGATGACCGCGCCAAAGAGCATCGCCACACCCAGCGGCCTGATCGCCCCCTCCGCGCTCTGCTGCAGGGTCATAAGCACCACGCCCGCAATCGAGAAAACCGACCAGCCCACCTGCGCCCTGCCGGGAATCTCGCGCAGCACCAGCGCCCCTGCGCACAGCGCCACAATCGGCACCAGCGCAATGATCACGCCGGAGAATGTCGCATTGGTCATGCTGATGCCATAGCTCTCACACAGGAAATACGCAACCGGCTGCACAAGCCCCAGCACGAGCAGCGGCGCAAGCGACGAGCCACGAAGATGAAAACGCAGCCAGTGGATGCTTCCGTCTGCAGCGCGCCTGTCGCCCTTCTTCGCGGCAAAACAGGCAATAATCCCCAGCAGCACGGCTGCCAGAATAAATCGGTACATCAGCATCACAAACGGCGTTGTAATGCCAAGCGCCATGCGCGAAAACATGAAGCTGAAGCCGAATATGCTGTTGCCGATCAGCGCGCCCAGCGTTGCCAGCTTTATCTGTCTTTCCATGGCACATCCTCATTTCTAAGCGCTCGGCGAACAATCAGGCGCACGGAAAGGAAAATGCCGCACAGCGCCATCGCCATGATCAGGTAATCCAGCGCAGCCGGCAGCACCCAGTAAGCGATTGCGTATTCCAGCATCACAACGAACGCTGCGCATTCGATCGTCGTCACCCAGCACAGGAGCTCCGGCAGCTCTTTTTTGTAATAAGGCTTTGCCGCGAGGATCCTTGCATAGATCGCCAGAATCGCCACCGCCATGACAATGTACTGCAGCTGCTGCACGCCAATGAAGCCCAAATTCACCGTATATTCTCGGAAGGATTCGCACAGCACCTGCGTCATGCTCCAGAAGACAAACGTAAGCACAAAGCGCTCTCCCGGCTTGCTGGTGCGCATATTCAGTGCATATGCCAGCGCAGCAAAGGCGAAGAGTGCCTCCAGAAAGAATACGCTCATGTGCCATGTCCCGTCGCCGTACTGCACGGCAAGCGGGAAAAACGTCGGTCCGTTTTCGATTGCGGCGCTGCCGCCAAAGTCCGCAAAGACCTCGCTGCAGCGCGCCAGCGCCATCGTCAGCATGCCCGCGGGCGCCAGCGCATCCGCCAGCTCGCCAAGGGGCTGCTTTGTCACCCTCGACGCCAGCAGGCAGGCAAGCGCCACGCCCAGCACGGCGCCGCCGGCAGCATAATGCACCGGCTCCGCCGAAAAGAGCGGGCCTGCCGGACATGCGCCTGCCACAGAAAACAGCAGCGCATACATCCTTGCGCCCAGCCAGCCAAGCGCAAGCGCAAGCGGCGCAAACACGCCCACAGCCTTTGCGCTGACGCCCTCGCGGCTGTAGAGCCACGCCATCAGCGCAAAGCCAAGTGCACATGCGCCAAGCAGACAAAGACCATATGTCGACAAAATCATGTTCATTCCTCCGCCGATGGACGGACAATACTCTGTCCGCATCCAAATCATACGTCATACACTATACCGCAATCTGCAAACCCTGTCAAACAGAAAACGCCTGACCGGGCACAGCCCGGTCAGGCGTTTGTCATATGCGTCTGTCTGCATCCATCCGGCCTCGTCCTCAGCGCAGCAATGTCTATGAAACAACGCCAGAAGCAGGACCGGCGGCATGCCGGTTACAGGAAGTAACGAACGCCGGATTCAAAGATTCTCTGATCCTTATTGCCCGGAATATTGCTGGCAACAAACCTGCCGGTGCGTTCGCTGTGGCCCATCTTGCCCAGCACACGACCGTCCGGCGAACAGATACCCTCGATCGCCCAGTAGGAGCCGTTCGGGTTGAGCGGCATCCGGGCGGCCGGAATGCCGAATTCATCGCAGTACTGCGTGACGATCTGGCCGTTTTCCATCAGGCGGCGCAGCTGGCCCTCGCGGCAGACGAAGCGGCCCTCGCCGTGGGAAATCGCAACCTCATGCACGTCGCCGACATGTACGCCCGCCATCCACGGGGATTTGACGGAGGAAACCACGGTGCGCACATGCGTGGCGGCATGGCGGCCGATCGTGTTATAGGTCAGCGTCGGATCCGCTTCGCTGAGCGTGCGGATCTCGCCGTAGGGAACCAGACCCAGCTTGATAAGCGCCTGGAAGCCGTTGCAGATGCCCAGCATCAGGCCGTCACGCTGATCCAGCAGCGTATGGATCGCATCCATGATGCGCGGATTGCGCAACGCGGTGGCGATGAACTTGCCGGAACCGTCCGGCTCATCGCCGGCGGAGAAGCCGCCCGGCAGCATGACGATCTGCGCGTTTTCAATGCCCTTCACGATCGCTTCGACGGATTCCTCAATGCCCTTTGCCGTCAGGTTGCGGAAGATGAACGTATCCACCTCGGCGCCCGCACGGCGGAAAGCCTTGGCGCTGTCCAGTTCGCAGTTGGTGCCCGGGAAAGACGGAATGAACACGCGCGGCCTGGCCACATGGATCGCCGGGCGGTTCGTATTGCGCGCCACAAACGGCTTGTACGGCGCAACGGAATGTCTTGCCGGCGCATCCGTCGGGAATACGCTCTCCAGCGGCTCCTTCCATGCCTTATCCGCCTGAGCAAGGGAAACCATCGTGCCCAGCACATTGATCATGGGATGCTCGGACGTGAAGCCGACAACCTCAAGGCCAGCCGGAACCGGCGCACCGTCAGCCAGCTCGCAGACGATGGAGCCGTATGCCGGCAGGAAGAGCTCCTCTTCCGTTACGCCCGTCAGATTCACGCCGATGCGGCTGCCCAGCGCCATCATCGTCACAGCAGCAGCCACGCCGCCGCGGCCCACGGTATGCGCCGCAAGCACGTCGCCGCGCTCAATCGCCTGACGCAGCAGATCATAGCGCATGAGCGCCTTGTCATAAACCGGCACGAGATGCTCGTCCACCGGCAGGCGCAGCAGCGCGATTCGGTGGTCTCCGCCCTTAAAATCGGTAGAGATGATATTCTTCGCTTCGACTGCATTCACCGCGAAGGAGACAAGCGTCGGCGGAACGTGAATATCCTCAAACGTACCGGACATGGAATCCTTGCCGCCGATGGACGCGGTGCCAAAGCCCAGCTGAGCGCTCAGGCCGCCCAGCAGCGCAGCGGCGGGCTTGCCCCAGCGGCGCGGCTCCCTGGCCAGCTTCTCAAAATACTCCTGGAAGGTCAGGCGCGCCCTGGTCACGTCGCCGCCGGCCGCGCAGATCTTGGCAAGAGACTCGGTCACCGCATACACAGCGCCGTGGAACGGGCTCCACTCGCTCAGATACGGATCATAGCCGTGAGACATCAGGGTCGCGGTGGTGGTCTCGCCGTCGGTCGGGATCAGCGCAGCCATCGCCTCGTTCGGGCTGTCGCGATGCACGCCGCCGTACGGCGCAAGGATCGTGCTGGCGCCGATGGTCGCATCGAAGCGTTCGACCATGCCCTTCTGAGAACAAATATTGAGATCGCCGAGCATGGACAGCCACGCCTCGCGCACGGTTTTTCCGCGGGCAAAGTCCGGCTGCGCGGTCAGATAGGGCTGATCCTCTGCCGGCGCGGCGATTACAGCCTTTGCGTGCTGGGTCACGCCGTTTGTATCCAGGAACTCGCGGGAGAGATCCACGATGGTCTTGCCGCGCCAGTGCATCACCAGACGCGCCTCTTCGGTGACGGTCGCCACCTGCGTCGCCTCGAGATTCTCCTCATAGGCCATCTGCTTGAAGCGCTCGACCATATCGCTTTCGATCACGCAGGCCATGCGCTCCTGGGACTCGGAGATCGCCAGCTCGGTGCCGTCCAGACCCTCGTACTTCTTGGGCACGGCGTCCAGCTCGATGACAAGCCCCGGGGCCAGTTCGCCCACGGCAACGCACACGCCGCCCGCACCGAAGTCATTGCAGCGCTTGACCATCTGCGCAAACTCACCGTTGCGGAACAGGCGCTGGATGCAGCGCTCGGTCGGCGGATTACCCTTCTGTACCTCCGCACCGCAGGTAGACAGGGACTCCACGCTGTGCGCCTTGGAAGAGCCCGTCGCGCCGCCGCAGCCATCGCGGCCAGTGCGTCCGCCCAGCAGCATGACCACGTCGCCCGGGGCCGGCTGGCCGCGGCGCACATGATCACGCGGAGTCGCCGCAATAACGGCGCCCAGCTCCATGCGCTTGGCAACAAAGCCCGGATGATAATATTCCTGCACCTTGCCGGCGGCCAGACCAATCTGGTTGCCGTAAGAAGAATAGCCCTGCGCGGCGGTGGTGGTGATGCGGCGCTGAGGCAGCTTGCCCTGACGGGTACGGGAATACGGCACGCGCGGATCACCCGCGCCGGTGATGCGCATCGCCTGATAGACATAGCTGCGGCCGGAGAGCGGATCGCGGATCGCACCGCCCAGACAGGTGGCCGCGCCGCCGAAGCCCTCAATCTCGGTGGGATGGTTATGCGTCTCATTCTTGAACATGATCAGCCATGGCTCTTCCCTGCCGTCCACATTTGCGGTAACGACGATGGAGCACGCGTTGATCTCGTCAGAGGCGTCCAGATCATCCAGTTTGCCGATTCTGCGCAGCGCCTTCGCGCCGAGCGTCGCCATGTCCATCAGGGACACGTCCTTCTTGCGCTCGCCGTAGACGTCCTTGCGCGTATCGATATACAGCTCGTACGCCGCCTTGATCGGCTCGGCAAACAGGCCGCTTTCGAACTCGAACTCGTCAATCGCGGTCAGGAATGTCGTATGGCGGCAGTGATCGGACCAGTAGGTATCGATCGCGCGCAGCTCCGTCACAGACGGATCACGCTTCTCGCTGTCGCGGAAATAGTCGCGGCAGAAGCACAGGTCTTCCGCGCTCATCGCCATGCCCATGGAGCGAACCATCGCGGCAAGCTCCTTATCGCTCATGGCGATAAAGCCCTCCAGCACAGCCACGTCCGCAGGAACGTCGGCCTGCATAGCCAGCGTCTCCGGCTTTTCCATGGAGGCGCGGCGCGCCTCGACCGGGTTGATCAGATGGGCGGCAACCGCATCCATCATCACGCGGGTCACCTGAGCGCCCTCGATGGCGTACACCTTCGCACAGACAACCTTCGGGCGCTCTTCATTCGGGCTGAGCAGCTGCAGGCACTGGCTGGCGCTGTCCGCGCGCTGGTCATACTGACCGGGCAGGTATTCCACAGCCAGCAGATGGGCGTCCATCTCCGGCAGGTTCTCGTCATACAAAACATCCACGTTCGGCTCGGAGAAGATGATACCCTTCGCGCTCTCAAGCGCAGCCTCGGAAAGCCCCTCCACGTCATAGCGCTGGAAAATGCGCACGCGCTCAATCGCCTGCGTGCCCAGCACATCGCAAAGCTCGCCGCGCAGCTGCTGCGCAGCCACGTCATATCCCGGACGCTTTTCAGCATAAATTCTTCTTACCTGACTCACCATACATCCTCCTCCGTCATACAAGCGGAAAATCCTCTGCACCCGTTCTGAAAGGGGTAGTGTATCGATTATATCATTTCAAAAATCGGTTTGCAATCAATTTGCCGTCGATTTCCGATTCTTCTTATCATGTTATACAGGGAATCATTCGGAACATAGCGAACATTGACAACAAACCGCCCATCAGATATCATATACAGGTTCATTCAGTTCAGTCTAAGAAAAGGAGGCATGCCGTTTGTCTTCGTTTGCGCTGCGCACCGCGGCGCTGCTCGCCATGATCGCTGATCACGCGGGACTGGCGCTTTTTCCCGATCTCGCTCTGCTGCGCTGCATCGGCCGGATCTCCTTTCCGCTTTACTGTTTTCTCGTCGTGCAGGGCTATCTGCACACGCGAGATGTATCGGCCTACGGCCGGCGGCTGCTTTTGACAGCCATCCTCTCCGAGATTCCGTTTGATCTTCTGATCTTTGGCCGCGCAGCGAGCCCCGTCGAGCAGAATGTGCTCTTCTCCCTGCTTCTGGGCCTCATGGCGCTCTATGCCGCTGACGTCTGGGCAGACAGGCCTGTATACGCCCTTTTTATCTGCGCATCGCTGTGTCTTGGCGCGATGGCGCTGAATGTCAGCTACGGCTGGCTGGGCGTCGCGCTGTGCCTGACCATGCGCAATACGCAGGCAGACAGGCTGCGATTCACGCTGTCCACAGGCGCCGTGCTGCTGCTCTACACGCTGAGTCTGCTGCTCAGCGGCGTCGCGCCGGGCTGGGCGCTCGCTTCCTTCTGTTCGCTGTTTTCGCTTGTTCCGCTTCTTTTATACAATGGCAGACAGGGGCTGCGCAGTCCAGCCATCACGTTTCTCTTCTACGGCGCGTATCCGCTGCACCTGATCGCGCTCGTCGTCATTCGCGCCATGCGCATAATTCCACCGCACTTTTTCTGACATAAAACAAAGCTGCATGACCTTCAAACAATCGGTCATGCAGCTGAAATTTTCTATTCTCTTTTCGCGACGCAGCCGTGAAAGAATGGGGCTTGGGGCAGCAGCCCCAACGTTTCCCGTCACTTCACCAGAAAATACAGCGCCACCAGCGCGCCCAGCGCGATGCGGTACCAGCCAAAGGCTGTGAAGCTGTGACGCTTGATGTAGCCGATAAACGTCTTGATCGCCACAATAGACACGACAAACGCCGTCAGGCAGCCCGCAAGCAGGATCAGAAGCTCTGCGCCTGTAAAGCCGAAGCCGAATTTGAGTACCTTGATCAGGCTCGCGCCGGCCATCGTCGGAATGGCCATAAAGAAGCTGAACTCGCTCGCCGCCGCGCGGGAGCAGCCCATGAGCACGCCGCCCAGAATCGTCGCGCCGGAACGGCTCGTGCCCGGAATCAGCGAAAGCGCCTGAAAACAGCCGATGAGCAGCGCCGTACGCATATCCAGCAATTCCACGCTGTCAATGCGCGCCGGCTTCATCGCACCCTGCCTGCGCTCGATCACGATAAACGCCGCGCCATAGAGAATCAGCATCGCCGCCACGACGGGCGCGGTATGCAGATGCGCATCCATCCAGTCATCCAGCGGCAGACCGATCAGCGCGCTGGGCAGGATCGCCACGATGACCTTGATCCACAGCATCCACGTATCCGTGCGCAGCCAAGAAACGAGACCGTCCTTCGCATTGCCCTTTCTGAACGGCCAGAGCTTGGGAAAATACAGCAGCACAACCGCAAGGATCGCACCCAGCTGAATGACAACGTTGAACATCTCCTTGAATGCGTCGCTCATCTGCAGCTGAACAAACTCATCGAGCAGGATCATATGTCCCGTCGAGCTGATGGGCAGCCACTCCGTGACGCCCTCGACCACGCCGAAAAGCACGGCCTTGATGGTTTCGATAAACAGATTCATCTTTTCCTTTCCGGGGGCACGTTGGGGATTTCATCCCCAAACCCCTGACAAGGGATTTCATCCCTTGACCCTTCTTCGCTTCGCGGCTGCTTGAAGCCTTTCGGCATTGGCGAACTGCGTTCGCCCGCAGAATCCGCCTTTCCCTATGGGGAAAGCGGCAGACCGTAAGGTCTGACGGATGAGGCCCCGGCCGCAGCCGACTTACTCATCAGCATTCTCAGAACTCAAATTCCTCCGCGCTGCGCACGGTAATCTTCGCGGGCACATCAGCGTGCTTCGCAGCCTCGCGCTGCCCGGCTTCCCGTTCCTTCGCCTGCTGCGCCTGCGCATAATCCGCGATGGAGCGCATGCGCTGCATCAGCTGGTGAAGCGGCGCCATCGCAGCCAGATCGCGCGCGAGGATATCCGCCGCCTCATGTGTGAAGAGCGCTTTCCATTCCGCCGGCGTACCGTTGTGCTCAATGCCGAAGCCCTTCTTAACATACAGAAAGCGCAGATCCTGCGGCACATCGTCCGGCACGGCAATCTTCCGATAGCTCTCGCCGTAGATATCAAAGCTTTCCCGGATACGTGAAACGGCAAACACCTCGCGCACAGCCTCCGGATTGCGCCGGATTTCCAGACGGAGCGCATCCATGAGCGGCTTATCGGCGCCATAGCAGCCGCAGCCCCACGAGAGCCAGTCCGGCCCGAAGCCCCACCACATGCCAAAGCCTTCGCTGCGGCTCTCGCCCGGATAACGCCAGCCCAGCCATACATGATCGCGGAACGGAGACTTATCCTTGGTAAAGCGCGTGTCGCGCCGGATGCGCGACATTGTGCGTCCGGGACGCGTATCCAGCCGGGGATCGATTAGCTGTACCACTGGCGTCATCTCGTCGCTCAGAAGCCTGAGCGGCGCTTTCACCTTCTTCTCGTAGCGCTCTTTATTCTGCTCGTAAAATGTCTGATTGTTATTGAAGCGGATGTCCTGCAGAAAATCAAGTGCATCCTGCGTAAAACCGGTAAACACAGATCAACCTCCTTGTTGCATGACATTATATCACGCAGACAGGCAAAAGTACAACGCCGCAGCGCAGCAGCCTGAAGAAAAGCCGCCAGAAAACCCGGCGGCTTTTGCGTATGGTGCTGTTCAGCAATTATTCGAAGATGTCGTCGTCGCCGTCATCATCGTAGACGAAATCATCATCACCGGCAGCGTCCTCGAAGAAGTCGTCTTCCTCGTCCTCATTCTTTGCCTTCTTGCGGCCGAAGAGGAAGCTCTTCTTCTGCTTCTTCATCGGCTTGATCTCGTCTTTCTTCCTGCCGCTGCCGGCGTACTTATCCTCGCGCGGCTCCTGCTGGCGGATCTCCTCGATCTGCTCGCGGCTCAGGCGGATCGTCTGGTCCGCATCGCCCTGCGTGCTTTCCTGCTGCGCAAACAGATCAGAAACCTTGTGAACAGGCGTCACATCGCCAGCATTTTTCACATCCGCCTGCGCCTGCGCAACCTCGTCGGCCAGACCGCCGAAGATACGGGTCTGGGAATCATCCACCCGACCCTGCGCAATGAACTCCGGACGCTGATCCACCGGCATAACGCGCAGCGTCTCATCCGTGGGCACCTCCACCGCACTGCGGCGGCGGCGTCCCTCTTCGCGCACAACAGACGGAGCAGCCGGCGTCTCCTGACCGGGCTCCTCGTCCGTCAGCTCTGCCGTCGGAACGATCGGCTCGTTCTGCTCTGTATCCGAAGCCGGCGGCATTCTGTTCGCCTTCGGCCTGCGGCGGCGGGCAACGCCCCTGTGATTGCGCACATCCGGCGTCAGCGAGATGGTATCGATCGCCTGTGCCATGCGCTTTTTGCGCTTTGCACTTGTCACGCCGCTCACGGTCAGCACGATTACCAGCAGACCGGCCAGCACGCCCGCCACGCTGTAGAGCACAACGGGGTTCACCTTCTCGGCGATGATTTCCTGCAGCGTCGGCGCCGGGGTCGCGGTCGGCACCGGGCTCGGCGTCGGCGGTACCGGGGTCGGCGTCGGGGCAGCGGTCGGCGTCGGCGTCGGCGCTACATAGGCCACCTGCAGGATATTGGATTCATAGGCGCGCTCATTGCCGTCGGCGTCACGCCCCTTGACCACAAACTGGAACTTGCCGGCGATGCTCGTCTCCAGATCAAAAACCACCGTGCAGCTCTCGCCAGCCGGCAGGGAGGGAATCTTGGCAACGGTCGTACCCGCCTGCTCGATGGTCAGCGTGGCGGCGTCGGTCTGACCGATATTCTCCACCACAACGCCGAAGCGCACAACCGCAGGCTCGCTGTGAATGACATCCTTCGCCGCATCGGCATAGATATTCAGCAGCAGCGCGCGGGATGCGTCCTGCGTGCGCACAGCCAGCTCGCTGGAAACCACGGCCACAGCCTCGCCGTTTCCGTCCGTGCCGGAGACGCTCGCCGTGAGCGCGGCATCCCTGGCCACAGCCCACTCGATTTCCTTCTTGAATGAGGCGCCCGCCGCCAGCTCCACGCCGGAGGCGATCTCAGTACCGTCGCTGAGCACGGCGTTCAGGCCGGTGTAGGAGCCGCTGCCCGTATTCTTGAGATTCAGCGTCAGCGCGATTTTTTCGCCCGGGTAAATATCCTCGGTCTTTTCAGCCGTCAGTTCGATTTCAAGACCATCTTCCGCAACGGTGATGGTCTTGCGGGCCAGATCGGAAATGGTCAGCTTCTTGCTGGATTCCGCCGACTGATAGGTAATCGACGGTTTGCTGACAAGCTCCTTGCTGCCCATCTCAAAGCTGTCGGTAAGAGTAACCTTCTCGCCCACGGACAGAGAGGGCTGCACCAGTTCTTCCTTGGATACACCCTCGTTTTCGATCACGATATTGCGCAGTTCGACATTGCCGGTATTGGAAAGCGTATAGGAAAGCGTGACCATCTGGCCCTCGCGCGCGCTGGCCGGAGAGATGGAATAGCTCGCCGTCAGCTGCGGCGCCACTTCCTCGGTCTGGATCGTCACAGGCACCGTGCGGGTCGCCTTCTGCGGACCGTCGCCGGTATCGACCGTATACTGAATATAGTAATTGATCTTGCCCTTTTCGATCTGCTCCTTGGTGACATACCACTTTCCGGTATAGGTCACGCTCTGCTCGCCCTTGAGGCCGCTGTATTTCTCAACAGAAACGCCCTTCGGATTAAACAGCGTGATCTCGTCAAGCATATCCGTCTGGCTGCTGTTGTAGATCTTGATGGTGATGGATACATCCTGCTCAGAGATAACAGACTGCGGTTCGCTCAGCGAAGAGACGCGGATCGGATCCGCATCAGCAGACGCAGCGGCGCATACGCAGAGCATCAGCATGCAAAGCAGCATAGCCACGCCAAGCCGGAAGCCTTTCAAGCGCTTATCCATTCTTACGTTCAGGGCCGAAAGAATCGACCCCTTCCTCCCTTCCGCGGCAGAATACTCTGCCGATCTATGTCGAAAGCGTACACAAACCCACTTTGGTTTATTGTATTCTATTGTGCCGTTTCTGTCAAGTCCGGCGGCATTTTGTCAGCTATTTCCCCTTATACGCATATAGCGGCCGCCAGAATGCCTGCCATATAGGCGATCATCGCCGCAGCGATGGTATAACCAGCCTTCCTGATTCCCGCCGCGCCCATATAGAGCGAGCCTGTAAAAAAGATCGTCTCGCTTGCTCCGCTGATCACGCAGGAAAAACGCGCTGCACGGCTGTCCGCGCCCGTTTGCGCGATCACATCGCGCACAGCCGCCAGAGCCGCGGAGCCGGACAGCGGACGAAGCAGTACCACGCCCGCCGCCGCATCCGGAATGCTCAGATGCGCAAGCAGCGGCGAAAGCAGATTGGTCAGCGCATCCATCACACCCGTCTGGCGCAGCAGCGCCGTTGCCGTGAGCGCCGCGCACAGATACGGCGTCATCTCCAGCAGTGTAAGCAGTCCCTCTTTTGCCCCGCGAACAAACGCATCGTACACATCGATGCGCGCGCGCAGACCGCACAGCAGCGCGAAAACGACAAGGCACGGCATCAGATAAGACGAATCAATCATGCATTTTGCTCCTTGAGGCGAAGAATTTGCACAAAGCAATTCCTGTCAATCCCGACGCCAGCGTCGCCAGCAGCGTCGGCAGCACGATATCGGCGGGGCTTTTTGAGCCATGCTGAGCCCGGATGGCGATCATGGTGGTGGGCAGCATCTGTACGGAGCACATATTGAGCACAAGAAAGAGCCCCATCGCATCGCTCAGCCGCCCTGTATCGCCTCCAGCCGCCGCCATTGTGCGCATGGCGCGCAATCCCGCCGGCGTCGCTGCGCCGCCCATGCCCAGCAGATCCGCCGCGAGATTTACGCAGATATCGTCCAGCGCAGCCTCTTCGCCGCGCTCAAAGCAAAAAAGCCGCGCAAGCGGTTTTCTCATGCCTCTTGCCAGCGCATCCGTCACACCGCTCTCGCGCAGCACGCCCAGCAGCCCGCCAAAGAACGCATACGCGCCCGCCATCGAAAGGCAGAAGGAAACCGCCTCGCCGCCGCCGGAAAACAGCGCCGTCTGCGCACCCGAAAGGTCCCCGCCCATCACCGCCGCCAGCATGCCGATGAGCAGCATCGCGCAAAAAACATGGTTCATCCCATCACCCCGGGCAAGCGTATGTTATTCTGAGCAAAAAAAGAAGGAGGCCCAAAGGCCTCCATGGCTCAACCGTTACCGGCGAGCGCAGAATCATACATCATTTCTTCCACAACACCGCTTTCCGCATTGATTCGCGCCCAGTACAGCCCGTCTCCATCCGCGTGCACAACGTCTTCATCCTGATGCAGCCAGAACCAGACCTCGCAGATCGTCTTTCCCTCCCGGATCGCGTAGGTGTATCCCGCATAATCCTTTTCGTAGATCATTGCGTCCAGCTGTGCCTGGGTCAAGCCGTATTCCTGCGCGAAAGCCCGCTTGGCGATGGCAATCGCCTCTTTCTCGCTGACGCTGATGCGCGCCTGATCAATCTGCGCGTCATCGAGCTTGACCACCGTCGCATCGCCGCCCTTGGTGATGGAAACAGTCAGCTCATCGCCGTCCATCTGCGCACGGATCTCCTGCGCTTTGTGATAGCCGCGGGAGAACCCGTTCTCCTGTTTGGCCATTTCCAGCAGGATTTCGAGCTGCCTGGCACCCCATGCGTGCGCCTCCAGATCGCCCTCGGTAGATTCTCCATCCTTCGACCATGAAACCGTCGCATCGCCGTCCCGGATGGTCACGGTATACTCGCCCAGCACATGGTGCAAACCTGTCATACCGCTGAAGACGATCGTGGTCACCCCATTTTCCTCGCGCACATCCTGGGCGAAATAGGTCTGCATCTCCTCGGTGATGCCGTATTCCTCCGCCAACGCACGATGAGCCAGGCGCACCGCGTCGTATTCATCAGAAAACAGCAGGCCTGCAGCTCCGGCACATGCCGTCACCAGCATCAGCATACATGCCGCGAGCGCAGCAGCCCTTCGTACGTTCATGCGGCGCACGGGCTTCTCCTCCAGCGAATTCAAAACATTCTTTACCCGCATTTCGAGTCCCTCCTTCGGTTCATATACCCTCATGAGGTCTTCCCGTTTCATACATCCATCTCCTCTCCGATCATCCGCCTGAGCGCAGCCCGTGCCCGTGCGAGTCCCGCGCAGACAGCGCCCTTCGTCGTGCCCATGATGCGCGCCGTTTCGCGCACGTCGCAGCCCTCCATGTAATGGAGCACGACCATCGTCCTGTGCCGCTGGGGCAGCTGATCAATCGCCTCGCGCAGGCTTACGATGCGTTCGTCCTCCTTTGCAGCTTCGCCCTCAGGCATCTGCTCCATGGGAACGGATCGCTTCTGCCTTCTCTGGATATTCACACATTCCCGGATCAGAATCCGCGTGATCCACGTGCGAAAGAGCGTTTCATCGCGCAGGGTATACCGCTTTTCCCAAGCTCTTGCGATCGCCTCGGACACCGCGTCCAGCCGGTCGCTTTCTCCGCGCAGATAACTCGCCGCCACGCGATAGAGGCTGCCCTGCAAGCCGGTTACCTGCCGGGCAAATTGTTCCTTATCCACGAGTGTCCTCCTTGTGTTGTTTCATCAAAAGCGCTTTTGCACCCATTAGACGAAAGAGCGCACGTATAGATTCGCTGCAATTGAAAAAAGGGCAAGGCGAATTCGCCCTACCCGATTGGTTCAATGAATGCTTAAGTTTCCCTTCGGCCTCGACCGCAAAAACAGCAGTCTCTACTGCGCTTCGTCGGAAGTGCCTCCGGCGGCACGCCGGTTACAGAATCAGATCATGCAGGCCCAGCGGCGGCACATCCTTGGCCTTGTCGCCAAGCTTCACGCACTTCATGAGCAGCTTCGCGGTATCGATGCTGGTCACACAGGCGATGCCGTATTCGACCGCCATGCGGCGCAGGCGGAAGCCCGCGCGATGCGGGTCGCGGCCATGGGTCGGCGTGGTGATAATCAGACGGATCTTGCCGGAATCGAAGAGCTTCGCCAGCGTGTCCGTGTCCTCGCCGGGACGCGGCACAGGCTGCGCGCCCACGTAGTTGTGGTTGAGCATGTGCGCGGTGCCTGTGGTGGCATAGATATCAAAGCCCAGCGCAGCGAAGGTTTCCGCCAGTGCAAGGGACTCGCGCTTATCGTGGTCAGCGATGGCAAAGAGCACGCCGCCCTCCTCCGGGCGCGGAATCGCCATCTTCGTGGAGGCAAAGCCCTTCAAATATGCTTCTTCAGCGGTCTCAGCAAGGCCCAGCGCCTCGCCGGTGGACTTCATCTCCGGTCCGAGAGCAACCTCAACCTCGTTGAGCTTCTCGAAGGAGAAGACAGGCATCTTGACAGCGACGGTCGGCGCCGGCGGATACAGGCCGGTACCAAAGCCCATCGCGGGCACCTTCTCGCCCAGAGACGCGCGAACGCCCAGCTCGACGATCGGGATACCGGTAACCTTCGAGATATACGGCACGGTACGGGAGGAGCGCGGATTGACCTCGATGATGTACAGGTCGCCCGCGTACTCGATGAACTGGATATTCACCAGACCCTTGACATGCAGGCTGCGCGCGATGTTGATGGTGTAATCGGTCACCAGGCGCTGGATGCGCGGAGCGATGTGCTGCGGCGGATAGACGGAGATGGAGTCGCCGGAGTGAATGCCCGCGCGCTCGATATGCTCCATGATGCCCGGAATGAGCACGTTCTCGCCGTCGCAGATCGCATCGACCTCGATCTCGCGGCCCAGCAGATACTTGTCAACCAGAATCGGATGCTCCTGAATGTTCAGGTTGATGATGTCCATGTACTCGCGGATATGCTTTTCGTTGTAGGCGATCTCCATGCCCTGACCGCCAAGCACGTAGCTCGGGCGCACCAGCACCGGATAGCCCAGCATCTTCGCGGCCTCAGCCGCTTCGTCCGCGGTGAAAACGGTCGTGCCCTTGGGCTGCGGGATGCCCAGAGAATTGAGCAGCTGGTTGAACAGCTCGCGGTCCTCGGCGGCGTCGATGTCGCCCAGATCCGTGCCCAGAATGTTGTAGCCGCCCTGACGCACGGCCTTCGCCAGCTTGATGGCGGTCTGGCCGCCGAACTGGCAGACCACGCCCTCCGGCTGCTCAATCTCCAGAATATTCCACACGTCTTCCGGGGTCAGCGGCTCAAAGTAGAGACGGTCCGCGGTATCAAAGTCGGTGGAAACGGTTTCCGGGTTATTGTTGATGATGACGGTATCAAAACCGGCCTTCTTGAGCGCCCAGACGCAGTGCACGGAGCAGTAGTCAAACTCAATGCCCTGGCCGATGCGGATCGGGCCGGAGCCGAGCACCACCACGGTCTTTCGGCCGGAATTAAACGCCTCGGTCGCGCCGCCGTACACGCTGTAGAAATACGGGCTGACGGCCTCAAACTCGCCGCCGCAGGTATCGACCTTGCGGAACGCCGGCAGGATGTTCAGCTCCTTGCGCATGGCGCGGATGGTCAGCTCGTCGCTTGAGACAAAGCGGGCAATCGCCTTATCGCACATGCCCATCTTCTTGGCGTCCATGAGCATATCGCGGTCCAGCTTTTCGCAGCTAGCAAGCAGGCGCAGCGCCTGCTCCATCTCCACGATATTGGCAACCTTCCTCAGGAACCAGATATCGATCTTCGTCACATCATAGACATGATCGATGCTCACGCCGCGGCGCAGCGCCTCAGCCACGACAAACGCACGTTCAGTATTGATCTCGTGCAGCTGAATTTCCAGCTCTTCGTCGCTCAGCGCCTCCAGCGCCGGTACGACGAGGCTGTCCATGCCCGTTTCCAGCGAGCGGACGGCCTTAAGCAGCGCGCTCTCGAAATTGGTGGAGATGGACATGATCTCGCCCGTGGCCTTCATCTTGGTGCCGATGTGCTTATCGGCATAGACAAACTTATCAAACGGCCAGCGCGGGAACTTGAGCACAATATAGTCGACCGTCGGCTCGGCGCAGGCAAAGGTGCAGCCGGTCACGCCGTTGGCAATTTCATCCAGCGTATAGCCCAGCGCGATGCGCGTGGTCACCTTGGCGATGGGATAGCCGGTCGCCTTCGACGCGAGCGCAGAGGAACGGGACACGCGCGGATTGACCTCGATGACGTAATACTTCATGGAGTTCGGGTCGAGCGCAAACTGCACGTTGCAGCCGCCCTCGATGCCCAGCTCGGAGATGATATTCAGCGCAGCATGGCGCAGCATGACCGCCTCTTCCTCGCGCAGGGTCTGCGTCGGAGCGACGACGATGGAGTCGCCGGTATGCACGCCGACCGGGTCGAAGTTCTCCATGTTGCAGACGGTGATGCAGTTGCCCGCGCCGTCGCGGATGACCTCGTATTCGATTTCCTTCCAGCCGGCGACACTCTTCTCGATCAGGTTCTCGTGCACGCGGGAGGAGCGCAGGCCGTCCGCGCAGATCTCGCGCAGCTGCTTTTCGTTGGCAGCAAAACCGCCGCCTGTGCCGCCCAGGGTATACGCCGGGCGCACGATCACCGGATAGCCAAACTCATTGGCAAAATCAACCGCCGGCTGCACGTCATGGACGATGACGGAGTCGATACACGGCTCGCCGATATCCAGCATCATGTTCTTGAAGTCCTCGCGGTCCTCTGCACGGCGGATTGCGTCGATCTTCGTGCCCAGCAGCTTCACATGATACTTTTCCAGAATACCGCGCTCATCCAGCTCCATGGCCATATTCAGGCCGGTCTGGCCGCCCAGAGAGGCCAGCAGGCTGTCCGGACGCTCCAGAGAAATGATGCGCTCGATGGACTCCACCGTCAGCGGCTCCAGATAAACCTTGTCCGCAATATCAGTATCAGTCATGATGGTCGCCGGGTTGGAGTTCACCAGCACAACCTCCAGCCCTTCCTCCTTGAGGACGCGGCAGGCCTGCGTGCCGGCGTAGTCAAACTCCGCCGCCTGACCGATGACGATCGGACCGGAGCCGATCACCAGTACTTTCTTGATCCATTCCTTCTTCGGCATAGTCAGGCCCCCTTACTTCACATCGCGAACCATCGCGAGGAATTCGTCAAACAGATACGTCGTATCAAACGGACCGCCCAGACCGCCCGGCACAAACGCCACGGAGAATGCCTTCCTTCCCTCATAGCGAAGGCCTTCAACGGTCTTGTCATTCCAGTTGATATGGCTGACGGTTACGCTGCCCGGCAGGCTCTCGCCGTCCACCGCATAGCCGATGGCCTGGCTGGTCACCGCGCAGGTGCCGCGTGCAAAATCCTTCACCGGCTGATTGCTGCCGTGATGACCGTAGAGCATCTTGGAAACCCTGCAGCCGGAGGCGAGCGCCATCATCAGATGGCCCGTGCCCACGCCCATGACAGGCTTCATCTGCATCAGCGCCTTCACGTTCTCCACGATCTGCGGATACGCATTCGGGTTGCCCGGGCCGCAGGAGATGAGCACGCCGTCGCAGCCGGAAGCGAGAATCTCCTCAGACGCAGTATTCGCCGGGAAGACGGACACCTGTGCGCCCTTCTTCACAATCCAGTCGGTCAGGCTCTTCTTCATACCCAGATCCAGCACGGCGATCTTGACGTCGCCCCCGGTGCTCACGGTATGCGCCTCCTTGCAGGAGGCTTCCATGATCACGTCGCTGTCAATGGCCCCCAGCGCCGCCGCTTCCTGATCGTTTTCCACAATCCAGCCGCGCATCGCGCCCTGTCTGCGGATATGACGGGTGAGCGCACGGGTATCCACGCCATAGATGCCGGTCACGCCCTGCTCATTCATATATTCATCCAGGCTCTTTTTGAGCTGCCAGTTACTGGGCAGTTCGCACAGTTCGGACACCACAACGCCCGCCGGCTGCACGCCTCTGCTCTCAAAATCCAGATCATTGACGCCCACGTTGCCGATGAGCGGATAGGTCATGCACACAATCTGTCCCCTGTAAGCCGGATCGGTGAGCGTTTGCTGATAGCCGCACATGCCGGTGGTGAAGATCACCTCGCCGCAGGCGCCGCGCTTATCGCCAAACAGGGTTCCTTCAAAGCGGGTGCCATCTTCCAAGATCAAAACTGCCATCGAATCTCTCCTTCTTTATGCAAAAGCCGGAATCTTTTCAAACATGTTCGTATATTTGCTGTATAAATATGCACATTTCCATGTATATCAGCGAAATTATAGCGCATTGAGCAAATAGCGTCAATTCGCGCCGAGCAAAAAGAAAACCGCCAAAAGGCGGTTATCATGCACAAATCAGACAAATAGAGGAAAACAGCACGTTCATCGCCACACTGGACATACAACACTTCATAGCCGCTTTCCTCCTCCATTATTCCCTTTTATCCTTGAGCGCCAGCGCTCAGTTGATTATCATACACGTTCCCGGCAGTTCTGTCAAGCCTTTCTTTTATTGTTCAGATATCTGCGGAATATCCGCAAACACGTAGGCAATATGTTCGGATAGTTCCTGCCAGGCCAACGTACCGCCCAATTCTTCCCTCAGCAGCGCTGCGCAGCTGCGATAATACCAGGCATGCAGCGCCTTATCGTGCTGATGAAAGCGGAAGAACAAGCGCTCTCCGTCGCGATCATAATCCCTGTGAATCGCCCGCATGTTGCTCAGCTTATCGCTCAGCGCAATGATCTTAACCGCCCGTTCTCCCTTTGCAATCCGCGCAACAGCGCCCTGCTTGCGCACAAGCCATGTCTCCGCCGGATCGCCGCATCGCTCCTGCGTCTCGCTTTTGACCAGATGCGCAACGCGTGCGCCAAACTGCGCGGCGAGCTCTTCCTCGCTCACACCGCAGTCCTCCATCACATCGTGGAGCAGCGCCGCAGCCAGAATTTCAGGATCATCTGTGAGTGTGGCTGCAATAGCCGCCACCTCGGCAGGATGAACGATATAGGGAATGCTGGTTCCCTTGCGCAGCATGCCATCATGTGCGCGGGCGGCAAAAATCATCGCGTCGGAAACGAGCGTCATGGGCTACCTCGCTTTCTGGTCGCTTCAAATGTCGTATTCGCCGTCAAACACGTGGGTCGCCGGACCGGTCATAAACACATGGCCTGTCTCCTCGTCCCATTCGTCCACCAGTTCACCGCCATCGAGCACGATGGTCGCCCGTCTGTGTGCAAGGCCGCACAGGTTTGCCGCCACCAGTACCGCGCAGGAACCCGTGCCGCAGGCCAGCGTGACGCCGCTGCCGCGTTCCCACACGCGCATGCGCAGCCGGTCCCGCGCGAGCACATTGACAAACTCAATATTCGCTTTTTTCGGGAAGGCCGGATGCCTTTCCAGCACCGGGCCATATTTGTAAATGTCAAATGCCTCCACCGGTTCATCCAGAAAGATGACGCCATGGGGATTGCCGGTGTTGACCGGCGTAATCTCAAACTCGCGATCCAGCGCACGGATCTTTGCCCTGCACACCACGCCCTCGCCCAGCGTACAGGGCACTTGCGCGCAAGCCGTTTTCGGTTCGCCCATATCCACGCGCACTGTCTCGACCTTTCCGTCCTTCACCGTCATATGCAGCGTTTTGACGCCGCCCAGCGTTTCCAGCGTAACAGTCGTATTGTCCGTCATGCCGCGATCATAGACATACTTGGCCACGCAGCGGCTGGCATTTCCGCACATCTCGCCCTGCGAGCCATCGGCATTGTACATGAGCATCTGAAAATCCGCCACGCTGCTGGGCGCGATGAGCACCAGACCGTCGCTGCCCACACCGAAATGCCTGTCGCTGATTCGTCTGGCCAGCGCATTCGGATCGGCAATCGTCTCCTTAAAAGCATTGACATAGATATAATCGTTGCCAAGGCCATGCATTTTGGAAAATCTCATCGGGAATACCCATCCTTCTTATACGTCCTGATACACGATCTTGTATATTTCGCCTACTGTATCTTTCTTTCCTGCGCAGAAAAAAGAAAAGTTCTGGTTATGTATCCAGAACTTTTCTCCGATTACGAACCAGACGATGTATAATGGCGCACGCCAAAGCGCCAGAAGGCATAGCATGCCGCCAGAAACACAACCGCTCCCAACGGATACAGCATGCAATACCAGCAGTCGCTCCGCCCAAGGAGCAGCTGCAGCGGATAATACTGCACGAGCGCATACGGGATCACAAATGTCGCGAATTTTTTCATCCTCTCTCCATATACGTCCACAGGATACTTGCCGTATTCCTTCGCACCGTCGGTGAAGATATTCATGAATTCGAGGCCTTCCAGCGTGAAAAAGCAGAATGACGCATACATCAGATACAATCCGGCAAAGAGCAGAATCCCGCCCAGCAGCATGGATATCAGCGTCAGCACGCGCACGGGCGTCCATTCCACACCGGAAGCCCTCACGCCATACGAAAAAACGATCAGCGCCTGAAGCAGCCTGCCGACGCGCGTGAACTCAAACCGTGCGCCAAGCACCTGCAGAATCGGGCTCCTTGGACGGACGAGCACGCGGTCAAATTCGCCCTTCCTCACCAGCGAAGAGAACGCATCAAACCCGCGGACAAACATCTCTGCGAGAGAAAACTGCAGCAGCACGATGGAATAGCACACCAGTATGTCCGCATATGTGTATCCGCCAACCTGCTCAAAGCGCATGAACATGAATGTGATTCCCAGAAATGTGGTCATCGACGTGAGCAGCTGACCAGCAATCTGCAGGAAGAAGGAAGCCTTATGCTGCATGGCGCTGCGCAGATTGAGCGAGACATAATGCGCATACAGATTGACGCAGTCTTTGATTCTGTGCATCGTGTCAGCCTCCCTGAAGCGTCACATGGCGTACAGCCCTTGCGCACATCGCCCGTCCCGCAGCAGCCAGCACCACCAGCCAGAAGATCTGAAGGAGGATAGCCCGCTGCGTCTCTCCCGGCGTCATGCTGCCGCTGTATACGCGAAGCGGCACATTCTGCATCGATGCAAAGGGCAGAATCTCCAGAAAGCGCCGCACCTTCTCCGGGAAGAACGGCAGCGGAATGCCGCCTCCGGAGAGGAACTCCACCACGGAACCCACCATGAGCCGAAGGCCCAAAGGCGATACTGTATAGAATGTCAGCACGTATATCCACATATAGAAAGAAACCGACACCAGAAAGCTGAGTGCCAGCGTAAGCAGGAACACAAGAAACTGCCCCGCACTGGGCGGCAGGCTGATTCCATAGGGCTTTGGCACCAGCGGCGCAATCATCAGGATCGGAATGCAGCGCAGCAGCACGCGCGAAAGGCGGCTTGCCATGCTTCTTGAAAACCACATATCGTAAATATTCACCGGCCGGCACAGCTCATACGCCACGTTGCCATCGACGATACAGTCAAAGATTTCCGGTTCAATCAGCCATGCGGCAAAGACCGCCAGAAAGGCCTGCTGCAGCCAGATATAGTTGGCTGTCGCCTCAAATGTCATCGGAAACGCCGCAGGATTATCTGCATAAAACGCGCGGAAGACCAGAATCTCCATCAGCCCCCAGACAAACTGCGTCGTCATGCCCGCAATGGCCGCTGTCCTGTACTGAAGGCCCATCGCAAAACGCACCCTGAAAAAAGAAAGATATTTTTTCATAGTGCACCTCAAGCAATATCCAGCTTGCGATAGAGCCCGGCTGCC
This sequence comes from Clostridia bacterium, assembly GCA_017545905.1. Taxonomy (GTDB): domain Bacteria; phylum Bacillota; class Clostridia; order Christensenellales; family Aristaeellaceae; genus Ventricola. The sequence goes on along the minus strand of JAFWXL010000109.1, from coordinate 2,247 downwards.
GCCTGCTCCAGATCGCCGCTTCCGCCCTCGCGGCAGATGTCATCGAGTGTGCCATCCAGCAGAATTCTGCCCCGGCCAATCAGGATCACGCGTTCGGCCAGCGCGGCGATATCCTGCATATCGTGCGTTGTGAGGATCACCGTCGTGCCGTGCTCCCGGTTCTGCTTCTTCACAAAATCTCGCACAGCCAGCTTGGATACGGCGTCCAGACCAATCGTAGGTTCATCAAGGAACAAAATGCGCGGATTGTGAATCAGAGAAGCAGCAATTTCGCAGCGCATGCGCTGTCCCAGTGAAAGCTGACGGGTCGGGGTCCTGAGCAGCTCTTCCAGCTGCAGCAGCGCAGTCAATTCGTCGAGATTCTGCTCATATCGCCTCTGATCCACGCGGTAAATATCCCGCAGTAGTTCAAAGGAATCGATCACCGGAATATCCCACCAGAGCTGCGACCGCTGGCCGAAGACCACGCCGATTCTGGCGACATGCTTCATGCGATCCTTCCATGGCACAAGCCCATCGATCACGCAATGTCCCGAATCCGGCGTGAGGATACCGCTGAGGATCTTGATCGTTGAGGATTTTCCTGCGCCGTTCGGCCCCATGTAGCTCACGATCTCGCCGTCGCCGATGGCGAAGCTGACGTCGTCCAGCGCGCGGATTTCGTCATGTTCTCTGCGAAACAGCTGCCTGCATGCTTCTTTGAAGCCCGCGCTGCGCCTCATTACCCGATAGGTTTTGCGGATATGCTGCATCTCAATCATGCCTGCGCACCTCCCGAGCCTTGAGCGCCTGCCACGCTTCACGGCTGATCGCATATACCCTCGTGCGCATATTGACCGGGTCATCGTATTCCTCGATGAATGTCATGCCATTTTTGAGCGCCACGCCATATGAGGCCACATTCGTGTATTTCATATAGGAATACACGCTGTCAAACATCGTTTGTTCAAATATGAACTCCATACATGCGCGGGCCGCCTCCGATGCATACCCTTTGCGCCAGAGATCCCTGCGGATGTGGTAGCCAATCTCCGGCCGGATTACGCCATGGATATTCTGCATCGTGATGCCGCAGTCGCCGATGAGCTCGCCGGTCTCCTTGAGAATGACGGCCCACAAGCCAAAGCCATGCTCTGCATAGCGCTCCATATTCTTTGCGATCCATCCGCGTGTGCGCGTTTCATCAAAGGGCATGGGATAATGCCGCATCGTCAGCGGATCGGAGAGGATTTTATGGAGCGCGTCAAAATCCTCCATGGTCAGTTCTCTGAGCGTTAAGCGCTCTGTTTCCATTTTCATGGCTGCAAGACTCCTTTCTGTCTGCTTCCTCCTGGTAGTTATAGCGTTACTATCTTGCCAAGTCGGGCGCCGCCTGTCCTTTCATCAGGCGATCGCATAAATGTGACGGACGATCAATCTATCACCGCATCCGCCGAAAAGTCAAATGCTCCTTTTTACCTTTTTTCCGGTTTTTGCTGTTCTTCTTCTTCTTTTCTTTGTTTTTCTCCCAAAAACACAAAAAGAAAAAGCCCAGCATTTGCTGAGCTTCTTCATTTGGAATCCGGCAGCGTCCTACTCTCCCGGGCCGTCTCCAGCCAAGTACCATCGGCGCTGAAAGGCTTAACTTCTGTGTTCGGTATGGGAACAGGTGGGACCCTTTCGCCATTGCCACCGGAATTTGTTGAGGGTTTGTGCAGCCCGCGTTCCTCTTGGCTTCCGCTTCGTCTATTTGTAACCGAAGCTTTCGACTTGGGGAACCTCCGCACAAGCTACGCGTTTTTCTATTATTTCAGCGCTGTCCGGCAAACAGCCTCTTCGGCCTGACCGGATCAGCCTGCGCATCAAAGCGCCGCGTACCCTGAAAACCGCACATCCAGATTTCTTTCCATCTTGTGAAAAACCAATCTCTTTTCAATTTTCCCTTTGGTCTCACTTGATTCTCAGTTCTTTCTTAGATCAAGTCCTCGACCGATTAGTATCATCAAGCTCCATACGTTACCGCACTTCCACCGATGACCTATCACCTGGTAGTCTTCCAGGGGTCTTACTTCTTTCGAATGGGATACTTATTCTTGAGGTGGGCTTCACGCTTAGATGCCTTCAGCGTTTATCCGCTCCGCATTTCGCTTCCCAGCTGTGCCCTTGGCAGGACAACTGTTGCACCAGTGATGCGTCCACTCCGGTCCTCTCGTACTAGGAGCAGCTCCTCTCATGTATCCTTCGCCCACGATGGATAGGGACCGAACT
>JAFWXL010000108.1 GCA_017545905.1 Clostridia bacterium | reverse complement strand
GGAGCTGGGCGAGAAGATGGGTCTGGACGCTGCGACTGTTGCCGAGACCCTGAATAACTACAACAGCTACGTCGACGCCGGCCATGATCCGGAGTTCGGCCGTCTGCTGCTGGCAAAGCTCGAGGCGCCGTACTGCGCTGTTCGCGTGATGCCGTGTGAGATCATCACCTACGGCGGCATCGCCCGCAACGAGGCTTCCGAGGTCATTCGTGCCGACGGCACCGTGATCCCGGGCCTGTACACCGCTGGCGAGGCCTCTGCGAACTCCGCTTACATGGGCTTCACCATCACCAATGCGTTCGTTTGGGGCCGTATCGCCGGTGCCAACGCCGCTGCGTTCGCTGCCTCCAAGTAATGTGGGCTGTGCCCATACCCTGCTGCGCTTCGCCTTTACGGGAAGCCCGCATAGTCGCGCAAGCGCTCCTTGCGGTTTCCGACACTCCACCTGCCTGTTTCGCCCACTGGGCGCGGCAGGTTCCGGTCCTAATGGCATCGCGCGCGCAAAAAGCGCTCCGATGCCCTGCTTTGGCAGAGTGTCTGGTTATGAGGCTCTAAAGTGAATTTGATAAAGCCTTCCGTGCAGACGGAAGGCTTTTTTGCTGTGATGCCTGATACCGCCGCGAAGCGGAGGAGCGCTTCATCAATGCATTTCTGAGCAAAGACGGCGAGACTGCTGAACAGGCGCGCGAGCGCATTGCCAAGAAGAACAGCAGGGAGGAATAAATCATCAAGAAAGAAAAGCTGGCCGTGGTTGCGGGTATCGCGGGCATTGCGCTGCTGATGGTGCTGATTCCGATGTGCATGGGAATCAAGTGATGCGGAATAAGGCGGAAATCTGACAATTCGGTGTCGCCAGTGTATCATTTGGCGTACAGGCATTGCGCCGTGAGATTGCATATGGTATGCTTTCATCATCCAAAGAAGGTCACCGGAAAGGATGATGAATATGATGGTATGGCTGAAATGGAGATTTATCGAATGGCTGGTCAGACACAATGTACTGGCGGTAGCGCGTGTGCGCGTGCATGACGGACGCAGAATGCGCCGGTGAATATGAATACCAGGAAAGAGGCTCCCAAGGACGGGAGCCTCTTTTGCGTGCATGCTTTCAGTCAGTGAGCGCGGCATACGCTGCGCCGGTGAGCGCAAGCAGATCGTCCGGCGCAAGCTCAACCTGCGCGCCGATTTTTCCGGCGGAGACGCAGATGGCGTCAAAGAGCTGAGCGGTTTCGTCGATGAATGTGGGAAAAGCCTTCTTCATGCCGATGGGGCTGCAGCCGCCATGGATATAGCCGGTGGTCGGCAGAAGAATCTTCTGGGGGATCATCTCGACCGCTTTTTCGCCGCAGGCGGATGCCGCATGCTTGAGATTCAGCGTTGCGCCGACGGGGATGACAAAGACGTAGAAGGCGCGGCTTTTTCCCTGCGTGACGAGCGTCTTGAAGACGGCCTGCGGATCCTGTCCCAGCTGGGCGGCGACAGAGACGCCGTCGATGCCCTTTTCGGGATCATAATAGTGAACGCGATGGGGCGTTGCGGCCTTGTCCAGAATGCGCATTACGTTGGTTTTGACTGATTCTGCCATGGGTAAACCTGCCTTTCATGGAATAGGGCTATTGTATCACAGGCACGCTGAAAAGGAAAGAATAGGCAGCAATTTGGTAAATCTGCATTGAAGGGAAAGGGAAAACATGGTATACTGTTATCAATATAATGTGTTCGTATGTTCTGATTACACGCTGGAAGGAAGGTATAACAAAATGATCCATCATAATCCGCTGATCAGCGATAAGCCCGCCAAGAAGTTTATCACCATGGGTGAGATCATGCTGCGTCTGACTCCGCCCAACTATGAGAAGCTGCGCATGGCTTCCAGCTTCGAGGCCAGCTATGGCGGCAGCGAAGCGAATATTGCGCTGGCGCTGGCAAATCTTGGCATTGATTCCACGTTCTTCTCCGTCGTGCCGAACAACTCCATCGGCAAGAGCGCTATCCGTATGCTGCGTTCCAACGATGTGCACTGCACGCCGGTGATCCTGTCTTCTCCGGAGGAGACGCCCAGCCACCGTCTGGGTACCTATTACCTGGAGACCGGCTACGGTATCCGTCCCAGCAAGGTTATCTACGACCGCAAGCACAGCGCGCTCTCCGAGTATGATTTCAAGGATTATGATTTCCACAAGCTGCTGGAGGGCTTTGACTGGCTGCATCTGTCCGGCATCACCCCGGCCATCGGCGGTCACTGTCCGGAGGTCATCATGACCATGCTCAAGACCGCCAAGGAAATGGGCCTGACGGTTTCCTTCGACGGCAACTTCCGCTCCAAGCTGTGGACATGGGAGCAGGCGCGCGATTACTGCACGATGTGCCTGCCGTACGTCGATGTGCTCATGGGCATTGAGCCGTATCACCTGTGGAAGGACGAAGAGGATCACAGCAAGGGCGACTGGAAGGACGGCGTGCCGCTGCAGCCGACCTATGAGCAGCAGGACGAAATCTTCCAGAGGTTCGTGCAGCGCTATCCGAATCTCAAGTGCATCGCGCGCCACGTGCGCTATGCGCATTCCGGCTCGGAAAACAGCCTCAAGGCGTTCATGTGGTATCAGGGTCACACGTTTGAGAGCCGCATGTTCACCTTCAATATCCTTGACCGCGTCGGCGGCGGCGACGCCTTTGCCAGCGGCCTGATCTACGCGATGTTCCACGACTACAAGCCGATGGACATGGTCAACTTTGCGGTGGCCTCCAGCGTGATCAAGCACACCATCCACGGCGACGCCAACATCACCGACGATGTGCAGAGCATCAAGAACCTGATGAACATGAACTACGACATCAAGCGCTGAGCGGCCTGGGGCCGCGGGCACTACGCTTCGCTTTGCACATCATTCGGGCGGATGGCCCTCTGACGTCTGGCGCATACAGGCAAAGACGATGGCGGTGCTTCACCGTTCCGTTCGCACAAGAGGTGCTCCGGAACGGCTTTGACGCAAACAAAAAAGGGGTTGTGAAGGGATTTGCAGCCTCTTTTTTGAAACAGAAACGGGATATATGCTGTGCGCATGGGCTGCATGGAGGAATGGACATGAACGGACCTTTGATCGAGGTATGCGTCGATTCGATGGAATCGGTGCGCGAGGCTGTGCGCGGCGGCGCAGACAGGCTGGAGCTGTGCGCCAATCTGATCATCGGCGGCACAACGCCCTCGCCGTATCTGATCCGCGAGGCTGTCAGCACGGGCGTGCCGGTGAATGTGCTGATCCGTCCGCGATTCGGCGATTTTCTGTTTACGCAGGACGAAAAGCGCGAGCAGATTGAGCAGATTGCGCAGCTGAGATCTCTGGGCGCGGGCGGCGCGGTCGTCGGCGCTCTGCTTGAGGACGGATCGCTGGACGTCCCGTTCCTCAGGGCATGCCGTGAGGCCGCGCAGGGAATGCATCTGACGCTGCACAGGGCATTTGACGTGTGCGCAGATGCGCAGCTGGCGCTGGAACAGGCGGTTGATATTGGTTTTGATACGATACTTACATCCGGTCAATGCGCATCGGCGATGGAAGGCGCAGCGTGCATTGCCCGGCTGACGGAGCAGGCCGGCAGCCGGATTGCGATTATGCCGGGCGGCGGCGTGGGCGCGGGCAACATTGAGCAGCTGCGACGCATGACGGGGGCGCGGGCGTTTCATCTCTCGGCGAAGAAGACCGTGCAAAGCGGCATGGCTTTCAGGCGGGAGGGCGTGCCTATGGGGCTGCCGATGATGAGCGAGTTTGAGCGCTTTGTGACCGACGGCGCGCAGGTGCGCGCGTGCCGGGAGGCGCTGGAGCGGATGGACGCGTGAACACAGAAACCGATGGAGGTGCTGCATATGAAGATGAGCTATCCAGTGCGCGTGGCGATCTGCGGTCTGGGCAGCCGCGGCAAGGATACCCATGCGCCGGTGTGCGACATGCTGCCCGAAGAGATGGTGATCGCAGCGATTGCCGAGCCGATTGAGGAAAAGCGCGAATACGTGAGAAAGCGCTACAATGTCCCGGCGGACAGGTGCTTTGAAACAGGAGAGGCGATGTTTGCAGGAGAACGGCTTGCCGATGTGGCATTCATCTGCACGCAGGATGCGATGCATGTGGGCCATGCGGTGGCGGCGCTTGAGCGCGGCTATCATCTGCTGCTGGAAAAGCCGATCGCAACCTCGCAGGAAGACGTGGCGCGCATCCAGCAGACGGCAAAGCGCATGAACCGCAGCGTGGTGGTCTGCCATGTGCTGCGCTATGCGCCGTTCTTTGAAACGATCCACGATGCGATTGTGCGCGGAGAGATCGGCGATGTGATGTGCATTCAGGCGCTGGAAAACGTGGGTTACTGGCATCAGGCGCACAGCTTTGTGCGCGGCAACTGGCGCAGGGAAGAGGAATCCACGTTCATGCTGCTGGCCAAGTGCTGCCATGATCTGGACTATCTGGTCTGGCTGACGGGGCAGCGCTGTGCGCGGGTATCGTCCTTTGGCAGCCTGCGCCATTTCAGACCAGAATGTGCGCCGGAAGGCGCCGCGGCGCGCTGCACGGCGGGCTGCGCGGCCAAGGCAGGCTGTCCGTATGACGCGGAGAAGATCTATCTGACCAATGAGCATACGGGCATTCTGCACGGCAACACGGACTGGCCGTGCTGCATTCTCGCGCAGGAGCCGACGGAGGAAAAGATCCGCAAAGCCATTGATGAGGGGCCGTATGGACGGTGTGTGTATGCCTGTGACAACGACGTCGTGGACAGCCAGATTGTGAATATGGAAATGGAAAATGGCGTGCTCTGCCAGCTGATGATGTCGGCTTTCTGCGAGCACGGCGGGCGCACGATCCGTGTGCTGGGTACGCATGGCTGCATTGAGGGCGATATGGAGAGCAACGTGCTGCGCATCCGCCCCTTTGGCAGGCCGGAAACCGTGATCGATGTGGCGGCGCTGGGCAGGGATCTGGCGGGGCACGGCGGCGGCGACGGCAGGATGATTGCCGAGCTGCTGGAGATGCACGGAAGAACCGGTGTGCCGACAAAGCGTATGACGACGCTGGAGGCTTCCGGCGAGAGTCACTATATCGCTTTTGCTGCGGAGCAATCCCGAAAACACGGCGGCATGGCTGTGGAGATGAAGACCATCCGGGAATAACCGCCATAGCGGTATGGATAAGCGCGAAGCGAAGAAGGGGTCTGGGGATGAAATCCTTAGGCGGGGTTTGGGGCCTGCGGCCCCAACGTATCCCATGCGCGAAGCAAAATATAAGCAAGAATAGGAGCGGAGCCGGAAGCGACTATTACGATTCCGATACACTTCAAAAGAATCTCTGCAATAACCGCAGAGATTCTTTCAATCTGTGCCGGAATCTCAATTGTCGCCTTCGGCTCCTCTGAGATTCTTGCTTTTCTTTTTCTGCGCTTCGCGCATGGGTAAGTTGGGCTGCCGCCCAAACCTGCTTGAGGGATTTCATCCCTCAAACTCCCTTCTTCGCTTCGCGCCGGATTTAAGACTCATTGGCGGTGTGGAGCGTGAAGGAGAACGCGCTGCCCAGACCGAGCACGCTCTCCACGGTCATCTCCTCGCCCAGCTGGCGCATGATCTCGTAGGCGATGGCCAGGCCAAGGCCGGTGCCCTTGCCGCCGTGAGACTTGTCTGCCTTATAGAAGCGGTCAAACACATGCGGCAGGTCTTCCTTGCTGATGCCGATACCGGTATCGCGCACGGTGACACGGATGACATGATCGGTGACGCTTACGTGCAGCGTGACGGTGCCGTTTTCGCTGGAATACTTGAAGGCATTGTCCAGCAGGGCGACGAGCACCTGCTGCGTGCGGTCTGAGTTGCCCAGCACGTCGGGCAGATTGTCCGGCACGTCGTAGACAAACGTCTGCTGATAATCCTCGGCATAGGCCGAATACGTCTCGTGAATGAGATCAAGCAGCGGACGTGGAGAGAAAACGGATTTAGTCAGCGAGGCCTTTCCGCTCTGCAGGCGGGAGAGCTCAAGCATGTCGGAAACCAGCCGCGAAAGGCGCATGGTTTCGCGCAGGGCGATATCGTAGGTCTGCTGGCGCTGCTGCTCAGTCTTGATCAGGCCGTCGCGCAGCGGCTCAAGCAGCGCCCGCATGGCGGTCAGCGGCGTGCGCAGCTCGTGGGAGACGTTGGCGACGTAATCGCGGCGCGTCTGCTCCAGACGCTCTGCGCTGGTGACGTCCGAGAGGATACCGACGCAGCCGGTGAGCTCGCCGCCGTTTCGGGTCAGCGGCGTGACGGACACGGCGATGGCGACATTGCCCTGCCAGATCGTGCGGCGGACGGTTTCGCGGGTTTTGAGCGACTCATCGAACATGCACAGCACATCCGGCGCAGCGGTGCGTACGTCGCTGCTTTCGGGCAGACCGAGCAGCTCGTGCACGGCGGGATTGATGAGGGTTGTATGGCCTTCGGCATCCAGGGCGATGATGCCCTCGCTGACGCCGTTAATCAGGCTCTGCAGGCGGTTGCGCTCCAGCTCCAGGGTGGAGATGGTGCTGCCCAGTTCGCTGGACAGGTAATTGAGCGCGCCGCCGAGCTCACCGAATTCATCTTTGCGGTGCTCGTCTGCGCGCACGGCGAGATTGCCGCCGGCCATGGTCAGCGCCACAGCGCGCATATGCGCGACGGGACGGGACAGACGCGAGGCGAAATACAGCACAACAGGCAGAAGCAGCAATGCGATGAGCAGCACGGAGAAAGTGATGGTATCGGTGAGCGCCTGCATGCCGCTCATGATTTCTGTCATGGATTGGGACATAAACACCGCGCCGACCACCTCGCCAAAGAATGTGATGGGCACGGCGACAGCGACGATATTGCCGCTGATGACCTCTTCAGATGCGGCGCCTGCGTCCTCGCTCTGTCCGGCAATACCGTCGAGGACGTCAGAGGCGAATGCGACGGTGCGTGCGGCGTGGGTCACGGTCAGATCCTTCTCATCGCCGATATGCGTGGCGATCTGTCCGGTGAGCACGATGGGCAGCATGGCCTGAGCCAGCTGCGCGGGCAGGCGGCCGACGCGCCGCCCGTCTTCCTGCTGGGTGCGGATGAGGGTATTGCCGGCGACGTCCACGACCCAGACGGTCGCCTCCCACTGCGCGGTGCTGCGGCCGATGAGGGGAACAAGATAGGCGGTGGAGATTTCGCCGCGCAGCGTGCTTTCGATATAGCCGGAGATGATCTGTCCCTTAGGAATCAGATCGTCAATCTTGTTGCGCGCAAACAGCTGCGGCGAGATGGCGGTATAGATTGCAACGATCAGCGCAGCAAAGAGCGCAACCGTACCATAGACCAGCACGAGCGTCTTTCTGAAAAATCCGCTGCACTTCATGCTTCTGCCTCGAATTTATAGCCCACGCCGTATACGGTCATGATGTCCCACTCTTTGCCCATCTCCCCGCAGGAGAGCTTCTGGCGCAGGCGCTTGATATGCGTATCCACCGTACGGGTATCGCCGAAAAAATCATAGCCCCAGATGCGCGAGAGAATCTGCTCGCGATCAAACACACGGCCCGGATGGGAGGCGAGCAGATACAGAAGCTCAACCTCGCGCGGCGTGCAGGCGATGCTCTGACCGCCGAGGCGGACGCTGTAGCGCTCGGGCTGAATCTCCAGCGTGCCGTATTTGAGGGTGGTGAGGCGCTCTTCCTGCACGGCGCCTGCGCTCTGATTGGTGCGGCGCAGCACGGCCTTGATGCGTGAGACGACCTCGCGCGGGGAGAAGGGCTTGACGATATAGTCGTCCGCGCCCATTTCGAGGCCGAGAATGCGGTCGATTTCCTCGCCGCGTGCCGTGAGCATGATGATAGGCAGCGTGCTTTCACGACGCACATTCTGGCAGACCTCCATGCCCGTCATGCCCGGCATCATCTGGTCGAGCAGCATGAGGTCGTAATGCTCCTTTTGGGTCATATCCAGCGCGCTTTTGCCGTCATAAGCGGAATCGTGCTCGAATTCTTCGTTATCCAGATACAGAGAAAGCGACTGATGGACGATGGGATCATCGTCACAGATGAGAATCTTCGGATGCTTATTCATGGTATATCACCTCTATCATCCATTATAGCCTGTCATCGTGGCGGGATTGTGAAGGGATGATGGAAATTTATAGAACGGGGAGGACGTTGGGGCTGCAGTACGAAGACCTGTCTGGGGATTTCAGTCCGGGAAACTCGCATAGTCGCGCAAGCGTTCCTTACGATTCCCCACGCTTCGCCTCGCCAACTGCGTCCACCGGACGCGCTCGGCTCCGGTGCCCCAGACCCCATTTCGCTTCGCGGCGGTTTAAAGCGGCCTTAGTTTACACCACCGGGAAGACGGACAGACGGACCGGCGCTTCGGCGTATGGCACGAGCGTCACGCCGGTCATTTCGCCCGTTTCGCAGGCGATGGGCGGCTGCTCGCAGCTCTCGCCGCGCATGCCCCACATCGGCTGGGCGTAACCCTTCGTGTGCAGCTCGACGCCGCTTTCGGTCATGACGGTTTCGATATCGGCATCCTGCGCGAGCGCCATGCCGAAGGGCTTTTTGGCCTGCATGGCCAGCGCGCCGTTTTCGTCGTTTACAAGATCATGCGCGGGGGCATAGGCAAAGGCAAGCGGGCCGCGGCGCACGCAGACAGCCTGATGATAGCAGACGACACGCTCGGCGCTCATCGGCAGGGTCAGCAGCAGCTCGTCGCCGTCGTGCCATTCGCGGTTGATGGTGAGAATGGTTCCGGCCTGTGCCGGAATGATCTCGCCGCAAACAGCAGCGGTCGCGCCTCTGGCCCAGGCAGGGATGCGCAGATGCAGCGGGAAGGCAGCGCTGTGATCCGGGCTGACGGTGATGCGCACATGGCCGCTGACCGGATAATCGCTTTCGACATTCAGACGCACAGCGGCGCCGGCAAGGCGATAGCGCACCTGACAGGGCGCATAGGAGGCGGCATACAGGCCGTCGTCGCGGGAAAGCAGCCACTGGCTGGCGGCAAAGCGCGGCCATGCGGCAAGGAGCTGGCACAGCGTCTCGCTGTCCTCAAGCGAGAAGAGGCTGGCGTTGTGTCCGCTGAGCGGGAAACGCGCCGCACGGGTGATCATGGTCTGATTGGCCTGCTGGACGGGCTGCACGCTGCGTCCGTCCGGCGCAAAGGCGGCGGCGACGCCATTGTACATGAGCGCATCAAGCTGGTCGGCCATGTGCTCGCCGGCCGGGCAGCAGAGCAGCGTTTCCAGCGAGGCGGCAAGCTCGCAAAGCGATGCGGCGCTTACGCCGCGGCTGGGGTGCGTGCCCGCCAGCAGCGGATCGCCCGTAATGCCGCCGCATACGGCGCCGTGAGCCTTGTTCATGCGGGCAAGGCCGGTTTCCGGGGCGGAGAGATGCTTGCCGGAGCCGGTGAGCTGCGCAGCCAGCGCGCTGGTGCGAAGACCCTGGCAGAGATTGGCGGAATTCGCGCTGCGCAGCAGATGATGCGCATAGCCGTCCTCGCCCTCGGCGGCGAGCGCCTGATAGAGCGCATCCTCGCTCATGGTGCGGGAGATGGGCGTGCGGTAGGGGAAGCTGTGCAGGAGCGTGGTGTAATCCGCGCCCTGCGCGATCAGCGTCATGAGCACGGAAAGAATGGCTTTCTGTGCGGTGATATTATAGAGGAAGACGCCGCATTCGAGCGTATCGGCGGTGTGCATGGCGTCCTCGGCGGAAAGAGGCGCGGCGTCGAGGGTATCCTTGAGGAACTTCATGTAGCGCAGCATGAAGGTGAGCAGGCGCTTGTCGCCGGTCATGGAATAGGCGGCGCTCAGCGCGCGCAGCATGCGGCCGCGGGCGGCGAAGGTTTCGTTCTTCGCGCCGAAGCTGCCGTCCTCGCGCTGGGTATCGACCACAGCGTCTGCAAGGCGCAGCGACTGACGGCGCAGCTCCGCATCGCCAAGCAGTGCAGCGGTGAGCAGGCTGGCTTCCAGCGCATTGGCGGCGTCCATGCCGCCGGGCAGACTGCCGCCAAACCACGCGCTCTTGCTGCCGGTGTGCGGGAAGAGGGATTCGCAGCGGGAAAGCAGGCCGCCGCGCAGGGCGAGCAGGCGGTCGCGCATTGCGCCGCGCGCGCTTACCGCACCGGCGGGCAGCGGCGCAAAACGACCCGGCGCCAGCGGCGCGCGGGCAAAGAAAGTACGGGTAATCATATGGATAAACCTCCTGATACGGATGCGTTTCAAGCACGCAGAAATTATCATACTACTACATATTATAGTTTACAACGGGGAACGGAATGCGTCAATAAAAGAGTTGAAATGAAGGGAAAAATGGAGTACAATCATGATATACAAACAACTATATTGGGAAGAGGTGTCCTTTTATGGCTGAGAAGCAAACCGTGAAGCAAACCGAGGCTCCCAAGAAGCTGAGGATCTTCGAACTCGATCCCAGTCTGGAGGCAGTTGCGGGCGATATCAATGCGCGCAAGAGCCGTTATGAAAACAGAAAGAAGCAGCTGCTGGGCGAAGGACAGACACTGTCCGATTTTGCCAGCGGATATCTTTATTATGGTCTGCACAAGGTCAAGGGCGGCTGGGTCTACCGCGAGTGGGCTCCGGCGGCGAAGGCCATGCATCTGATCGGCGATTTCAACGGCTGGGATCACACCTCCCATCCGATGACGAAGGTCGGCGACGAGAGCTGGGAGATTGAGATCAAGGGCGTGAATACCATTCCGCACCTGTCTAAGTGGAAGGTCGCCGTGACCGATCAGTGGGGCAATGTGCAGGACCGCATTCCGCTCTATGCCCGCTATGTCAAGCAGGACAAGGAGACCAACGGCTTCAACGCCGTGGTCTGGAATCCGCGCAAGAAGTTTGAGTGGACGGACGAGGGCTTTGAGCCGCAGACGAACGTTCCGCCGGTCATCTATGAATCCCATGTCGGCATGGCGACCGAGCTGGAGCGCGTGGGCACGTATCTGGAGTTCATGAAGGATATCCTGCCGCGTATCAAGGAAAACGGTTACAATACCGTGCAGCTGATGGCGATCATGGAGCATCCGTACTACGCCTCCTTCGGCTATCAGGTGGCCAACTTCTTTGCCGCCTCCAGCTGGTACGGCACGCCGGACGATCTGAAGGCGCTCATCAACGAGGCGCACCGCCTTGGCCTGTCCGTGCTGCTGGATCTGGTGCATTCGCATGCGGTTAAGAATACCGCCGAGGGCATCAACATGTTTGACGGCACGGTGTGGCAGTTCTTCCACGACGGCGAAAAGGGCGATCATCCGGCATGGGGCAGCAAGTGCTTTGACTACAGCCGCACCGGCGTACTGCATTTTCTGCTCTCCAATGTCAAATTCTGGATGGACGAGTATCACTTCGACGGCTTCCGCTATGACGGCGTGACCTCCATGCTCTACTATGATCACGGTCTGGGTACGTCCTTCAGCGGGCTTTCCCAGTATTTCTCCATGAACACCGACGTGGATGCAGTGACCTACCTGATGCTGGCCAGTGATCTGATCCATTCCTACAAGAAGGGCTCTGTCGCCATCGCCGAGGACATGAGCGCCATGCCGGGCATGTGCCTGCCCATTGAGGACGGCGGCATCGGCTTTGACTATCGCCTTTCCATGGGCCTGCCGGATTTCTTCATCAAGACCATCAAGGAGAAGGAAGACGGCAAGTGGGAGATCAGCAAGATGTTCTGGGAGCTGATCGCCCGCCGCAATGGCGAGAAGGTGATCGGCTATGCTGAGAGCCACGATCAGGCGCTGGTGGGCGACAAGACCATCATGTTCCGTCTTGCGGACAAGGACATGTATTTCTATATGGATCGCGCCAGCCAGAGCATGACCATCGACCGTGCGGTTGCGCTGCATAAGATGATCCGTCTGGTGACCATTGCCGCAGGCGGCGAGGGCTATCTCAACTTCATGGGCAACGAGTTCGGCCATCCGGAATGGATCGACTTCCCGCGCGAGGGCAACGGCTGGAGCTTCAAGAATGCCCGCCGCCTGTGGAGCCTGTCCAGCAATGGCTTCCTGCGCTACGAGCTGCTGGGCAACTTCGACAAGGCGATGGTGAAGCTGGTCAAGGACTACAACGTGCTGGGTGGTTATATGGCCAACTGCCTGCGTCAGCATGAGACGGATCAGCTGCTGGCCTTTGAGCGCGGCAACTGTATCTTTGCGTTCAACTTCCATCCGACCAACTCCCAGACCGGCATGTTCATCAATGCGCCGCAGCACGGCGATTACAAGGTGATTCTGTCCACGGACGACAAAGAGTTCGGCGGATTCGAGCGCATCGACAAGGAAACCGTCTACCACACATGGGCGCATGATCCGCAGCTGGGCGACGGCTTTGCGATCTACCTGCCGGCGCGCACGGCTGTCGTGCTGCAGAAGGTGGAGCTGATCAAGAGCGAGGAGCCTGCGGCCGAGGAAGCCCCGGCGGAACAGGCGCCTGCCAGGAAGGCCCCTGCGAAGAAGGCCCCTGCGAAGAAGGCCCCTGCGAAGAAAGCCCCTGCGAAGAAGGCTGCGCCGAAGAAGGCTGCGCCGAAGAAGACCGAAGAGTAACAGCATGACGAGTACCCGCCCGCAAAGGCGGGTACTCTTTTAGAAAGAGGAGCACGATGAAGACTGTATTGCTGCTGGGCGATATCACAGGGCGCAGCCGCGTGGCGCTGAGGATGCTCTCGCGCGTGCTGGAGGACAGGGGACGCGAGGTACTGATGCTGCCGACTGCGCTTATCTCCAACACGCTGAACCTGGGCAGGCACGAGGCGCTGGATACGACGGATTATCTGCTGCGCAGCCTTGAAACGTGGAATACGCTGGGGCTTGCCTGTGATCTGGCGTATATCGGCTATATCACCGGCATGGAGCAGGCCGAAAAGCTGTGTGCGGTGGCGGACAGGCTGCGGGAAAAGGGCGTGCCGGTGGTGCTGGATCCGATTCTCGGGGACAATGGCAGGCGCTACAATTCTGTGAGCGACGGACAGCTGGAGGGCATGAAAATGCTTTGCCGTCATGCGGACCTGATTACGCCGAACATGACGGAAGCGAGCCTGCTGCTTGGCGATGCATACGATGCGAAATGCGGCGCCGCATATGCGCAAAGGCTTGCACAAATGGGCTGCAGCGTGCTGGTAACCAGCTGCCAGACACAGGAGAGCCGGCCTTCCATGACGGGATACGACCGGGAAAGCGGTAAAGCTTTTGAAATTCCGTTTGATCGCGTGCCGGGGCATCACTGGGGAACGGGCGATCTGTTTACCGGACTGATGATCGACGCCCTGCTTCATGGAAAAGGGCTTGATCAGGCGGCGGGAGAGGCCGGGGAGCATGTTGCGCGCCAGCTGCGCGGGGAAGAGAAGAGTTTGCTGCCGGAGCAATAAAGGAATATGAGCCTTCCTGAACGGGAAGGCTTCTTTATTGAGAGGACGGACCGGATCTGATGCAAGCATAATTCCTACTGGATTTGTAGAAAATATCATTATATCCTATTGACGGAGTATGAATTAGGTGATATACTATGCTCCGGAGTAAACAAGAAGGGGGTTTGCCTATGATGATCTCCACCAAGGGCCGCTATGCGCTGCGGATCATGGTCGATCTGGCGATGCACGACGGCAGCGAGCCGGTGAGCGTGCGCGAGATTGCACAGCGGCAGGATATTTCCGGCAAGTATATGGAGCAGATCATCAGCGTGCTCACGCGCGCGGGGCTGCTGCGCAGCGTGCGCGGCGCGCAGGGCGGTTATCACCTGGCGAAAACCCCCCGCGAGATCACCGTGGGGATGATCCTGCGGGCGACGGAGGGCGATCTGGCTCCTGCAGAGTGCGTGCTGGACGGCGCGCAGCACTGCGACAGGCGCGGCGCGTGCCCTTCGCGCACGGTATTTGCCAAGGTTTACAGCGCGATCAACGAAGTGATTGACGGCGTGACACTGCTGGAACTGATGCCTGAGAGCGAGGATGCAGAGATGAATCCCTGTCAGGATATGGCGTAAGCGATATGGCAAGAATTTGGAAGCAATCAATCAGGAAGAGAGGATTTTCCTTATGATTTACATGGACAATGCCGCGACTACGCGGATGAGCGAGCGCGCGTTCGAGGCGATGCGCCCATTCTTTATGGAGCAGTATGCCAATGCGGCGGGCACATATACCTTTGCCAATGCGAGCAAGGAAGCTGTTGAAACTGCGCGCAAGCAGGTGGCCCGGGTAATCGGCGCCAAGAGCGCGGAGATATTCTTCACCTCCGGCGGCACGGAGAGCGACAACTGGGCGCTCAAGGGCGTGGCGCAGGCCTATGCGGCCAAGGGCAGGCACATCATCATCAGCGCGATTGAGCACCATGCGATTCTGCACAGCGCGCAGGCGCTGCAGAAGCAGGGCTGGGAGCTGACGATCCTGCCGGTGGATGAATACGGCATGATCAGCGTGGACGAACTGGCTGCAGCGATGCGCGAGGATACGGTGCTCGTTTCCATCATGGCGGCGAACAACGAGATCGGCACGATTCAGCCGCTCAAGGCGATCGGCGAGCTGTGCCGCAGCCGCGGCGTGCTCTTCCATACCGATGCGGTGCAGGCGTATGCGCACATCCCGCTGAATGTGGAGGAGATGAAGATCGATCTGCTCTCTGCCAGCGCGCACAAGTTCCACGGCCCCAAGGGCGTCGGCTTCCTGTATGTGCGCAAGGGCGTCAGGCTCACCCCGTTCATGGACGGCGGCGCACAGGAAAAGAAGCGCCGCGCCGGCACGACCAATGTCGCCGGCATCGTGGGCATGGGCGCTGCGGCTGAGGAGGCCAATGCGAACATGGAAGCGGCGATGGCCAAGGTTGCGGCGATCCGCGACCATATGATCGCGCGCATTGAAAGCGAGATTCCCTACTGCCGCCTCAACGGACACAGAAGCGAGCGCCTGCCGGGCAATGTCAACTTCTGCTTCCGCTTCATCGAGGGCGAGGGCATGCTGATGCTGCTGGATTACAACGGCATCTGCGCCTCCAGCGGCAGCGCCTGCACGAGCGGATCGCTGGATCCGAGTCACGTGCTGCTGGCGATCGGCCTGCCGCACGAGATCGCGCATGGCTCGCTGCGCATGAGCCTCTCTGAGGAGACGACCATGGAAGAGGCGGACAAGGCCGTTGATGCGCTCAAGGAAATCATTCCGCGTCTGCGCTCCATGAGCCCGCTGTACGAGGATTTTGTCAGGAATCAGGCGTGATTCTTCGGAAGGCCTTACCGCTGGCCCTTCTTTGGGAAGGCTGACCGGCAGTTTGGAAGGAATCCGCTGGCAAACGGAGTTTGCCGATATGAACGCTGCTTAAAGCAGCCGCGAAGCGAAGAAGGGAGTTTGAGGGATGAAATCCCTCAAGTGGGTTTCAGGGCGGCAGCTCTGACATCCCTGAGAATAGAGAAACGAATACGGAGGCAAGTCGTTATGTATACCGAAAAAGTGATGGACCATTTCATGCACCCGCGCAATGTCGGCGAGATTGAGAACGCCAGCGGCGTGGGTACGGTCGGCAACGCCAAGTGCGGCGACATCATGCGCATCTACCTGGATATCGACGAGAACCAGGTTGTGCGTGATGCGAAGTTCAAGACCTTCGGCTGCGGCGCGGCGATTGCGACCAGCTCCATGGCGACCGAGCTGATCATCGGCAAGACCGTGCAGGAGGCGCTGACCGTTTCCAACAAGGCGGTCATGGAAGCGCTGGGCGGCCTGCCGCCGGTCAAGGTGCACTGCTCCCTGCTTGCTGAGCAGGCGGTGAATGCCGCGCTGTGGGACTATGCCAAGAAGAACAACATCACCATCGAGGGCCTCAAGCCGCCGGTCGACGACGTGGACGAGCTGGAGCACGAGGAAGAGGAAGACGAGTAAGCGAAATGCTTTGATCCCATCCCGGACAGGGGTGGGATTTTTCTGTGAAGATTCTTCGCGCCGTCATGTGATTTATGCAGGAGACGCTTGCAATGTGTATGATCATGAAAGTGATTTCCAGGCGCAGTGGCCGGGCACGATGTAAGTCGGGGCAAAGTGAGGATTGACAAATCAGGAGCGGCGCTGGTGCTGTTCAGCAGGAAAAGGGCATAACGAAACCGACATGCTGCCGGTGGCATCTTCGACAAACCTATGTAAATCCTGTTGCTTTGTGGTCGAGGGTGATGTTTTGCAAGAAGATATAAAAAGTACAGAAAAACCCGCTTCCGTGACATAACGGAGGCGGGTTTTATGCT
Source organism: Clostridia bacterium (assembly GCA_017545905.1). Taxonomy (GTDB): domain Bacteria; phylum Bacillota; class Clostridia; order Christensenellales; family Aristaeellaceae; genus Ventricola. Next base: position 1,762 of record JAFWXL010000108.1, on the reverse strand, counting down.
GCCTGATGGAGATCAGTCATCGTCTGTGGGCTCGGCAGTTGGCTCGGATGTGGGCTCAGCTGCAGGCTCGGGAGTCGGCTCGGGTGTGGGCTCGGGAGTCGGCTGAGCTGTGGGCTCAGTTGCAGACTCGGGAGTCGGTTGAGCTGTGGGCTCGGGGGTTGGCTCCTGAGCTGGCCCGGCAGTCGGTTCCGTGGTGGGCTCAGGCGATACGGCAGGCTCGGGCGATAAGGTGGGCTCGAGCGCAGGCGTCGGCGTGAGCATCGTTGCCGGGTTATTCGCCGGCATGGTGATTTCCGGCAGCGGCGTGATTACGGGTGTGGAAGCCGGCGTCGGCGATTGTGCCGGGGCAGCGTCATTGATCTGTCTGCCATCTTCGAGGATACAGTTGTCGATGCGGGTACGCATAGATGCGGAATCACCCACGAGATGGAGCGAAGTTCCGGGAAGTGCGTTCTCGCCCGTCGCATTGCCGCCGGAAAAATGACCGGAAATATGGAAGGAGGAAGAATCTTCGGCGTTCATCAGGATCAAAGCGTTGCCGCCGTAGCTGTCTCCGTCGCCGCCTTTGACCCGTCCGCTGATGCCGACATTGACATTATCCTGAACAGAGACAAGCTGGATGCCGTCTCCGCCGATGGAACCGCTTCCCCCCTGAAGGCTGGCGTCGACGGTGATGTAGGCATTACCGCTCAGATCATACAGATTAAGCGCGTGGCCGCCGATGGCTTCGCCGCTTCCTCCGTGAATGGATCCTGTAATCATCACAGCGCCATTGTCAAGCAGTGGAGAGATCACGACGCCAGCGCCGCCGGAAAAACCGCTGCCGCCGCGCACACTGCCCTCAATGCTTCCGTAGAACTCGCCGCCATTGTGGCTGATGGACAGACCGCTGGAGCTCTGACCGCCCGTTACCTGACAGCCGGGCTCGATGATCAGGGTGCCGTTTCCGCGGAAGGAAATGCCCTCGTGCCCGGCAGAGCCGGTAACACGGACGCCGCTGCCGAGCTGTACATTTGATGTACCGGAAATACGGAGGGACTCGACCAGCGAGATGCCTGAGAAGGACACAGAGGCATTTTCCAGACGAAGACCATGGATAACAGCGCCCTGCTCGGAGAGGATGCGAATGGCGGAATGTGTGCTCAGCGCCGGTTCGTCCGATGCAAGGATCTCGCCAGTAATAAGAATGGTATCGCCCTCTGAGGCGGAGGCTGCGAGAGAGGAGAGCTCCTCGAAAGAGGAGACAGGGCCCAAAGTGTCGGCAAAGGCGGAACAGACAGATGAACTCAGCAGAAAAAAGGAAAGGACGAACGCCCAGTATCGTTTTTTTGCAGAATATATAATAAGGAAAACTCCTTTCACAAATGACGGTATGCACATATGCACACAATCGCAGAATATGAGGTATTATATCACATAGACAGCGTCAAGGCAAGTTCAGTGCAAACCGGGAGAAAGGCGATAAAACAAAAAGATTGAAAAAATCTGAAAAAAGATGAAAAAAGGTGTTGACAGGGAAGCGGTATGCGTGTATAATACATCAAGTCGTCACGAGCAAGGCACTTGCAAAGCGCACTTGAGTGAACGACATGATCCTTGAAAACGATACAGAATCAAGAAGAACGCGAACGACGATTTTCACGAGTCGTCGTTGTACAAAGACAGTCAATTCGCAATGAGTTTTGAACCTTGAAGGTAAAACTTCAAGGATTCGATACAGAATCAAACACGAGAGTTTGATCCTGGCTCAGGACGAACGCTG
>JAFWXL010000107.1 GCA_017545905.1 Clostridia bacterium | reverse complement strand
CTGGGCAAGAAGGGCGACATCCTTGGCCTGGAGGTCAACATGCGTCTGTCCGGCGGCTGGAGCGCGGACATGTTCAACTTCGCCAACTCCTGCGACGTCTACAAGATCTGGGCGGACATGGTCGCCTTCAACACCCGCACCGTGAAGGACGAGGGCGCCGAGCACTTCTTCTGCTGCTACTGCGGCCGCCGCGACGGCAAGAACTTCGTCATGGATCACAATGCGATCATGGCCAAGTACGGTGATCGCATCAAGATGGCGCAGCGCGTGCCGAAGGCCCTCTCCGGCGCAATGGCCGACATGATGTATCTGTGCAACTGCTCTTCCGAGGAGGAGAAGCAGGAGTACTACACCAGCCTGCTGGCGGAGTACTAAGGGAAACGCCGGGCTGCCGCCCGGACCCGCCTGAGGATTTCATCCCCAGACCCCTTCTTCGCTTCGCGGCGGTTTAAAGCTGCATAGTTAAAGGACTCCGGATTGCGATCCGGAGTCCTTTCATCATACATTGGACTTAGATTCTGTTTTCCTGTTTGATGTATCTTTGGAGTAGTTCGTCTGTTGTTTCAATTCCCTGCTCCAGCACGGCGCGGTACACGTCCATGCTGGCATATTTATCAAAGCCATAGAGATCGCGCGCAATCAGGTCTTCCTTGATGCATATGATTGCTTCACGGGCGGAGGGATTCTGTCTGGCCTGACGTGCGATACGGTCGCAGTAATCTTCTGCCTTTTGGATGGTTTTCAGATCAAAGAACCAGAGGTCGAAATTCCAGAGTTCTCCGCCAATCATGGCTTCGAAGCCATGAAACCAGACGGTCTTTCCTTCATCGTTGATCTCTTCCTTGGCTTCATACCATATGGGCGAGAAGGTTTTAAGAATCCATGCCGTCAGGTCGTAGAGCTTCTCCCTGGACATACCGGGATTTTCCACGTCGATATCCAGATCATTCCACGCCATCATATCCATGCGGCAGCTGCCGATCACATGCGGCGTTCCGATTTCGGCAAGGCGGCTATACAGCCCCAGCTGATACAGGATCTTTTCAGACTGTGCTTTTCTTTCCTGCGGCGTCATTCCAATCCCTCCTGTCTGTACATTGATTATAGCACAAAAAGAAAAACAGCGCACTCCATCACAGAATGCGCCGTCTTTTGCAGTTCAACACTTCTCATTTTCCTCATGCAAAGTATCGAAGCGCCCTCTGCGCAAACGATACCCTTTCAAGCAAGGTGAAGCATAGTAAAAGAGGGTTCAGCCCTCAGGGGAGAACAATCGCCGGATCCTTTTCGCGGGCACGATAGATCACAAAGCGATTGCCGATGCACTGTACCGGCTCGGCGTTCGCGCCCTCACACAGCTCGGCGATCGCCTCGCGGGCGGAAAGCGGGCAGTTCTGCAGAACGGTACCCTTGATCAGCTCGCGCGCCTCGAGGGCGTCGCTGAGCTGCCTGATCATGTTTTCATTCACGCCATCCTTGCCCACATGAATAATGGGCTCCATGGTATTGGCCAATCCGCGCAGATATGCGCGCTGTTTGCTCGTCATTGTCTAATGTTCCTTTCTTTTCTTGGGGCTTTGCCCCAACCCCCACCAAAGGGCTTTCCGATCGCTTTCGGGACTAGAATAGTTTTTTAAAGATTCCAACACATTTTACACATCGCGAAGCGGAGAAGGGGTCTGGGGATTGCATCCCCAGGCAGGGTTTGGGGCCTGCGGCCCCAACGTCCTCCCCATCATTCCACAAAGTCGAACTCCATGTCGTAGATCGCGACAGTGTCGCCTTCCTTCGCGCCGGCCTGACGCAGCGCATCGATCACGCCGCGGCTGCGCAGCGTACGATGGAAGTAATTGACGGACTGGTTGTCGGAGAAATTGATGGAACCGATGAGCTGCTCCATGGTCTTGCCCTCGACGACATAGTAGTCGCTTGCTTCCTTGGTGACGGTGAACGGCGCCTCTTCCTCGTGAATGACCTCCGGTTCCTCCTCAAAGACAAGGGTATCCGGCAGAGTCGGCAGGATGCGCACAATCGCGCCCATCAGCTCGTCAAAGCCCTTGCGTGTCGCAGCGGACACCGGATAGACCTCGATGTCCGTGCCGCGCAGGTGGCGGCGCAGGCGCTCCAGATTCTCCTCCGCGCCCGGCAGATCCATCTTGTTCGCCGCAACGATCTGCGGACGCTCCGCCAGATCGCCGTAGCCCACCAGCTCGTCGCAGATATGCTCGAAATCCTCGATCGGGTCGCGGCCCTCGCTGCCCGCGATATCGACGACATGCACCAGCAGGCGGGTGCGCTCGACATGGCGCAGGAACTGAATCCCCAGGCCCACGCCCTCGCTCGCGCCCTCGACAAGGCCCGGGATATCGGCCATAACGAAGTCCATGCCATACTGACGGCAGATGCCCAGATTCGGCGCAAGGGTCGTGAAATGATAGTTGGCAATCTTCGGCTTAGCCGCAGTGACCACGGAGAGAATGGTGGACTTGCCGACGTTCGGATAGCCGACCAGGCCCACGTCCGCGATGGATTTGAGCTCCAACTCAAACTCGACAACGTCGCACTTCTGGCCCGGCTTGGCAAAATTCGGCGCCTGGCGGGTCGGTGTCGCAAAGTGGGCATTGCCCCAGCCGCCCTTGCCGCCCTTGAGCAGCACGTGGCGCTGACCGGCAGTATGCATATCCGCCCAGAGACGGCCGTCCTTCGTATCGCGCACGGTGGTTCCTACCGGCACCTTGATGATGAGATCCTGACCGCTCTTGCCGCGGCAGAGCATTGCCGCGCCGTTGAGTCCGCTCTCAGCAGTATACTTGCGCTTGAAACGGAAATCCATCAGGGTGTGCATGTTCTCGTCAGCCAGCAGGATGACGCTGCCGCCGTTGCCGCCGTCGCCGCCGTCCGGGCCGCCGTTCTGCACAAACTTCTCACGATGGAAAGAAACCGCGCCGTTGCCGCCATCGCCGGCCTTCGCGGTGATTTTAACCTGATCTACAAACATTCTTTTTCTTCCTTTATATATCTGCGGCTTTCGCCTTGAAAAAGTATCCGCAAGATTATACCGTGATATCCTCTTTTCGTCAAGCTTTTTCTTAAAATACCAGCTTTTTTCCTTTCATTTCATGCCCGAAAAATTCATTCGAAAAAAAACAAAAATAGGCTTGATTTTTATAAGAACCTGTGCTAATATACGTAACTGGCACATCCTTGTTCCATCTGAGAAATGGTGGAACCAGAGTCCAAAAGGAGGTGAAAGGATCATGAATAAGTACGAACTGATCTACATCATCGATACCGCTGTCGAGGAGACCACCCGCAAGGAACTCGTCGAGAAGTTCAACGGTATCATCACTGCCAACGGCGGTGAGGTTGTCAAGGTTGAGGAGTGGGGCAAGCGCCGCCTGGCCTATGCCATCAACTACAAGACCGAGGGTTACTACGTCTATGTTGGCTTCAACGCCGGCGCCGAGCTGCCGAAGGAGCTGACCCGTAACCTGCAGATCAACGAGAACGTTATCCGTTCTCAGATCGTCAAGCTGCTGGAGAAGAAGAGCAGCGTGAAGCCGCGTGCGGCCCGTGTCGCCCCGGTTGAAGAGGCTGTCGAAGCCGAGAAGGCCGAGTAAAGCCTGAATGAAATGATGATCCAGATGAGGAATTTGAGCGTATGAACAAGGTATATTTGATTGGCAATCTGACCCGTGACCCCGAGATGAGATCCACTTCCACCGGCATTCCGGTCTGCAATTTCTCCATCGCGGTGAACCGCCGCTTCAGGAATGCGCAGACAGGCCAGCAGGAAACCGATTTCTTCAACATCGTCGCCTGGCGTCAGCTTGCTGAGCTCTGTGGCCGCTATCTGGCCAAGGGCCGCAAGGTTGCCGTGTTCGGCTCCATCCAGACCCGTACCTATGAGGCTCAGGACGGTTCCAAACGCAGCGCGTTTGATATTGTCGCCGACGAGGTCGAGTTCCTGTCCGCCGCCAATGCTGCGGGCGGTTCCTCCAGTGATTATCATGCTGCCGTGTCCTCCCCTGCCCCGGCTCCGCGTATGCAGCAGGCTCCGAGCTATGCGCCCGCGGACAACGGATTCACTCAGGTGGATGACGACGAGCTTCCCTTTTAATTGATTTGATCTGAGAAAATAAGCCGGCGAGAGACCGGCGATGAAAGGAGACGTTTCCATGTCTGAAGATCGTGCCGCACGCCGTCCGCGTGGCCGTAAGCCGCGCCGCAAGGTTTGTGCGTTCTGTGTTGACAAGATCGAGTATATCGATTACAAGGAGTTCCGTGATGTGAACTCCCGTATGCGCCGCAACATCAACGAGCGTGGCAAGATTATGCCGCGCCGCATGAGCGGCAACTGCGCCAAGCATCAGCGTCAGCTGTCTGAGGCCATCAAGCGCGCCCGTGCCATCGCGCTGCTGCCCTACACTGCTGAGTAAGAAGCGCAGCTGCAAATGCAGAAGCAAAGCGCCTTCCGAGAGGGAGGCGCTTTTTTTGTATTCACTTGATTTCCAGCACTGATTATCCGGTCTTCTCCGCTGCCGCATGAATCAAATCGTCATCGATTTTCCTCTCCCATGATACAATCGCTGATTCTTCTTGTGATTGACCTGCAGGCCGCGGCCTCAAGCTCGTTGATATAGCGCTCCACGCGCGCTTCACAGTTTTCACACACCATACCAGCGATGCGCACAGCCTTTCTTGCGCAGCAATACCAATGACGATCATCGCCGCAAGGATACCGATAATCACCAGATTCTCATGCCTCTTCTCCTTCGTGTTTTCTGTATGGGCATTATGCCAGACCGACGATTTATTTGCAAGTGCTAACAATTTACGTGTTTTTCCTCGATGCGAGAATCATGCCAAACAGGCCGCCGCTGGCAATTCCCATACCCAGATCTGCCATATAGCCGGAAAACTCAGGATTCTTTCCCATCAGCAGGCAGTAACAGATAATCCCCAGCGCCATATACAAGAGGCCGACGCAGATCCCTCGCATCGTGCCGCCCTGCGCCTCGCCGCCCATGGCCGCCGCGACGCCCGCCAAAATCGAAACAAACTTGACAACCTGATTGATTGCCGTAATCGCCCGATCACTGGCGTCCCACCAATTGAGAATCAGCGCAAACAGGGCTACGCTGATCACCGTAATGCTCGCGCCGACGAGCACGCCCTTAAGCACCGCGCCGAGCAGGCCTTTGCCCCTCCCCCTGCGCACACTGCGTCTCACGGAGCGCCTGAAGGAATCCATGCCCCGATCCCTTCCCGTAAGAAACTCCCGCGCATTGCTTTCCATGCAATCCCTCCCACATAAAAATCCCCGCCTGTCATGGTCAAACCTATGACAAAGCGGGGATTTCTATTCGTTTTCCGATACGCCATGCCGACGCTATGCGCAGCAGAGCATCAGAGCGCCTTCTGCGCCAATGACGCTTTCAAACAGCCGCAAAGCGCATATGGTTCAGCGGAACGCTGATCAGATCAGGGTTTCGGCGTCGTTGGTGACAGAGAGCTGCTCCACATTGCGCACGGCCCAGCGGGCGATCATCATCTGGGTCTTCTGCTCGCCAACCTCGATGGTCAGAACCTGATCCTTGATGCGCACGATGGTGCCGTAGATACCGCCGATGGTGCAGATACGATCGCCAACCTTGAGGTTATCAAGCATCAGCTTGGCTTCCTTGTCCTTCTTGCGCTGCGGACGGATAAGCAAGAAGTAGAAGACGACAAAGATGAGGATCATCGGCAGGAACTGCACGGCGTAGTAGATGATCATCGCGCCGGTGGACATTTCCTCGGCAGCAACCTCAGCGGCGCCGGTGGCAGTCGCGTCGGCCAGCAGGTTCATAAGCTTATTCATGGGAAAGACACATCCTTTCAAAATTAGCAATATAGCATCTTCACTATTATACATGTTTCCGGCATAAACTGCAAGAGAAACAAGAAGAAATCACCACTGACTGCCTCCAGTTTTCATACAGAATCAATACCGGGCAAAGCACTCCTTCACAGCGGTATAGGCGAGCTTGGGACGGCGGTACTCATCGACCACGCCCTTGTTGTTGCTGGACTTGGGCCGCTTTTCAAACCAGCTCTCATCCACGCGGCAATCGGCAAACTGCCACAGAAAGATGCCGCAGCAGTCCTCGCTGGAGAGCACCGCGTCAATCTGCCGTGTGACAATCTCTGCCTGACGTTCCTCGGTCCATTTCATCGCGCCGGGATCGTGATACCCATACACCGCGCCCGCACCGATCTCGCTGATGATGACGGGCTTGCCAGCCGCACCATGCGCATCCGACCACGCGATCATGTTTTTTACATGATCGGCAGGATCGGTCGGATGATACCACAGCGGATACAGGTTCAGGCTGAGCACATCCATATCGCCGCACACCAGACTGCCCTTGCGGTCCAGCAGCGCCGCCGTCGCCGGACGGGAGGGATCGAGCGTACGCAGCAGATCCAGATTCCAGCGGAACTCTCGCGCGCCGGCCTCGGTCGTATCCTCGCACTCGTTGAGACAGCCCCAGATGAAAATAGACGGATGATTGCCGTGCTGGGCAATCATCTCGCGGGCGCACAGCTCTGTCTGCGGCCTGAAATGCGGACTGAGCAGCTGATGCTCATTCAGCGCGCGCGCATGGGTTTCCTCCCAGACGAGCAGGCCAAATTCATCGCACAGGTCCAGAAAGCGCGGATCATTGGGATAATGACAGGTACGCACGGCATTCGCGCCCATATCCTTCAGCAGCTGGATATCGCGGATCATCGCCTCCAGCGGCACAGCGCTGCCGAATTCGGCATAGGCCTCATGGCGGTTGAATCCCTTGATGACCAGCGGCTTGCCATTGAGCAGAATCTTTCTGCCCTCCAGCTTCACCTCGCGATAGCCGAAGCGATCACACAGATCGTCCACAGGGCGCCCGTCCAGATAGAGCACAGCAGAGGCGTCGTAAAGATTGGGCTCTTCCGCGCTCCACAGCTTCACATCCTGCGCAGGCATCGACGCACGGAGCGTCACGCTCTCCCTTGCCGGCAGGCAGAAGCTTCTGAATATGTGCTCAGAAGAAGCTGCGCTGACAAACACGCTGGCCGTCTGATCCTCATCGCTCAGGCTCACGGCAGTCACCTGCACGTCAGCCATCCACTGCCCGTCCTCGCAGCTCGTGCGGATGAACAGATCCGTGAGGTATGCGCTTTCAATCTGCTGCACATCCACCGGCCGGCTGACGCCGCCGAAGCTGTAGTAATCGTTTTCCACGTGCAGTGCCGAATCCTCGCCATAGCGGTTGTCCGCCTCAATGCGCAGCGTATGCATGCCATGGGGCACGCGTTCGGCAATCGCATCAAACGCCGTGAATGCGCCGTAGTGCTCGGCGATCAGCTCACCGTCCAGATAGACCTTTGCCCGGAAAGCAACTCCGCCGAACACAAAGCGCAGCGTGCCGCCGCCCTCGAACGTGTTTTCATATGCAACGCGGCCCTTGTAGCACTTCAGTCCTGGAATGCTCTCCCATACACAGGGAACGGCAGCCTTCACCGGCCGGCCCAGACCGCCCGCATCCAGCGTGGTCAGCGACCACAGCGGCGAAAGCCTCACGCCCCTGCGCAGATGATGAACAGGAAACAATCTCTGCATGGTATATGCTCCTTCCCCCGGCCATTGAGGATCAGAAGTTGCGGCTCATGTCGTACTTATTGAAGAAATCACGGCGGAACTCCTCAAAGCGATCCTCCTCGATCGCCTTGCGGATGCGCTCCATGAGCCTGATGAGGTAGCGCAGATTATGGATGGTCGCAAGCCTGCCGCCGGTGATCTCACCCGCCTTGAGCAGGTGTCGGATATACGCGCGGGAGTAGTTCTGGCAGGCATAGCAATCGCAGCCTTCTTCGATCGGGCCGAAATCATGCGCATACTGCGCATTGCGGATAACCAGACGGCCATTGTCCGTAAAGCAGGTGCCGTTGCGCGCCACGCGGGTAGCAAGCACACAGTCGAACATATCCACACCGCGGTACACACCCTCAACCAGACAGTCCGGGCTGCCCACACCCATCAGATAGCGCGGCTTGTTCTCCGGCATATACGGCATAATCGCCTCGAGCATGCCATACATGATCGGCTTGGGCTCGCCGACGGACAGGCCGCCGATACCGTAGCCCGGGAAATCCATATCGGCAAGTACCTTCGTGCTCTCGATACGCAGATCCTCATAGAATGCACCCTGAATGATGCCGAACACAGCCTGATCCTCACGGGTATGATGCTCCTTGCAGCGCTTGGCCCAGCGATGGGTGCGATGCATGGCCTCCATGGCCGTGCGGTGATCGCAGGGATAGGGCGAGCAGACGTCAAACGCCATGGCAATATCGCTGCCCAACGCCTGCTGGATATCCATGGACGTCTCCGGTCCGATAAACATCTTGCTGCCGTCAAGATGGCTGCGGAAATGCACGCCCTCTTCCTTGATCTTGCGCAGGCTCGCCAGCGAGAAGACCTGGAATCCGCCGGAATCGGTCAGGATCGGGCGATCCCAGCTCATGAACTTATGCAGGCCGCCGGCCTCGCGGATGAGATCCTCGCCGGGGCGGATATGCAGATGATAGGTATTGGAGAGAATGATCTGGGAGCCGATCTCCTTGAGCTCACGGCTGGTCATCGCCTTAACGGTGGCCTGCGTGCCCACGGGCATGAAGATCGGGGTCTGGATATCGCCATGAGGCGTATGGACGACGCCGCGGCGGGCATGCGTCTTCGCGTCTCTCTTGACGAGATCGAACGTTACGGGCTTTGGCATGGATTTTCATTCCTTTCTTAAAACAGGGGCGAAGCCATGAAGGGGTTCGGGGACGATGTCCCCGAGCGGGTCTTAGGGCGGCAGCCCTAACGTTCCCAACGCGCGAAGCGCATCTATACGGGAATCTCAGCGGAGCCGAAGGCGACTATTGAGATTCAGGTACAGCCGCTTTAAGCAGCTGCTCGATATGCTGGATTCTCTTTTTTCGGCGCTTCGCGCATGGGTTACGCCGGGCTGCCGCCCAGACCTGCCTGGGGATTACATCCCCAGACCCCTTCTTCGCTTCGCGTCGGTATGAAGCAGCCTTCTTTAATCCGTAATCATCATCGCATCGCCAAAGCTGAAGAAGCGATAGCGCTCCTTGACGGCGACCTCATAGGCGGCAAGGGCATTCTCGCGGCCCATGAGCGCGGAGATGAGCATCAGCAGCGTGCTCTGGGGCAGATGAAAATTGGTGATCAGGGTATCGACCGCCTTAATCTTCACGCCGGGCGTGATGAAGATCTGCGTAAAGCCGCTGCCCGGATGGACGACGCCGTCCTCGGTTGCGACGGTTTCCAGCGTGCGCACGCTCGTCGTGCCGACGCAGACCACGCGGCTGCCGCGGCTATGGGCAGCGTTGATCTTCTCGGCCTGCTCAGGCGTGACCTCGTAGTATTCGCTGTGCATGTGGTGATTGGCGACGTCCTCCTCCTTGACAGGACGGAACGTGCCCAGACCTACGTGCAGCAGCACCGGCACAACCTCAATGCCCTTTTCCTTCACACGCTCAAGCAGCTCAGGCGTGAAATGCAGGCCGGCCGTCGGCGCAGCCGCGCTGCCGTCGATCCTGGCATAGACCGTCTGATAGCGGGTCTTGTCCTCCAGCTTCTCATGGATATACGGCGGCAGCGGCATCTGACCGAGACGGTCGAGCACATCCTCGAACACGCCCTCATATTCAAAGCGCACCGTGCGGCCGCCGTCCTCCGCCATGGAGAGCACCTCCGCCTTGAGTTCGCCATCGCCGAACACGAAGCGCGCGCCGGGTTTTGCTTTTTTGCCGGGCTTGAGGATAACCTCCCAGTCAGTGAGGTTCAGCCTGCGCAGCAGCAGGAACTCAATCGCGCCGCCGGTGCCTTCCTTGGCGCCATACAGGCGCGCGGGGATGACACGGGTCTGATTGACGACGAGCACATCGCCGGGATTCAGATAATCGATCACATCGTGAAAGACCTTGTGCTCGATGGTATTGGTATTTCTGTGATAAACCAGCAGGCGGCTGGAATCACGCGGATAGACAGGCGTCTGCGCGATCAGTTCTTCCGGCAGGTCATAGTTAAAATCTGACGTCTTCATTCTCTTTACAATCTCTCTTTTAACAAGCGCGAAGCGAAGAAGGGGTTCGGGGTTCGGGCTTACCCGAACTGGTCCGGCAATGAATGAAGCCCCGGTGGGGCTTCAGAACCGGACTGACCGACGAGCGTCGAGCGAGGAGAAGAATGTCCCCGAGCAGGTCTTAGGGCGGCAGCCCTAACGTCCTCCAACGCGAAGCGCAAATAAATGGGAATCTCAGCGGAGCCGAAGGCGACTATTGAGATTCAGGCAAAGCGGCTTGAAGCAGCCGCTGCATGCCACAGTTTCTTTTTCCCGGCGCTTCGCGCATGGGTACGTTGGGGATTTCATCCCCAAACCCCTGACAAGGGACTTCGCCCCTTGACCCCATGTTCGCTTCGCGGCGGATTAAAGCCTCAATCCAGCAAGCTGGTCTGCCCCTCCGCCTTCGTCACGGCACGCAAATCCAGCGGCATGGGAATCTTCATATGGTCATACGCCGCCTGCGTGCAGATACGGCCGCGCGGCGTGCGCATGATGAAGCCCAGCTGCATCAGATACGGCTCGATGACGTCCTCGATGGTCACGGCGTCCTCGCCGGTCGTCGCCGCCAGCGTGTCCAGGCCCACCGGCCGACCATTAAACTTAACCATCATCGTATGAAGCATCGCGCGGTCCGTACGGTCAAGGCCCAGATCGTCCACATCCAGCAGGCGAAGCGCTTCGCTCGCCATCTCTCTGGTGATCACGCCATCGCCGCGCACCTGCGCATAATCGCGCACGCGCTTGAGCAGACGGTTGACGATACGCGGCGTGCCGCGGCTTCGTCTTGCAATCTCGCGCACACCGTCTTCATCCGCAGCGATATTGAGCACACCGGCGGAATGATAGACGATCTTCATCAGTTCTTCCGTCGTATACATCTGCAGGCGGAAGATGATGCCGAAGCGGTCGCGCAGCGGCGCAGAGAGCGAACCTGCGCGGGTCGTCGCGCCGATGAGCGTAAACTTTGGCAGCTGAATGCGGATGGAGTTGGCCATCGCACCCTTGCCGGTCACGATATCCAGCGCATAATCCTCCATCGCGGGATAGAGCACCTCTTCCACAGCGTGGGACAGGCGGTGGATCTCGTCGATAAAGAGCACATCGCCCTGAGAGAGATTGGACACCAGTGCCACCAGATCACCCGGACGCTCGATGGCCGGGCCGCTGGTCACGCGGATATTCGCGCCCATCTCGCTGGCGACGATATTGGCCAGCGTCGTCTTGCCCAGACCGGGCGGGCCGTAAAGCAGGATATGATCCAGCGGTTCACGCCTCTGGCGCGCTGCCTGAATGTAGATATTCAGGCTGTCCTTCACCACCTGCTGGCCCACATATTCGCGCAGCGTTTTGGGTCGCAGGCTGCTTTCCTGATCGTCGTCCTCCTCGCGGAAGCCGCTCATGACAAGGCGTTCGTCTTCCATATCTCTCACCACACTCAAATAAACTGGTTTCTTTCCTCAGAGTAGTCATAGCCAGCCTCAGCCAGTTTGGCAATGATCTGCGCCTTGTCGGCATCCATATCATCGCACAGCGCGTCCAGCGATGCATAGCAGTCACGCAGCTTCATATTCACTGCGCTCAGCAGCATGATCGGATCATTGGGAAGCATATTGTATCCTCCTTACATTCCGCTGAGCTGGCGCACAGCCAGCAGAATCAGCTTATCCGCCGCATCGGCCTGATCGCGCACCTGATTGAGCGCGCGCGCCGCCTCGGCGCTCGTATAGCCCAGGGCCTGCAGCGCCGCCTGCGCCTCGCGCATGGCACTATTGCCGCCAGGCACGGGAGCCGGTGCGCTTACGCCCGCCGGCGCAGAGGAAACCTCCGCCTGCTCCACCTTGTCCCTGAGCTCCAGAATGATGCGCTGGGCCGTCTTCTTGCCGATGCCAGGCGCTCGGGAGAGCGCGTTCACATCGCCGGTGACGATCGCGATGGACAGATCGCGCAGCGGCAGCGCGGAGAGAATGCCCAGCGCCGTCTTCGCGCCCACGCCCGTGACCGTGCAGAGCTTTCTGAACATCTCGCGCTCCAGCTTCGTGGCAAAGCCGAAAAGCTCCATCGCATCCTCGCGCACGTTCATCACCGTATAGCAGCGCCATGTCTTGTCCATCTCGGGCGCGGCGGCGATCGTCGCATTGGAGCACAGCAGCAAAAAGCCGACGCCGCCGGCATTGATCACCAGCTCGCCGTGGTTCTTCTCAGCAACTTTTCCTTCGATAAAAGCAATCATGATACCCCTCTTATGACAGCCTTCCGGTTACTTAATCCTGAACTGTTCGCGCATCCGTCCTGCCTGCGCATGGGTGATCGCGCAGGCCACTGCGTCTGCCGCATCATCCGGGCGCGGAATCTCACTAAGGCCCAGACGCATGCGCACCATCTGCTGCATCTGCCTTTTTTCCGCATTGCCATAGCCGGTGAGCGCCTGCTTGATCTGCATCGGCGTATATTCAAAGAGCTTGTCCGTATAGCTCTGGCAGGCCGCCAGCGCCACGCCGCGCGCGCCCGCCACCTGAATGCCGGTGGTGATATTCTTGGAGAAAAACAGCTCTTCGAAAGCGATCTCCTCCGGCTTAAACGTATCAAGGAGCCCCTTCACGCCTGTATACAGGCTGCCCAGGCGAGTGGGAAATGTATCGCGCGGGTAGGTATCCAGCGTGCCATACTGAATCAGGCGTACGCGGCTCCCCTCCGCCTCGATAACGCCCCAGCCCAGTGTCGCCAGACCAGGATCGATGCCAAGTATTCTCAAAATTCTCTTCCTTACTATATATACACACAGAATTCGTAACCAATTTAGTTTATCCTATTTTCACCCGCATGTCAACGTGTATACCATATGCATATATGCATGATAATTGTATAAGTATTCCTTCTATTTGCATTTTATCATCCGATGTCTGCCGTATTTTCTTCACATCCGTCTTAAAATTATTAAAATTTGCGAAATTATGCGGTTATATTCGCAAACCCTCTTGCATTTTTATGAGCAAAGCGCTATAATACGAAACCGTAACAGCAAAATCCTTGCAGGCGCAATGTTGCACCCGCAGCGAATATGGAGGGAATACTTATGGCCAACAAGAAGTATAATCGTGTTCTGCTTGCGTACTCCGGCGGACTGGATACGTCCATCATCATTCCGTGGCTCAAGGAAAACTACGGCTGCGCCGTCGTGTGCTGCGCCGCAGACGTGGGCCAGGGCGACGAGCTCGAGCCGCTGCACGAGAAGGCGAAGAAGACCGGCGCTGAGAAGCTCTATATTGAGGATCTGCGCAAGGAATTCGTTGAAGACTTCATCTGGCCGACCCTGAAGGCCGGCGCCGTTTATGAGAACAAGTATCTGCTGGGTACTTCCTTTGCCCGTCCGCTGATCGCCAAGCGTCTGGTTGAGATCGCCAAGGCTGAAAACTGCGACGCGATCTGCCACGGCTGCACCGGCAAGGGCAACGATCAGGTCCGCTTCGAGCTGAGCATCAAGGCCTTTGCGCCGGATATGCCGATTATCGCCCCGTGGCGCGAGTGGGAGCTCAAGACCCGCGAGGAAGAGATCGAATACGCCGAGGCCCGCGGCATCCCGGTCCCGGTCAAGAAGGACCGCCCGTACTCCATGGACCGCAACCTCTGGCATCTGAGCCACGAGGGCTGCGATCTGGAGGATCCGGCCAACGAGCCGCCGCGCGACCTGCTGTGCATGGGCGTGTATCCGGAGGATGCGCCGGACAAGCCCGAGTACGTCACCATCGATTTTGAAAAGGGCGTTCCGGTTGCCGTTAACGGCGAAAAGATGGACGCCATCACCCTGCTCGCCACCCTCAACGAGATCGGCGGCCGCAACGGCGTGGGCATTGCCGACATGGTAGAGAACCGTCTGGTGGGCATGAAGAGCCGCGGCGTATACGAGACGCCGGGCGGAACCATCCTCTACGCTGCGCACCGCAATCTCGAGGAGATCACCGTCGACCGCGACACCGCCCACTACAAGGATCAGATGGCGCCCAAGTTCGCCGAGCTGGTCTACAACGGCCTGTGGTACACCCCGCTGCGCGAGGCCATGAGCGCGTTCGTCGATGTGACCCAGCAGTACGTGACCGGCACCGCGAAGGTGAAGCTCTACAAGGGCAACGTGATCGGCGCGGGCGTCACCTCTCCGTACAGCCTGTACATGGAGGACATCGCGACCTTCGGCGATTCCGGCGAGCTCTACAGCCACAAGGACAGCGCCGGCTTCATCAATCTCTATGGCCTGCCGCTGAAAGTTCAGGCGATGATGAAGGAAAAGGCCGGTCTGATGGAGAAATAAGCAGGAGTTATGTTGGGGCTGCCGCCCCAAGCCCTGCCCGGGGACGCTGTCCCCGATACCCCTGCTGGGGATTCCATCCCCAGACCCCTTCTTCTGCTTCGCAGAGGATAAAAGAAGCTTAAGTATAAAAGGGCTGCAAGGTAATGCCTTACAGCCCTTTTATTTCGAGGAGGAAACACACATGAAACTCTGGGGCGGACGCTTCGAGAAGCAGACCAGCGGGCTGGTCGACGATTTCCATTCTTCCATTACGTTTGACCAGCGCCTGGCTTATCTGGATATCACCGGCTCAATCGCGCATGCCACCATGCTCGGCGAGCAGGGCATCATCTCCCAGGAAGACGCGGACGCCATGGTTGCGGGTCTCAAGTCCATCCGCGATGACGTGGAGGCAGGCAAGATACAGTTTGCGCTGGACGCCGAGGATATCCACATGAATGTGGAAAAGATCCTCACCGAGCGCATCGGCGAGGCGGGCAAGCGTCTGCATACCGGCCGCAGCCGCAACGATCAGGTTGCGCTGGACAGCCGCCTGTACATCAAGCAGATCGCCAAGGAAGCCATCGAGTTCCAGAAGGCGCTGTGCGAGGCGCTGATCGTGATCGCCAAGCGTCACTGCGAAAGCATCATGCCGGGCTATACCCACATGCAGCGCGCACAGCCTGTAACGCTGGGTCATCATATGATGGCGTATTTCCAGATGTTCAGCCGCGACATGCAGCGCATGAAGGAAGTCTATCAGCATGCCGACGTCTGCCCGCTGGGCAGCGGCGCGCTCGCCGGAACGACGCATCCGCTCAACCGCTATCGCACGCAGGAGCTGCTGGGCTTCTCCTCCATCACGCTCAACAGCCTGGACGCCGTCTCTGATCGCGATTACGTCTGCGATTACATCTACGCGGCATCCGTGTGCATGATGCATCTTTCCCGTTTCTGCGAAGAGATGATCATCTGGAGCACGCACGAGTTCAAGTTTGTCGAAATGGACGACAGCTTTGCTACCGGCTCCTCCATCATGCCCCAGAAGAAGAACCCTGATGTCGCCGAGCTCATCCGCGGCAAGGCCGGCCGTGTATACGGCGACCTGCTCGGCCTGCTGACCACGCTCAAGGGCCTGCCGCTGACCTACAACAAGGACATGCAGGAGGACAAGGAATGCCTTTTTGACGCGCGCGACACGCTCATCAAATCCCTGATGGTCTTCACGGCCATGCTCTCCACCTGCACCTTCCGCGCGGACAACATGGCCCGCAGCGCCGAGGGCGGCTTCACCAACGCCACCGACGCAGCCGACTACCTCGTCAAGAAGGGCATGACCTTCCGCGATGCACATGCGGTCATCGGCCGTCTCGTGCTCTACTGCGTCAAGGACAACAAGGGCCTGCTGGACCTGAGCCTCGAGGAGCTTAAGAGCTTCTCCGATCTGTTTGAAGAGGACATCTTTGTCGCCTGTTCCATGCGCGCCTGCGTGACCCTGCGCGACGTGCCCGGCGGCCCGGCTCCCAACCGCGTCCGAGAAACCATCGAGGCGGGCGAGAAGTTCCTGAAGGAATTCGCGGTGTAAAAGGGAAACGTTCAGGGCTGCCGCCCTGAAACCCGCCTGAGGGATATCTCCCTCAGACTCCCTACTTCGCTTCGCGCAAGGGAATGATATCATTCTGAATCGAAACTGACAGATTGCAAACGAATACCCTGCAACCTAGTTCTTATGGCCCGAAGGTTTCCAAAGGGCGATCGGAAAGCCCTTTGGCGGGGCGATGGGGCAGCGCCCCATATTTAGGTCTGGCGTATTTGCTTCCTCTGTCAGTTTTCTTCTATTGTGACCATGCAAGAATAGGCGTATAATGAACGCAGATGACAAGCGTTCAAGGAGGAACAAGTATGCGTCGTCATGTGCAGGCTGAGCGTTCCACGCTGATGACCGAGGGGCCTATTGCCCGTCAGCTCATAGCGTTTGCCTTTCCGCTGCTGCTGGGCAATCTCTTTCAGCAGCTCTACAACACAGCCGACTCGCTGATCGTCGGCAATATTCTGGGCAGCGACGCTCTTGCCGCCGTCAGCTCGTCAAGCAGCCTGATCCAGCTGTTCATCGGCTTTTTCAATGGTCTGGCTATGGGCGCAGGTGTGGTCATCAGCCGGCACTACGGCGCACGCGACATCCCCCGCGTTCAGAAGGCCATCCACACGCTGTTTGCCGGCGGTCTGGTGGTCGGTACGTTTATGACCGTTTTCGGCGCAGCGCTCTCGCCGGTCATGCTGCGCCTGATGGGCACGCCCGAAAGCGTGCTGCCCCAGTCGATTGCCTATTTCCGCACATATTTCCTTGGCTCGCTCGCCTTTGTCATGTACAATATCTGCATGGGCATCCTGCAGGCCGTGGGCGACAGCCGTCACCCGCTGTATTATCTGATTATTTCCTCCATCATCAACGTCATTCTGGATCTGCTCTTCGTGGGCATGTTTGGCTGGGGCGTGGCCTCTGCCGCCGTGGCAACTGCGATCTCGCAGGTTGTTTCCATGCTGCTGTGCCTCTATCGCCTGATGCACAGCGACAGGGATTACCGTGTGAACCTGCGCAGGCTCGGCTTTGACATGCCGGCGCTTCGTGCCATTCTCTCCAACGGCGTGCCCTCAGGCGTCGCCAACTGCATCATCTCTTTTGCCAATGTCATCGTCCAGTCGAATATCAATGCATTCGGCGCGGAGGCGATGGCAGGCTGCGGTGCGCATTCGCGCATTGAAGGCTTTGCCTTCCTGCCGGTTACATGCTTCAACATGGCGCTGACCACATTCGTCAGCCAGAATCTGGGAGCGAACCGTCCCGATCGCGCCAGAAAGGGCATCCGGATCGGTATCCTCTGCTCGGCAGGCATCGCTGAAGCCGTCGCCCTGCTGATCACCCTCTTCTCTCCGCATCTCATCGGTCTGTTTGATTCCAATCCGGAAGTAATCGCCTATGGCGTGATGCATCAGCGCACAATTACGCCTTTCTTCTTTCTGGCCGCATACACGCATGCCATTGCCGCCGCGCTGCGCGGCGCGGGCAAAGCAAGCGTCTCCATGCTGGGCATGGTCATCTGCTGGTGTGTCGTACGCGTGCCGTATGTGACGCTGGCCACGCAGTTTCGCCCCGTGCTGACGACGGTTTCCTGGGCGTATCCGATCACATGGCTGCTCAGCTGCATATTCTTTACCGTATACTATCTGAAGGTCGACTGGATGGGCGAGAAACGCATGCACAGGCTTTGACAAACGCACATGGATTTGATATGATGAATCTGCAGAAATACAAAAGATCCTTCAGCCGTTCTTTTCCCCGGCTGCGTACAATGCCGCTTTTCCCTCTCGCCTTTTGACAGGAGGTTTTTGACATGCGTTTGATTTCTTCTATGCTCGCCCTGCTCGTCGCGATGCTTGTATGCCTGCTGCCTGCCGCATCGCTCGGCGAAGCCATTGACCTTGAGGCGCTCACGCCCATCGAAATGACGGCGGAAGCCGAAGGACAGGTGCTGGATCTGTACTGCGGCCCGACGCAGGGCTTCTACCGCCACGGCGATCAGATGCTGGATACCGGCAAGCCCTATGTGCTCTTTGGTCAGTATGACTGCTGGGCCATGGCTGCGCAGGGCACGAAAGATGATTTCGGTCCAGTCGGCTGGGTGGAAGCCGGCTCGATCACCGATATCCCCTATGAACCGCAGCTCGCCTTTGAAGATGGCTTTGCCGCAATGATCGAGGAGACTGCGCCGTTGACCGGCAATCCGCTGTCCGAAAATCCCTTTGAAGGATGGACGGCTGCGCTTGAAGCCGGCACGCAGGTAACCGTGCTGGCGCAGATGGGCGACTGGCTGTATATACAGACAGAAATCGAAGGTATCCCTGCGCGCGTATTTATCCCAGTGCATACGATTTTCTAATTGCCGAAACCCAAGGGCGCAAAGCACGGCTTTGCGTCCTTTTCGTTTGCATTCTATAGCCGCATGCATTGCATTTTGCTTTCCGTTCGTGATAAGATAAGAAAAGAAAGGTGGGAGTCACATGTTCGAGAAGCGCGATTATATTGCCGTATTTGATTCCGGCGTGGGCGGTGTCAGTGTGCTGCGCGAGCTGATGAAGCTGATGCCGCAGGAGCGCTATCTGTACTTCGGCGACTCCGCCAACGCCCCTTACGGTACGAGGCCGACCAGCGAAGTACGCAGTCTGACCCTCGCCGCCGCCGAAAAACTCATGGCGCGCCGCTGCAAGGCGCTGGTCGTCGCCTGCAACACGGCGACCGCCGCCGCGATCAAGGAGCTGCGCGAAGTCTATCCAGACAAGATCATCATTGGCATCGAGCCCGCGCTCAAGGTCGCCGCGGATCATTTCCCCGGCAAGGAGGTCGGCGTGATGGCTACGCCCGTCACCCTGCGCGAGGAGAAATTTGACATCCTGCTGCATCGCTTCACAGATGTCTGCTCCGTGCACAAGATCCCCGCACCGGGGTTGGTGGAACTCGTGGAGCGCGGCAAGGCCGAAAGCGAGGAAACCGAAGCGCTGCTTGCACCGCTGCTTGCGCCCTACAGGGACAGACTCGCCGCCATTGTGCTGGGCTGTACGCATTATCCCTTTGCCGCGCCGGTCATTCAGCGTCTGGTTGGCAAAAACACGGCGCTGCTGGACGGCGGCCCTGGCACGGCGCGCCAGACACGCCGCCGCCTGCAGGCAGAAGGCCTTCTGTGGAACGGGCCTGGCGAGCTGCTGATTGAAAACAGCGCGGGCAGCGACGAGATGATTGCGCTGTGTCAAAAGCTGCTGCGCGGATGAACGAGAGGTTTATTTCATGCTGCTTCTAAAAGCCGCCAATTTTCAGGATATCGAAAAGGAATACTTGTTTGTCCGCGATATGCCTGTGGATGAAAACGGATTCACCAACCCCTGGCACGGAATCTCCCGCGCAGATTTTGACTGCGCGCTGCAAACCATGCTGGATTTTGAAGCGGGCTGGAATCTGCCCGACGGCTTTGTGCCGGAGACATTTCTGTTTTTGTGGAACGACGATGAAATTGTCGGTCAGTTCCGCATCCGGCATCACCTGTGCGAATCGCTGCGCACAGGTGCCGGACACATCGGCTATTTCATCGCAAAGCCATTCCGCGGCAAGGGCTATGCCAAAGAAGGCCTTCGTCTGACGCTTGAAATAGCACGAAGTATCATCCCGGAGGACGAAATATATCTGCGCGTGAACAAAGACAATCCCGCGTCGCTGCGTGTGATGATGGCAAACGGGGGATATATCGCCCACGAGGACGAAAGCAGATACTACGTAAGAATCAAAAGATAATCACACAAAGGCGCGCCGATGATATTCGGCGCGTTTTCCTTATACAATCGGCGTTTTTCTGCACGTTTTTTCTTTTCAATCCGTATGGATTGTGCTATACTATATAATTGTCAAAAAACGTGATTTGCGCTATGTTTCATATCGGAAAGGAGGATTGCGCATGCACATTCTCCGTCCGATTTTCGGGCCGCCGTAAGGCGAAAGGCGCTTTTCTTTTCTTCTCAATCGACGGATTCCCAAGGAGGAAATCACCATGCCTGAAAATATCCTGCCCGGCACGCTCGAGGGCGAGGTCGCCCGCCGCCGGACATTTGCCATCATCTCCCATCCGGACGCCGGTAAGACGACGATGACCGAGAAGCTGCTGCTGTACTCGGGCGCCATCCGCACCGCCGGCTCCGTCAAGGCCCGCAAGAGCGACAAGCATGCCACCAGCGACTGGATGGAAATCGAGAAGCAGCGCGGCATCTCCGTCACCTCCTCTGCGATGCAGTTCGAGTTTGACGGCTTCCACATCAACATCCTCGATACCCCGGGCCACCAGGACTTTTCCGAGGATACCTATCGCGTGCTCGTCGCGGCGGACAGCGCCGTGATGATGATCGACGCCGCCAAGGGCGTCGAGGCGCAGACCATCAAGCTCTTCAAGGTCTGCCGCCTGCGCAATATTCCGATTTTCACCTTCGTCAACAAGATGGACCGCGCCGCGAAAGATCCCTTCTCCCTGATGGAGGAGCTGGAGCAGGTGCTCGGCATCCGCGCCGTTCCGGTCAACTGG
The DNA here is from genome assembly GCA_017545905.1 of Clostridia bacterium. GTDB lineage: Bacteria > Bacillota > Clostridia > Christensenellales > Aristaeellaceae > Ventricola. The sequence goes on along the minus strand of JAFWXL010000107.1, from coordinate 926 downwards.
CCCATCGGCACGGACGGCGATTTCAAGGGCGTCTATCACCGCGATACGAAGCTGGTCGAGCTTTACGAGAGCGGCGACCACGGCAAGACCCGCGTCGAAAAGATGGATGTACCCCTCGACGATCCGAGCCTGCCGGAGCTGCTGGGCGACCGCCTGTACAACCGCCTGATGGATGAGATCGAGCTGCTGGACATGGCCGGCGACGAGTTTGATCTGGATCTGGTACGCGCGGGCGAACTGACCCCGATGTTCTTCGGTTCTGCGATCACCAACTTCGGCGTGGAGCCCTTCCTCACCCGATTCCTCGAATACTCCACCCCGCCGGCCGCGCACGAGAGCGATGCGGGCGTGGTCGAGCCGACGGACGAGGAATTCTCCGGCTTCATCTTCAAGATTCAGGCGAACATGAACCCGGCGCACCGCGACCGTCTCGCGTTCATGCGCATCTGCTCCGGCACGTTCACCAAGGGCATGAACGTCTGGCACAGCGGCACGAACAAGATGATCCAGCTCAAGCAGCCGCAGCAGTTCATGGCAGACGAGCGCGGCGCGGTGGAAACCGCATATCCGGGCGACATCATCGGCCTGTTCGATCCGGGCATCTTCCGCCTGGGCGATACGCTGTGCACCGGCAAGAAGCGCCGCTACGAGGGCATCCCGGTGTTCGCGCCGGAATTCTTCGCCCGCTGCTCCTCCATCGACAGCCTGCGCCGCAAGCAGTTCGTCAAGGGCGTTGTGCAGCTGGCGGACGAGGGCACGATCCAGACGTTCAAGCGTCCGGGCATCGGCTTTGAGGAAATCATCGTCGGCGTCGTCGGCGTGCTTCAGTTTGAGGTGCTTGAGTGCAGACTCAAGAATGAATACGGATGCGATATGCGCCGCTCGAATATGAACTACAGCCAGATAAGATGGATCGAAAACGAGGG
>JAFWXL010000009.1 GCA_017545905.1 Clostridia bacterium | reverse complement strand
GTCGGCACGGATGACCTCAGCGTCCACGTTGCGGGCGATGCCGCCGTAGGTGATGATCTCGCACGGAACGACCTTCACGGCGCAGTACGGAGCCTCGAGCTTGGCCAGCAGCAGACGGCCGAACTCCGGATCATGGCCGGCGTCGACGTAGCTGTTGTAGTTATTCAGGGTCTCGGCAACAGTCGCAGCGTCCAGACCCATCTTCTCGCCCAGCTCCTCGAAGGTGTCGGCGGTGATGAATTCCATATCCAGGCCGCGCTTGACGCCCTTGGCCTCCAGGGAAGCCTTGTCAGAGATCGCCCAGACATAACCCAGGTCATCCTTGTGCATCTGATCGAACACCGGGCTGTTGAGCTTCTGGGTCATGTAGCCGATGTCCTTCTCGTTGACGAAGCGCTTGCCGTTCGCGCCCAGCAGGACGGTGTTGTCACGGCTGATGAAGGAGGAAACATTCGCGGTGGTGGAGTTGCCGTTGTGCTCGGTCATGATTTCATAGTCCTTGAGGACGCACATCATGTCGTTCACGTGGGTCAGCAGCGCGCCGACGTTGGAGGCCATCATGATGCCCTCGCCAGTGGAGGCCACATAGCCGATGCCCATGGTGCCGCGCTTTTCCGGATCCAGACGCACGGTCATCTCCGGGTTGTAGGCATAGCCGCCGGTGCAGACGATCACGGAATCCGCATAGACATACACGGTATCCACGCCGCTGACAGCCTTGACGCCCTTCACAGAGCCATCTTCATTCATCAGGATCTCGGTGGCCTCGGTATCCAGCATCAGGTTGATTTCGGTGCCGGCCGGCGCGTTCTCCATGGCGGTCTTCATCGCCGGGCCAGCGCCCTCAACCAGGTGCATCATCTGCAGCGGGCCGTAGCCGACGATGACGTCATAGAAGTTCATGCCCAGACGGTCAGCCATGAAATCGATGGCGGAGCCGGACTACTCGATGGTGATCGCGGTGAGCGCCGGGTCCAGGCGGTAAGAAGCATTGTTCATCAGGTTGCCGTACATCTCCTCGAAGGTGTAATGCACATCCTTCTCCTTGGTGTACTTGCTCTCGTACGCACCGACCATGCCCTGGCTGGTCGCGGTGGTGCCGCCGATAACGCCCATCTTCTCCAGCAGGACGACCTGCGCGCCGGCGTCATAGGCCTCAACGGCAGCGGCAACGCCTGCGCCGCCCGCGCCAAGCACAACGACGTCGGTGGTGATCTCAATGGTCTTGGCCTCGGCAGTCTCGACCGCAGCAGCAGCCTTCAGCGCCTCGATGTCCGCGCCGGCAGCGCTCAGCGCAGCCTCGGCAGCAGCGAGGATCGCATTGGAGGTCACGGTCGCGCCGGAAGCGGTATCCACCGCCAGGCTCTGCGCTGCAACAATGGCAGCGGGAACATTCGCGATCGCCGGATCGGACAGACCCGGGGTCTCATTCTGGGCGACAACCTCGACGCTTTCGATGGCATTCTCGGAAACGGTCACGGCGACCTTCACCATGCCCATCATGCCCTGCGCCTCAGCCTCGTAGGTGCCGGCGGTCATGGCCATCGCGCCGGAGGACACGACGAGCATCAGCGCCAGCAGCAGGGCAAACACATTCTTCTTCATGTTTGGTAGCTCCTTTCACTTTCCTTCTTCTGCACGGGATCGACCCGCGGCAAATCAGGGATTGATTTTTTCTTCTCATTCCATTACACTATAAGTGCAAATAAACGCCGCAGTTCTCCCATATATCGTCATTATATACCCTCAAGCGGCTTGAGAATCAAGACGCATTTTTCAATTTTGTCTTCAAAATAACAATGTGTACATCACACCGCTTCCGGAGGTACTTATGAAAATATCCATCAGCGCGCTCTCCGTCGCCTACGGCCTCACTCCGGAAGCCCTGCGTTATTACGAAGAAAAAGGCCTGCTCACCCCGGAGCGCACATCCGCCAGCGGTTTTCGCAAATTCTCTGCCGTGGATATTCAGGTTCTGGGCATCATTAAGAGCCTGCAGCGTCAGGGCTTTTCTCTCGATGAAATCCGCCGCGTGGTCAAGACCGGCCTGCCGCTGTCCGATCTGATCGACATGATGGATGAAAAGCGCGCGCAGATGGGCGAACAGATGGCCATGGTCAATGCCATCCGCAACCGTCTGACCAGCTGCACGGATCTGCTGCGCGACCACGATCATCTGCTCATGCAGCCGCGTATCTGTCAGGGTACAGCTGCATATCTGGTGGATTTTGATTCTGTGGCTGCACTTTGGCAGAGCGTGCCCACATCCGATCTGCTCAAGGATCTCATCGACGCGCTGCCGCTGTCGAGCTATTCGACCATCGTGCCGCTTTCCCTCCTTCAGGGGCAGGATACGCCTACGCGCACGGGAATCTGTGCGCCGGCGGAGTTCGCTACGCTGATTCATGCGGACTTTTCCCGGATGCGCATGAGCGCCGGTCCGCGCTGCGTGCGCATGCTCTTTGACCTCAGGCCGCCGCAGCAAACGGCAATGGGTCCCGTGATTGCGCAGATGCAGACGTTCCTCAGGGAAAAAAGCCTCACGCCTGCGGCCGAAGGATACACGCGCCAGTTCTCGTGGCACATGGATGAAGACGGTCTCCAGCGCCAGTTTTCGGAGCTGATCGTGCCGATCCTGTAAGCGGGAATACCAAGCAGCTTGATATTGACAGCATAAAAGCGGGAATCAAACATGCCGCCACGGCCCGTGTCTGATTCCCGCTTTTCTTGTTTGCTTTTGCCGGATCACGCCGGGCAGTCGCTGCCCTTGCTCATGATCCGCACGATCACAGAGTTGGTGCTCTCCATGCCCTCGCGCACCAGCCTGCCCAGATTCTCAAAAATCGTATACAGCTCGTCGCCGACGATGCCATCGCCGCCGCGCACGTTCATGCCGTTCATCGCCAGAAATGCGCTTTTGACCGCCAGACCGCTGGACAGCTGCACCTTATTGGCACAGCCCTCCTTCGCGCCGTCGCAGATCATGCCACAGATCGATCCCAGAATATTCTGCATCGCAAAGAGCATCTGCTCTTCCCTGCCGCCGAGCATATACACCACGCCCACCGACGCGCCAAGACCGCTCGCCACGCCGCACGCGCATACCGCCGAGAGTGTGCCGGTAAACGTCTTGACGTAGATATTCACCAGATTCGCCAGCGCCGCCGCACGCAGCTTCTTCTCCCGGTCGATCTTCATCGCCTGCGCAACGCCCTCGATAGTCAGCAGCAGCGTGATACCCTGATTGCCGCTGCCTGTCGCCGTCATTACCGGCATGCTCACACCGCTCATGCGCGCATAGCTCGCCGCCGCGCACAGCTCCTCCGCGCGCGCAACGGGCGAATCGCCGATTGCCCCCTGCTCGATAAGCGTACGAATCGTGCGTCCAAGGCCGAACGTCAGTCCTTTTTGGGCAATCTCCATGTTCATGTCGATGCCCGCCTGCAGGAATTCCAGCTGCTCAAGAGGCACCTTGTCGGCAAATTCCACCATCTGAGCCAGCTTCACCGCGCGGATGGGATCGCTGCTCAGCGCGTCGTCGTCCTTGCTTTCTACGTATGGCTCAAACGGCGCATGGTCGATGCGTACAATATTCGTGTGGCTGCCCAGCGTCAGCACACGGACGGTGTCCTCCGTCGTCTCCAGCACGCTCTCTACCAGCAGGCCGTGTACGTCCTCGCGCGTATTCACCGTCACCAGCCCGTCAAAGAGCATCTGCTTGGCCGCCTGAAGCGCTTCGCCGCTCACATGATCCAGCACGCGCATCTGCGCCTTGGCGTCGCCTGCCGTCACGCCCATCGCCGCGCAAAGCGCCACGCCGCGCTCGTCCGCGCCGGGAATGCCTACGCCCATCGCATTCTTATACAGATAATTATCCAGCGTGATTGTCAGCTTCTTCACCGCGCCTTTCGCGCTTGCGCGCGCCGTCGCCGTATTGAGCGCAATGGCTACCGGCTCCGTGCAGCCCGTCGAAGGCATGATCGCCCGGTGCATTCTTTCCAGGAAAAACAAGTAATCCATCTTCATATCTCCTTTATGGGGCTTTGCGGCTGCCTGAAGCAGCTTTTATCATCCAATCAGAATCGAAATCGCCTCTGCAATCGTCTCCACGCCGTAGATCCGCATGCCCTCCGGCACGCGGATATGCCTCGCATTCTCCCGCGGCACGACAGCCGATGTAAACCCGAGCCTGCCGCATTCCATCAGCCTGCGTTCGCACTGGGACACCGCGCGGATTTCGCCCGCAAGGCCCACCTCGCCAAGCACCGCCCAGTCACCGGGGATACACGTGTCCCGCACGCTGGATGCAACCGCAGCGCAAAGCGCCAGATCAGCCGCCGGCTCGGAAAGATTCAATCCGCCTGCTACATTAATATATACGTCCTGATTGAACAGCGACACGCCTGCCCGCTTTTCCAGCACAGCCAGCAGCAGCGCCAGCCTGCCGGAATCAAAACCGTTTGTCGTTCTGCGCGGCGTACCGTATGCCGTCTGCAGCGCCAGCGCCTGCACATCCACAAGCATCGGGCGCGAGCCCTCGATCGCCGGAATCACACAGGAGCCCGGCACGTTTTTTGCCCGCTCGGAAAGCAGCATCTCCGACGGGTTTTCCACCGGCACCATGCCCTTTTCCCGCATCTCAAACAGGCCCAGCTCATTCACCGAGCCGAATCGGTTTTTCACCGCGCGCAGAATCCTGTATTCATGCTGCCTGTCGCCCTCAAAATACAGCACCACGTCCACCATGTGTTCCAGAATCCTCGGGCCGGCAATCGCGCCCTCCTTGGTCACATGGCCCACCAGAAACACCGCGCAGCCCGTCGTTTTGGCCATGCGCATCAGCATGCTCGCGCACTCGCGCACCTGCGACACGCTGCCCGGCGCGCTGGCCATATCCGGCCTGTACATCGTCTGAATCGAGTCGATGATCATGTAATCCGGCTGGATTTCCTCCCAGCGCTTTTCGCAGGCGTCCATGGCGTTCTCGCTGAGGATGAGCAGGTTGCCGCTGCTGATGCCAAGCCGCCTTGCGCGCATCTTGATCTGGCGGGCGCTTTCCTCGCCGGAGATATAGAGTACCTTTGCGCCGCTTCCGGCCAGATGCTCGCTCGCCTGCAGAAGCAGGGTCGATTTTCCGATGCCCGGGTCGCCGCCCACCAGCATCAGCGATCCCTCCACCACGCCGCCGCCGAGTACGCGGTCCAGTTCGCCGATGCCCGTCGACGCCCGCGCCGAGGATTCCTCCGGAATCTCCTCAAGGCGCAGTGCTTTTGCGCCCGTTCCGCCGCGCTGCTTGTTCGCCTTCACCGGCGCGGCCGCGCTCACGCCGGGCGCCTGTTCCTCCATCGTGTTCCATGTATTGCAGCCGGGGCATTTGCCCAGCCATCTGGGCGTCTCATAGCCGCATGCGCTGCAAATGTAAACCGTCTTTTCCTTCGCCATACATTCTTCTCCAGCTCGCTTGATACAGCTGTATTGTATCATATTTTTCTGCGCCTGCATACAGGCGCAACTTTTTTTCATTCATCTATCCAGATACGGCATTTGTTAAGTTGATCTCATCATGACGATTGCGCTATAATTGGAATACTTTCATAATCCAATCCGTCAGGGAGGCTTGCCGATGAACCGACGTCCGACACAGAGCCGTTCAGGCTACGATTCGTTCTCTCCGGGAAACACGGCCCGCTTCAAAGCCGTCACGCCGGGAAACGATTTTTTTGATTCAAGAAGGAAAAAGCCGCTTGGCATACGGCTTGCCCTTTATTTTTTTCTCCTTCTTCTGCTTGTGCTGTGCGTCAATTTTCTCGCCAATCGTTTCGTGCATGTGCGCCGCATCAGCGTGGGCATTACAGGCCTGTGCGAGGAATTTGACGGATACACGCTGCTGCACATCTCCGATCTCAAAGGTGAAAGCTTCGGCAGCAGGCAGCAGCTGCTTTCCTTTTCGCTTGGCAAGAGCGAATTTGACGCCGTCGTCGTCACCGGCGACATGATCTCCGAGCGCGGCAATGCGCAGCCCTTCTATGCGCTCATCGACCAGCTGCGTTCGCTCAAGCCGGATGCGCCCATCTATTTCATTTCCGGCGACAGCGATCCGGCCGTCACCTCTGAGAGCTATTTTGCCGGCGGCAGTCCGTTTGCGCCGTGGGTTCTGGGCGCCCATCAGCGCGGCGCGCAGCTGCTCTCCGCGCCCGTGTGCATCACGCGCGGCAGCCAGTCGCTGTGGCTGACCACCAGCAGCCAGCTGAGCATTGATCTGGATACCATGCAAAGGCAGTTTGAGCAGCAGTACCTCAGCGCGCGTTCCGGCGGCGAGGACAACGCGCTTGAGCTGGCTGCCTACAACCTCAAGTGGCTCGAAGAGACACGACAGGCACGCAATGCCGTCTCATCAGGCGATGCTGTCGTCACCCTCATGCATGCCACGCCCACAAAGGATGATCAGCTGGGCGCAGCGGATCTTGTTCTGTGCGGACACAGCCTCGGCGGTCTGATCCGTCTGCCGCTCATCGGTCCCGTCTTCATGCCCTCGGCAAGCCTTCCGCGCTACGGCCTGTTTCCCGGCAGCCATATGAGCTACGGCCTGAGCCGGCAGGGCCGGACGCAGGTATACGTCAATCCGGGGCTGGGCATGGGCAGCAACGAGTATCCGCCCTTCTTTTTCCGGCTTTTCAATCCGCCGTCCGTCACGCTCGTCACACTGACCCCCTCTTCCCTCTGAGCATGCAGAAACGTCCTGCGCCGTCGGCTGCAGGACGTTTCTTTCATATGAATGACGCATTTATCATGGATGTACAGCAGCTCCGCCGGCTCGACGCCTTAACTGTCCCTGCCGCTCGCAACCGCGGCGACAATGCCGCAGCAGATGATCACCCCGCCAATCAGGAAGGACGCCGTTATCTTCTCTCCCAGCAAAAGCACGCCAAGTACGCTGCTGGTAAGCGGCTGAAGCGGATAGAACATCGAACAGAAGCTCGCATCCATCTTGCTGAGGCTGTAGTTCCACAGCGAATGCGCCGTTGCCGTACCCACAAGTCCCATGAACAGCACCGCCGCAATGGCGCCCGCTGTAAGCGTACACGCATTCGTCTGCAGCTCAATCACGGCCCATGTCCCTGTAAAGGGCAGCGCGACAATCATCGACATCATGGCCACCTGCATGGGATCATAGCATCCGCGAAGCCTCCTGATGATAATCGACGCGCCCGACCACAGGAATACGCTCAGCAGCATCAGCGCTGCGCCGGGTACATCCGCCGTACCGCCCACGCCTACAATGACCGTGACGCCTGTCATGGAGACCGCTACGCACAGCACCTTGCGCGCAGTGAGCTTCTCCCCCAGAAATAATGCGGCAAGCACAGGGATAAAAATCGGATTCATCGCGCCCAAAAGAGAGGAGACCGAGCCTGTCAGACGGTTGATGCCCAGCATCTGCAGGCAGAACGATGCAAAATATCCAGTAAAGCCGATCGCCGCAATCGTGCCCATGTGCTTTTTTTCTACAGGGCGCAGCGCACCGCGTATTTTTAATAGAAGAAACAGCGCCGGAATCGCCACAAGATAGCGCATCGCAAGCAGCGTCACCGGCGGAATTGTCCCAAGCGCAATTTTTGATGCCGCATATACGCTGCCCCAGCAGACAAATGTGCTCAAAAGCGGAATCATGTATCGTCTGTTCATTTCAGCGTTCCTCCTCACGTCGCTTTCCGGATCTTTCAGTCCATATTATAGATGCAAATCCGCCGGATGTACAGGCAAAACACACGGCAATTCCCCAAAGATTGCAATTTCGTTGATCCAAAGATGCATATGAGTGAAAATGATTCAATACAAACATGAAAGAAAGCGAACACAAACATCTTGTTTTAACAGGGAATTTGCGGTATAATAGGCGACATCAGTTGCAGCTGTCCCGCATGGACGCTGCATGATATCATCCCGGGCACAACGCCCGAATACAGGGGGAATTCCATTATGAAGAAGATTCTTGCAATCGCTCTGGCGCTCGTCATGATGATGACCGCTTCTCTGGCGATGGCTGACGCCATCAAGATTGGCGTGATCGGCCCGATGACCGGCGCTTACGCCGTGTACGGTCTGGCCGTTCAGTACGGCGCTCAGATCGCCGCCGATGAGATCAACGCCAAGGGCGGCCTGCAGTTCGAGATTCTGTCTGAGGACGATCAGGGCGACGGCGAGCTCGGCATCAACGCTTACAACAAGCTGCTTGATGACGGCGTGACCCTCATGCTCTCCACCGTTACCTCCGGTTCCTGCGCCGTCGTCGCCGACGTGGCCAATGAAGAGCGCATCTTCATGCTCACGCCGTCCGGCTCCGCCGACGCCATCACCGAGGGCAAGGACAACATCTACCGCGTTTGCTTCAAGGACTCCTCTCAGGGTCTGGCTTCCGCGCAGTACATCGTGGACAACAAGCTGGCGACCAAGGTCGGCGTGATCTACAACAACGCCATCGACTACTCCATGGGCATCTACAATTCCTTCAAGGCCAAGGCTGCTGAGCTGGGTCTGGAGATTGTTGCCGAGGCCGCTTTCTCCGACGACAACAACGCGGACTACTCCGTGCAGATCGCCCAGATGAAGGACGCCGGCGCCGAGCTGGTCTTCCTGCCGATCTACTACACCCCGGCTTCCCTGATCCTCTCTCAGGCTGCTTCCGTCGGCTACGATCCGATCTTCTTCGGCGTTGACGGTATGGACGGCATCCTGACCCTGGAAGGCTTCGATCCGGCTCTGGCCGAGGGCGTTATGCTCCTCACCCCGTTCTCCGCTGACGCGCAGGACGACCTGACCAAGAACTTCGTCGCCACCTATCAGGCCAAGCACGGCGAGATCCCGAACCAGTTCGCCGCTGACGCTTACGACGGCATGTATGCTCTCCTCGCCGCCTGCGAGAAGGCCGGCATCACCGCTGACACCTCCGCTGAGGATGCCTGCGAAATGATGATCCCGGCGATGCAGGAGATCGAGGTTGTCGGTCTGACCGGCACCATGCGTTGGGACGCCACCGGCGAGGTTGACAAGACCCCGACTGCTGTCGTCATCAAGGACGGCGTGTATGTTGGCGCCGGCAACTAATCCAATCGCGTAAGTAAGTTTTCAAAGCTCCCCGGCCTGGCAAAAACTTGGCCGGGGAGCATTTCGCGCTTATTTCCCCTGTAAAGCGGTCAGTGCCCGCCTCGCTTCCGAACAGCTTTACTTCATTAAATGCTTCGGTGCTCGCTGTACGGATTTCTGTGCAATTTCCGATTCGATAAAATTTACGAAGGGAGAACCAGGAAAGCATGATTCAGTTCCTTTCCTATCTGCTCAACGGCATCAGTCTGGGCAGCGTTTATGCCATCATCGCGCTGGGCTATTCCATGGTGTACGGCATCGCCAAGATGCTCAACTTCGCCCACGGAGACGTCATCATGATCGGTGCGTATATCTCCTTCTGCGCAATTCAGTACTGGAATCTGCCCCCTGCCATCGCCATCGTGCTGGCAATTCTGGTGTGTACCGTGCTGGGCATCGTCATCGAGCGCCTCGCCTACAAGCCGCTGCGCCAGGCAACCAGCCTGTCCGTGCTCATCACGGCCATCGGTGTGAGCTGGCTGCTGCAGAATATCGCCCTGCTGATCTGGGGCGCAAACCCCAAGAGTTACCAGAGCCTGGTGGGCTTCGGCTCGCTGACGCTCTTTGACGGCCAGCTGCATATCACCAGCGAAACCTTCATCACCATTGCAGCCAATATCGTCATCATGATTGCCCTGACCCTGTTCACCGGCAAGACCAAGATGGGCAAGGCCATGCGCGCCGTCTCCGAAGACAAGGGCGCTGCCGAGCTGATGGGCATTAACGTCAATGCGACCATTTCCATGACCTTTGCCATCGGCTCCGGTCTGGCGGCAATCGCCGGCGTTCTGCTGTGCTCCGCCTATCCGGTGCTCATGCCGACCACCGGCTCCATGCCCGGTATCAAGGCCTTCACCGCAGCCGTCTTCGGCGGCATCGGCTCCATTCCCGGCGCGCTCATCGGCGGCATTCTGCTGGGTCTGATTGAGATCATGGGCAAGGCCTACGTCTCCACGGAACTGGGCGACGCACTCGTGTTCGCTGTTCTGATTATCGTTCTGCTCGTCAAGCCGACCGGCCTGCTGGGCAAGAAAATCCATGAGAAGGTTTGAGGTGAGCGCTATGATGAAATACAAAAAGCCTTCCCGCAATTTTATCACCTATGCGGGCGTGATCCTCGTCTTCCTGCTGTGTGAGCTGGCGCTCTCCGGCGCGGTTCCCTTCTTCAAGATGACCCGCTCCCTGAAGGGCCAGCTCGTCCCGATCTGCGTGTATATCGTCATGGCCGTCTCCCTGAACCTCACCGTCGGCATCTCCGGCGAGCTGAGCCTGGGCCACGCCGGCTTCATGAGCGTAGGCGCGTTCTCCGGTATTCTGGTCAGCCAGTATCTGCTCTTCGCCTTCCCGGACGCCAACCTCGAGGTGCTTCGCCTGATTCTGGCGCTCGTTGCCGGAGGTCTGTTTGCAGGCATTGCAGGCGTGCTCATCGGCATCCCGGTTCTTCGTCTTCGCGGCGATTATCTGGCCATCGTCACGCTGGCCTTCGGCGAAATCATCCGCAACCTGATCAACTGCATCTACTTCTCTGTGGATGGCCGTGATCTGAATTTTGCGTTCCTCAATCCGAATCTGCCGGGTAAACTGCTCATCAACGGTCCGATGGGCGCGACCGGGATCAAGAAGCTGGCCACCTTCGAAGTCGGCTTCCTGCTGGTCATGTTCACCCTTATCGTCGTGCTTAACCTGATCAACAGCCGTTCCGGCCGCGCGATCATGGCCATCCGCGACAACCGTATTGCAGCCGAATCCGTCGGCATCAACGTCACCAAGTACCGCATGCTGGCCTTCGTCATCTCTGCTGCACTGGCAGGCATGGCCGGCGCGCTCTACGGCCTGAACTTCTCTCAGATTCAGGCGGTCAAATTCAAGTTTGACACGTCCATCCTTGTTCTGGTCTTCGTCGTTCTGGGCGGCATCGGCAATATCCGCGGCTCCGTCATTGCGGCAACCGTGCTGACCGTTCTGCCCGAGATGCTGCGCCAGTTCGGCGATTACCGCATGCTTATCTACGCCATTGTTCTCATCCTCGTCATGCTGGCGTCCAATAACCCGATGATCAAGTCCATGCTCAGCAGTATTATCGACGTCTTCAAGAGGAATCCGGATAAGGAGGGTAAGGACGCATGAGCCAGAAATTCAAAAGGCAGCCGGTCAAAATGGTCCCGGCGCCAAGCTACGGCATCCTGCCCGAGCGCGACGTAACTTCCCGTCCTGTTCTGGAGACACGCAATCTGGGCATTGATTTCGGCGGTCTGCGCGCCGTGGAGGATTTCAACCTTGTCATCGGCAAGACCGAGATCGCCGGTCTGATCGGCCCCAACGGCGCCGGCAAGACCACCGTCTTCAACCTGCTGACCAAGGTGTATCAGCCGACTATGGGCACGGTGCTCATCAATGGCCGCGATACCGCCGGCATGACCACCGTTCAGGCCAATAAGCTGGGCATCGCCCGCACCTTCCAGAATATCCGTCTGTTCGGCAATATGTCCGTTGAGGACAACGTCCGCATCGGCCTTCACAATCAGATCGGCTATTCCACCGCCTCCGGCATTCTGCGCCTGCCCTCCTTCTGGAAGGGCGAGCGCGATCAGCATGAGCGCGCGCTGGAGCTGCTCTCCATCTTTGACATGCAGGATCTGTCGAATCATCAAGCCGGTTCTCTCCCCTACGGTGCGCAGCGCCGTCTGGAGATCGTTCGCGCGCTGGCGACCAATCCCAGCCTGCTGCTGCTGGATGAGCCGGCCGCCGGTATGAACCCGCACGAGACCGAAGAACTGATGGAAAACATCGCCAAGATCCGCGACAAGTTCAAGATTGCCATCCTGCTCATCGAGCATGACATGAATCTGGTCATGGGCATCTGCGAGGGCATCTGCGTGCTCAACTACGGCCGCATCATTGCCAAGGGTACGGCGGAAGAGATTCAGAATAACCCGGTCGTCATTGAGGCGTATCTGGGCAAGCAGAAGGAGGGCTAAACGATGAGCATGCTGAAAGTTGAGGATCTGCACGTTTACTACGGCAGCATCCATGCCATCAAGGGCGTTTCCTTCGAGGTCAACGAGGGAGAAATCGTGACCCTGATCGGCGCAAACGGCGCCGGCAAGTCCACCACGCTCAATACCGTGGCTGGTCTTCTCAAGCCCCGCCACGGCCACATCTCCTTCGAAGGCGCTGAAATCGCAGGCACGCCAGCCAGCAAGATCGTTCCGCATGGCATGGCGCTGTGTCCGGAAGGCCGCCGCGTTTTCCAGCAGATGACCGTGCGCGAGAATCTGGAGATGGGCGGCTACACGCGTCCCGCCGGCGAAATCGCTGCGTCTCTGGACGACGTCTTCACCCGCTTCCCGCGCCTGAAGGAGCGCCACAGGCAGGTCGCCGGCACGCTTTCCGGCGGCGAGCAGCAGATGCTGGCCATGGGCCGCGCGCTCATGAGCAAGCCGAAGCTCCTCATGCTCGACGAGCCGTCCATGGGTCTTGCGCCGATTCTGGTTGAGCAGATCTTCGATATCATCGGCGAGCTCAACCGCGCCGGCACAACCATCCTGCTGGTCGAGCAGAATGCGCAGATGGCTCTGTCCATCGCCAACCGCGCCTACGTTCTGGAGACGGGCAATATCGTCAAGGAAGGCGACGCTCATCTGCTCATGAACGACGACGACGTCCGCAAGGCGTATCTTGGCTAACGGGGAACGCGGGATACGTCAGGGCTTCCGCCCTGAAACCCGCTCGGGAACCAGTCCTTAACCCCCTTCTTTGCTTCCCGGCAGTTTTAACACGCAAAGCATAAAGACCATCTTCTGCGGAAGATGGTCTTTTCGTTTTGGGCTATTTCTCTGGGAGAGCGGCTTCCGGATCTTGACGCTCGCCGTCGTGCAGCATTTCAAGATGCAGGTGCGTCTTAAGCTCCGCCTCGCAGGGAACACATTTAAGCAGCGTGCCGATCGTCTGCCCGCGTCGCACCTGTTCGCCTATGCCGACAATGCAGCTCTCCAGCCCGGCATACAGTGTCTCCCTGTCGTTCTCATGCCTGATACAAACGCGCCAGCCCCACAGCTCGTCCCACGCCGCATGGCTCACCTCGCCGTCCATGCAGGCTTTCACCTGTTCTCCCTCTTCCCCAGCGATATCCAGTCCAGTATGCGTGTGCCATGCTTTCAGTTCAGGCCAGTATACGTGCGTCTGTCTGTCGAATGGACGCAGCACGCCGCCCTGAAGCGGCCACGCGGCTTTGGGCGCGACCAGAGCTGTCGTGCGTATGCCCAGCGGTGCAATGGTCGGCAGCGGCGTTGGCGCTGCCACAGCCGCCGGCGATGCACTTTGCCGTATTTCCGGCGCATCAGCCGCAGCCTGTATACCCTCATGCTGCGCATTGCGCAGCCCATGGGTATACACCGCGCAGGATACAACGATCGCCGCCAGGCAGCCCAGCGTTACCAGATACGCATTGTCGATCATCCATGCTTTCATCCGAAGGAATCTCCTTCCCATCGCACGCAACCTCCTTTTTCAGGAGTCTGCCCTGGTATGCCCGGATGTATACACAATTTTACAGCCTGCCGATTGGTATGGCAAAAGCGGCACCGCTCTTCTGCAGTGCCGATCTTATTCCTTGATCCTGAGCGTCTGTCCATCGGAAACCAGCGTCATCACGCCATATTCCTTCGCAGTATATACCTGCGCGCCGGCGCGCGTCAGGCGCACCTTCACGCTGTTGGGCGCATCCTTGCCTGTCATCAGCGCATACTGCGGTGACACGGCACTGACGAATTCCGCGCACGTCGCCTCTTCGCTGCCACCGCGCGCACAGATGAGCGCATCTGCATCCAGATTGACCCTCGAAGAGATCAGCTCACGCTCACCCGAAGCCGTGATAGCGCCCATGATCAGCACAGACGTGCTGCCGTAATCCACACGGATGGATAAACCGTCGTCCCGCTCATCCGTATGCGCCGTTCTCGCCGGGCCGATAACCGTCACCAGCGCACGGCCAAGCATGAACGAGAGGCCCTTTTTCACCGCGCGCACTTCAATCCGGCTGCTCTTTTGCGCCGTGGAAATCAGCCTGTTATACGCCGTTCCCTTCGTCTGTGAATCCTGAATAAGCAGATACTGCGGCGGCATCAGCTTGATCGCCAGCGGAAGACCGCCAATCTGCGCCTGTTCGCTGCTCATCGCCGCAGCCGCATTGAGATGCTTCACGCCGCACAGCAGCAGCTGCGCGCTCAGCGCAGCACCCATGCCGCTGCCGCCGCCCAGAAGCATCGTATAGCCGTCCGCGCAGATCAGCACAGCCTCGCCGTTACCGGCGCGCAGCGTCTTGACCGTCAGCCCAGTCGGACTCATGCCATAGGCCCAGCCGGGAATCTGCACGCCATCCGGCAGCTGCGGAAGACCAATCCCCTCAAGGCTCTCCGGCAGGCGGATATCCGGCAGCTGCAGGTTTTCAAGCCCCTTGACGCCATCGAGCGAGAGGCTCGGCGCGCCGGTCACTGGATCGTTCTTCACAAAGCCAAGCACGCACGCGCCCACAAACAGCACAGCAAGCAGACCCAGCAGCACGATAATCTTCGTCAGACAGCCGCCAAGGCAGCCCCGCCTGCGCTTTTTCACATGTGATCTCGCTTCGCGCGCCATGCCTTACAGCGCCTCCATGATGGCGGCAAGCGCTTTTGCGTCTTCCACGGTCGTTGCCCAGCTGGTCACAAAGCGGATCGCCACATGTTCGTCATCCACATCGCCCCAGTGCTCAAACTCGATCTTCTCCCCGAGCTGCTTCTCCTGCTCGCGGGTGACTACCGGGAAAACCTGATTGGTCGTGGTTTGAATGAACTGCTTCACGCCGCCCTTCTCCATGCCCGCGCGGATGATATCCGCCATGGCATTGGCATGTCGCGCCCATGCAAAGTAGCCGTCATTTTCCAGCGCAGCCAGGAACATCACGCCGCAGAGCCTGCCCTTGGCGATCATGCCGCCGCGGTTCTTGATCATGAAGCGGAAATCCTTATGCAGCGCCTTGTTCACGATCACCAGCGCCTCGCCGAACATCAGGCCGTTCTTCGTGCCGCCGATGTAGAAGGCGTCGCACAGATCCGCCATATCCTGGAGCGTCGCAGTCGCTTCGCTGGCCGTGAGCGCGCTGCCCAGACGCGCACCGTCAGCGAAGAGCAGCAGGCCGTTCCTGTCGCAGACCTCGCGCAGCGCCTTGAGCTCGTCGAGGCTGTACACCGTGCCAATCTCCGTCGGCTGGGAGATATACACCACGCGAGGATGCACCATGTGCTCATCCGTATGCGCGTCAACCACGGCCTGCACGCCCTCGGGCAGCACCTTGCCGTCCTTCGATGCGGCAATGCACACCTTATGGCCGCTGCCCTCGACGGTACCGGTCTCATGCACGTTGATATGGCCGGTCGCCGCTGCGATCGCCGCCTCATACGGGCGCATAAACGCGCTCAGAGAGATCATGTTCGCGCTCGTGCCGCCGATCATCATATGGACGGCAGCCTCCGGCTTACCGCATTTTTCGCGGATCAGATCCGCCGCCTGCAGGCTGTAATCATCCAGACCGTAGCCGCAGGTATGCTCCATGTTGGTCTGCACAAGGCGGTCAAGCACGACCGGATGCGCGCCCTCGCCGTAGTCATTGCGGAAAAAAAGCTTATTCATTTCAAAATCTCCTCTCTTGGGGACACTGTCCCCAAACCCCTGCTGGGGATTTCATCCCCAGACCCCTTCTTCGCTTTGCGGCGGCTTGAAGCCGCTTTGCAGGGGCGAACTGCGTTCGCCCGCAGAAACTTATTTAACTGTACCAACGTACAGTGTTTCGTCAATCGTGATCTGCGTGATCGCGCTCAGATCGAGCGTGTCCACATCGACGCCCGCCAGCATGGGCGTCATTCTCGCCAGATGATACGCCGTCTCCTGCGAAACCTCCAGCGTATAGGTAATCGCCGTCTGTTCAATCACGTCCATCTTTTCATGGACATAGCGCTCCACATCGCCGCCGTCGTATTCCTGACGGCGCAGCCTGTCGCCGGCAAGCGCGCGCAGCTCACCCAGATAGCCGCTCCTCGGCGCAAGCTTCATGACGACGCCGCCCGGCGCCAGCACGCGCGCAAACTCCGCGTAGTTCGCCGGGGTAAAGATGTCCAGCAGTATGTCGACCACATGATCCTGCAGCGGGATGCGCTTGAGATCCGCCGCAAAGAACGCAGCCATCTTCGGCCCCTTCGCCGCCAGCTTTACCGCGTCCTTCGAAAGATCAAAGCCGATTCGCGTCATTTCCCGTCCCGGACAGACAGCCTTCGTATAATATCCCTCGCCGCAGCCGGCATCCAGCAGCACAGCATTCCCTGCCTTCACATGACGCCCAATGGCCTCCGTCAGCCTTTCAACCACCGGCGCATACACGCCCGCCCCGAATACCTTCGCCCGGCTTTCAAAGAGTTCCTTCTTGTAGAACATCTCCTTCTGCCCGGGTACGAAGTTCACATACCCCTGTCGCGCAATGTCGTAGGTATGCCGCTTTTCGCATACGAGGCTGTTATCCCTGCGTGAAAACGCGCCCCCGCACAGCGGACAGCGCAAAAGATGTGTGATGTCGTGCATAACGCTTCTTTCTTTGGGAACTCTGTCCCCAATCCCCTACAAGGGGCTTCGCCCCGTGACCCCATGTTCGCTTCGCGCCTGCTTCAAGCATACCGACATCCGAGCGGAGCAAAGCCCCGTCGCCGCAAAACCTTCTTTGCGCCGCTAATGCCGGCTATAAGCCAGTCGAAGCACAAAAGCCCAGTTGCGACTCTGTCGCACGCGCTCATCAGCAGCATTGCTTAGGTTCTCTTCGTGTGTATACCTCCCCAGCGTTCCGCAGGGGTATGAGAGTCCAGAGGGATGCAGGGGACGGCGTAGAAGTCCCCTCATCCCTTTGGGCCCAGCGCAGCGCGGCCTGCGCCGCAGGCACACTCAATCATTTCTATCAATCATCAGAAATAATCTGAGAAATACGGCTGTTCGATCGGAATGATATCCTCCAGAATACGGATCGCCTCATTGCTCGCCCTCAGCCGCTCCACACGCCTCAAATACGTCGGGCGCTTGTATCCGTAGAACATCGCCGTCAGCGTCTGGATATCGCAGCGCACCAGCTCGCCCTGCGTGCCGCCGCGCTCGATGATCGTGTTGCCGTCCTTGTCCCAGCGCAGCGAGAAGTCTCCGCAGTTGCACTCCATCACGGGATCGTCAATCACAAAGTGCAGATCATCGTGCGTGGAGATGATGTCAAACGGATACTTCTTCATGAACGCCTCGAAATCCACGATGCGCGCCATGACGTTGGGCTCGATCTCTTCCTGAATCTCGCTGTCCTCCAGCAGAAAAGCCATCGGCTCGTTGGTATAATTGGTGCCGACTACCTTTTCAATCATCGTGTAATGCGCAGAAATATAGTTCCAAAGGCCGTGACGCGCCTCCTGCGTGATCGTCACCAGTTCCTTGATGCGGAAGACGTCGTTGGCAATGTAGTAAACCAGATAGCCCTTGGGCTCCTCATCCTCGTCGTAATAGACGGCGACCAGCACGTCGTCCGCCTCCCAGCGCCAGTATTCCTCCCACTCCAGCTCGTTGCGCTTGAGCGCGCCGTGGCGGATCTTCGTAAAGGCGTCGTGCACCGTGTGCAGATCCTCGCTGTCGATATCCACGCGCTCCACCGTGCCGGATACCCTGCGCCGCTTGGGCAGCTGCGTATCCTTGATGGTGTAGGTCATCTTGTCGGATACGATCTCCCAGCCCTTTTTGCGGTAATAGGGGATCATATACGGAATGAGCATCGACACGCACTGGTGGTTTTCGCGCATGCTCGACAGCGCTTCCTTGATCAGCGTGCTCATCAAGCCGCGGTTGGCGTATTCCGGATACGTCGCCACGCCGGTCACGCCGCCCATCTTGTACATCTGCCCGAAGATATTTACCTGCATGGGATAGATGCTGATCTGTGACGCCAGCTTATCCTCGTCAAACCAGCCAAAGGATTCCGTCTTTCTGAGCACGGGCTTTTTGCTGCGTTCCATTTCCTTCTGGTTCCAGCCCAGAGACAGCAGCTCGCTGTCCGTCACCTGAAACGCATAGCGCAGCAGCGCATTGTACTGCGCCGTATCATCGGTGGTCAGCCTGCGCATGATCAGTCGTTCCTTCAGCCTCTGTTTCATACAATCCCCTTCTTGCTTTGCATCCAGATTTCAACAGATATTTGTATTATAGCATAAAAGCCGCATGCACCTCAATAGAGCACAGCACAAAATGCTCCCCTTGCAGGGAGCAGTGATTCATTCCTGATGCACAAAGCTGTTTTCAAGCGTAATCACGCAGTAGTAATTCGGGTATTCCGCCTGAATCTCACTGTTGATCCGCTCGCGGATCTCTTTGGGCGTCACGCGGCAGTCATAAGGCACGACACAGTCAAACACGACATTGGTATGTGTGTTGCCCGGTACGATGCGCAGATCGTGGATCGTCATCCGGTCATGCATACCCTGTACAATCTCCATCACACGCGTGCGAAGCACACCCACGCGCGGATCGTCCGTCGTCACGGGATCGTAGTGAATCACCAGATGCAGATTGTCATCGCGCAGGAAATCCCGCTCGATGTTATCGATCAGGTCATGGCTGCTCAGCGGATCGGCCTTGGCGTCCATCTCCAGATGCACACTGGCAAACTGCCTGCCCGGGCCATAATCGTGTACCATCAGGTCATGCGTGCCCAGTACGCCGGGATAGCTCTCCAGCTTCTCGCGGATCGCATCCACCTGCTCCTTCGTCGGCGCAGAGCCCAGCATCGGATCAATTGTCTCCTTTACCAGTCCAAAGCCGCTCACCAGAATAAACAGCGCGACAACCGCGCCCATCCAGCCGTCCAGCATGAGGCCTGTGAAATGGCCGATCACCGTGGAAAGCAGCACCACAGAAGTCGAGATCACATCATTGCGGCTGTCATCTGCCGTCGCAATCAGCGTTTGAGAGTCGATCTTTTTGCCGATCCTTCGATTGAACACAGCCATCCAAAGCTTCATCGCAATAGAGCCCAGCAGCACGATCACCGTCGGAAGGCTCAGGCTCACGGCTGCCGGATGCAGGATCTTTTCGATGCTGCCCTTCATCAGCTCCACACCGATGACCAGAATCATCACCGCAACCATCAATCCGGAAAGATACTCATAGCGCCCGTGCCCGTAGGGATGATCCGCATCCGCTGGCTTATCGGCCAGTTTGAAGCCCAGCAGGCTCACAATATTACTCGATGCATCCGACAGGTTGTTCACCGCATCCGCTGTGATGGCGACAGAGCCGCTGATCACACCGACCGCCAGCTTCCCCAGAAACAGCAGCACATTGGCCAGCATGCCCACAATGCTGCATGCCCTGCCGTACTGTCCGCGCACTTTCTCGCTCTTCACATCTGCGCCGAAACGGCGTTCCATCCATTTTTCAATCATTCCTGCCACTTCTTTCCGATATTTCCAAAATACAGTCAGATAAAGCAAACTTCTGCAAAAGTACAAAAGGCGCCTGCGCTTGTGCGCAGGCAGCCTTAGCTTATGCTTTTATTCGACGCATCGTGCCGGAATCCTTTTTTTCAGCCTCGTTTCTGCGTTCGCCGTTTACATATCCTGCTCGCCGGTCAGACCACGCTCTGCAGCCCCAGCGTCTTTTCAATCAGAAGCATCACGCCCAGCGTCGCCATCATCAGCAGTGTTGCAAGTGCTGCAATCGTCGGATCGAAGTGATACTCGACGTAGCTCATGATCTCAATCGGCAGCATATTC
>JAFWXL010000106.1 GCA_017545905.1 Clostridia bacterium | reverse complement strand
GATTTCATCCCCAGACCCCTGCTTCGCTTCGTGCCTATATAAGATTTTTAGACTTCCTTATTGGTTGTCTTGAGCACGACGTCGTGCGCGCCGCCTTCGACGATGGAGACGGCGGAGACAAGCGTCAGGCGGGCCTTCTGCTGCAGCTCCGGAATGGAGAGCGCGCCGCAGTTGCACATGGTGGAGCGAACCTTCGCCAGCGTGATGTGCACGTTATCGGACAGCTTGCCGGCGTAGGTGACGTAGGAATCGACGCCCTCTTCGAACTTGAGCTTCTTGTCGCCGCCCAGATCGTAGCGCTGCCAGTTGCGGGCGCGGTTGCTGCCCTCGCCCCAGTATTCCTTCATCAGCGTGCCGTTGACGTTCACCTTCGCAGACGGGGATTCGTCAAAGCGGGCGAAGTAGCGGCCCAGCATCACAAAGTCCGCGCCCATGGCCAGCGCCAGGGTCAGGTGATGATCGTGCACGATACCGCCGTCGGAGCAGACCGGAACATAGATGCCGGTCTCTTCGAAGTACTCGTCGCGCGCCTTGCAGACCTCAATCAGCGCAGTCGCCTGGCCGCGGCCGATGCCCTTGGTCTCGCGGGTGAT
Source organism: Clostridia bacterium (assembly GCA_017545905.1). Lineage (GTDB taxonomy): Bacteria > Bacillota > Clostridia > Christensenellales > Aristaeellaceae > Ventricola. The sequence continues at coordinate 10,489 of JAFWXL010000106.1, read as the reverse complement.
GCAGATGGAGCCGCCGCCGATGCCGACCTTGATGAAGTCAGCGCCGCAGTCGGCCAGGAAGCGGAAGCCCTCGCGATCGACGACGTTGCCCGCGCCGATCTTGACGGAATCGCCGTAATTCTCACGAACCCATGCGATGGTACGCTTCTGCCACTCGGAGAAGCCTTCGGAGGAGTCGATGCACAGCACGTCGACGCCGGCGTCCAGCAGCGCCGGAATGCGCTCGGCGTAGTCGCGGGTATTGATGCCCGCGCCGACGACGTAGCGCTTGTTGTCATCAAGCAGCTCCAGCGGGTTCTTCTTGTGGGAATCGTAGTCCTTGCGGAAGACAAAGCACACCAGATGACCGTCCTTGGTGACGATGGGAAGCGCGTTGAGCTTGTGATTCCAGATGATGTCGTTGGCTTCCTTCAGGGTGGTGCCTTCCGGCGCGGTGACGAGCTTCTCCAGCGGGGTCATGAACTCGGAAACCTTGATGCTGGTCTCCATGCGGCTGACGCGGTAGTCGCGGCCGGTTACGATGCCCAGCAGCTTGCCGTTGGCGGTGCCGTCCTCGGTGACCGCAACGGTGGAGTGACCGGTCTTTTCCTTGAGCGCGAGGATGTCGGCCAGGGTCTGATCCGGACGGATGTTGGAATTGGAGGTGACAAAGCCGGCCTTGTATCCCTTGACGGCAGCGACCATCGCGGCCTCGTCTTCAATGCTCTGGGAGCCGTAGATGAAGGAGACGCCGCCCTCCTGCGCCAGCGCAATGGCCAGATCCTTGCCGGAAACGGCCTGCATGATCGCGGAGACCATCGGAATCTTCATCATGATGGCGGACTTTTCGCCCTTCTTATAGCGCACGAGCGGGGTTTCGAGGTTCACGTTCTCCGGGATGCACTCCGCGGAGGAATAGCCCGGCACCAGCAGATACTCATTAAACGTATGGGACGGTTCAGAGAAATAGTAAGCCATGATAATCCTTCCTCTCTCTCTTATGTCTTTATACTCATTGTGTGTATAGGTTTAATGTTGCCGATTATACCACGGTTTTGTGCCGCTGGCAACCCTGTATTTTCGAAAAATGCGGGGTTTTTATCAGAGAAATGAAGGAAGGTATCCGCTGCGGCTGCAGACCTCATCCGTCTGCCCTTCAGGCAGCCGTGCAGAGAAAAAGGGAGACGGAGGATGAATCCCCCGGGTGGGAGGCAGCGACCAGCGTGATTCTGCCGGAATGGATTCCGGCGTCGATCAGCGCCTGCAGGTTCGTTCCGCCGCCGGTGATTATGCGTTGGATGAAAAAGGCAATTATTGAATGAATCGAATATTCAGGCAGAGATTATATTTTTCATTCGGAATCTGCAAAGGCTGCAGCGCGTATGACGCATTAATCGTAACGGTCGGTCAGCTGCATATAATGGCGGTAGAGCATGGAGAATCGGCCTCGATAACCGCTGTGCCACGGCTTTTTTCTGCCGCAGAAGTGGAGAATAACGGTGTTTTCCATCACCCAGTTCCTGTCGTGTTCACCGGAGGAGGAAAGCAGGTATTCGCGGTATTTGCGTGCGTCATAGTTGAAGCGCTGCTCGTCAAGGGCGAGAATATGCCTGCCGTACAGGCCGTTGAGCACATCCTGATCCGGAAGAACGAGCAGCGCACGGTTTTCCTTCACATAGTCAAAGATCACCTGCGGGAATACAAGGGAGCGGATGCGCGCAAGATTCATCAGCAGCATGCCGGAATTGAAATAGCCTTCGGTTTCGTAGGTGGACAGGCGGATTCTGTTGACCGGTGTGGACAGGTCCACAATGCCCCTGTGAATGCAGGCAGCATATAGGTTTTCGCCCATATCCGTTTCATAAAGCGGGCGGATTTTTCCGGTGACGAGCATGTCCGGATCCAGATAGAGAATGCGATGAAGATGCTCCGGCAGCATGCGCCCGGCAAGCAGGCGGTAATACATCGCGCGGGAATAATACCTCAGTGTCGGCGCGCCGCTGAACCAGCTTTCGTCGATGGTCACAGTGTGATAGCGGGCATGAAAATGCGCAAGCAGACGCCGGAGGTTTTCGTGGTCGCCGTCTGTAAAGCCGTCTGCGGCGATGTAGACGTCAAACTGTTCGCCGGGGTTATTGATGCACAGAGAGGCGAGCAGCACGCGTGCAGGCAGGATATAATTGCGGTCGAGTGTAAGCAGAATATTCAAAATACAGACCCCCAGAATGTTCGGATTTTGTGTCAAACAGGGTGCAAAGGCCTGCGTATATTGTACAAAGTAAAGCGATCGATGTAAAGAAAAACGCCGGGCGGTTCAGTGGAAGGGTACACTGTATCCGGCCAATGCGTGGTATAATACGCTTGCAAACAGGGGGCGGAAGGATGATCATCGACGCTTTTTTTGAAACGCTTGCAAGGCCTGAGGCGGTGTAAGCAATTGCGCTGGGCGGTTCGCGCGCAGGCAATCATGATGATGAAAAATCCGACTGCGATGTGTATCTGTATGTGTCGGATGATATCGCGCAGATGGTGGATGCGCTCAAGGCGCTCGCAAGAGAAAACATGGGTGAATGAAAAGAGCGGGTGATCCGAAGATCACTCGCTTTTCTGTATTCTGATGAGGGGCGGCGCTGCGATGGCGTGAATCTGCGCGGCGAAGGCGTCGGCTTCACTGCGCGGCAGCGGTGTCTGCATGCCGCCGTAGAGCGCATTGTCCAGCATGGCGGCAAGACGATCCAGCGACGATGGATTTCCCTGTGCAAGGAGCAGGCTGTGCAGGCGGCGCATGTATGCGCCCGGGCTTTCGTGCTTCCTGCGGGGGATGCGCTTTGCGCGGCATGTGCGCACGGCAAGGACGTACAGCCCCTGCGGCGTGTGACGGTTTGCGCGGTAGCGCAGTTCGAAGGCGAGCGCACCAGCAATCCGAGCGAGCATGGCGCGGATTGCATCGCCGGCGTGGCTTCTGCGTGTTACTCTGCGACGGTTTGGCTTCTTACGGGAGCGCGTGAATCTTGTGCAGCGCAGCGCCCAGAGGATCGCAAGAATCACACCGAGAATCGCTGCTGCAATCAGCGCCATGGCCAGGTATACGACCCACTGCGGCGCAGTGCCCATATCCTTCAGCACGCCGCTGGAATAGGAGAAGGAGTCCTCATATACGGCCTGACGACGCTCCATCATCCGCTGACCGCCAAACAGATAGGCCAGAATAACGCCGAGCGCAGTCAGTGCAGACATGGCGGCGCGGCGGATCACAGCCCAGACCGCCAGAAACGCTTCAACAAGGCCGCTTACATGACCGCTGGATATATTCAGCAGCAGCGCAGCAAACAGCAGACACAGCCCCAGCAGCGCGCCGATGACCAGATAGCCGCCCATGCCTGCGCCGCGGACGACGCTGTCGCTCTCGCCGCCTGCACGAAGGGAAGCGCTGACCAGCATGCACAGCAGCAGCGCGCATGCAGAGAGCGCCAGCGCAGAGAGGATCATATCCTCGCCAAGCCCATAGAGAATCGCCATATAGCTGCCTATGGAGAGAATGAGAATATCGCTCAGGCGGACGAATACGTTGGAGCCGGGCTCCTTCTGGCAGGCATAGGCGCATACGGCGCCGCTGGTCCATACGCATATGTGAAGAAAGACCGGGAAACCGCTGCTGCCGGGGATAAACACGGTATGCCGGACGACTTGTTCGCCGCCGAAAAACACAATCGCCGCACAGGCGGCAAGATACATAAGCATCGATCCGCCGCGCCGGGCAAGCAGCTCGCAGATGACGCTTTGGATGAGCAGCATGCCGCCCCAGATCAGCACGGCCATATGCGCTGTGCGCGGGATATCATAGAGGGCCAGCATCAGCGAAACGGCCAGCGCGCCGCAGGCGGCGGCAGCCAGTGCGCAGGCGAAGCTGCGCATGCTGTTGGAGACGAAATCCTTCATCGTCCGCCTCCTTCCTGCACGGGCGAATCGGGCGCCGCCGTGTACAGATCTTCGAGCAGCGTGCATTCCATTTCGCCGGTACGCTGCGCCTGTTCATCGCGCAGGCAGGCCAGCACGCGAAGGCGTGTGCAGCTGAGCGCCTCCATGTCGCCGGCGAGTGTGGGCGCATCGGTATAGGCGCACAGGTGAATCACGCCGAGCTTGCGGCGCATACGCCGGATGTCATCGGCTGGCAGGCGGACGGCCTGACCGGCGTAGTTGATTTCGGCCAGCGCTTCCAGCGCGGCATAGAGCGCAGTTTCGCTGCTGCCGGGGCGGCAGAGGACGGGTTCGCGCTCATCGTATCCGGGAATGATCAGCGCAAAGCGCAGCCCCTGCCCGCACAGGCCGCAGATGCTGGAGGCGAGTACGCTGAGCATCTGTTCAAGCGCTTTTTCGCGCACGACGACGCGGGTGTCGGTTGTGTCCCGGGTCGTCGTATAGGTTTCCAGATACCGGAAGGAGAACAGATCGATCAGAAATGTGATGCAGCCCGGCGTGATCGTCTCATACTGGTTGACCTCCATCCGGCCTGTCATGGCCAGACAGCGCCAGTTGATGCGCTTCATGGGATCGCCGTGCTGATAGGGCCGGCTGCTTTTGAGCAGGGTGATGTCCTCCGTCTGGCCGCGCGAACCGGCTTCCGCCAGCGTGATCAGGCGTGTAAACGGCCGGATATCTACCGCGGCGAGCTGCGGATAGACGACAAGGCGCACGGGCCGATCAAGCGCAGCGTCGCGGGCCTGCGCCGCCATGCCCAGGCCGTCGCCCGCCTGCAGACGGATGGTTTCGATCTGCACGACGCCGCGGCGCAGGGTTGCGAGCGATTCCTCGCAGGTGATCTCCTGCTGCCACAGCAGCCACGCGAAGCGCTCTCTAAGGCCGTAGAACGGCTTCTGATAGGGATCATCATCAATTCTGGGGTGCTCGTCTCCCTCGCGCATGACGATCAGCCTTTCGCCAAAGGAGACAGTGACGTCCAGCCAGATCAGCGGGAAAAGGCTTCGGCTGCGCACGATGAGCGTCAGCGGCAGCGTGTCCCCGGCATGGCAGGCAGTTTGCCCGTCGGCGATGCGCACCGAGGTTCTGGCAAGGACGTCTCTGCTCCACAGGCACGCGCCGAGACTGAGCAGAAACACAAGCAGGATAAACGCCGCAATCAGCGTTGCGCCCCAGTATACGCAGGCGATGGCCAGCACGAGCAGCGCGATCAGTCCCAGCCGGGATGCGAACAGGCTGCTGTTATGCATGGCGGCCAAACAGCTCCTTCTGCGTCGGCGGCACGTCTGTGCCGGATAGGATATCGGCAAGCACGTCTTCGGCAGTCTGCTTCTTCAGGCGCGCCTCGCTGGTGAGGGTGATGCGGTGATTCATCACCGGGGAGAAGATCGTCTGAACATCCTCCGGGATCACAAAGCTGCGTCCCTGCATGGCGGCCCATGCCTTGGCGCCCTGATAGAGCGTGCGCGAGGCGCGCGGGCTTGCGCCGGTCTTGATCTGCGGATGGCTGCGCGTCTTCTGCACAAGATCGACAATATAGCTGCTGATGGCGTCCGATACGGTGACCTGCGCGATTTTGCTGCGCAGGGCGCGCAGCATGCCGGGATCGGTCACGGTCTGCACCTCTTCGTAGGGCGTGCGGTCGCCCAGATGCGTGAGGATAGATACTTCTTCCTCCTGTGTCGGATAGCCCATGGACAGGCGCAGGAAGAAACGGTCCATCTGCGCGGCGGGCAGCATGAATGTGCTCTCGTGCTCCACCGGGTTCTGTGTAGCCAGCACGAAGAAGGGATCGGGCAGAGGCAGACTCACGCCGTCAATGGTCGTCTGCCGCTCTTCCATGGCTTCCAGCAGGGCAGCCTGCGTGCGCGGAATGGCGCGGTTGATTTCGTCAGCCAGAAGGATGTTGGTGTGTACCGGGCCGCGTTTGAGCTCGAAATCACCGGCCTTCTGGTTGTAGATCATCATGCCCACGATGTCGCTGGGCAGCAGATCCGGTGTGAACTGCAGGCGGCGGAAATCGCAGCCCAGCGCGATGGACAGCGTGCGCACGAGCGTGGTCTTGCCGCTGCCGGGCAGGTCGCTGAGCAGCACATGGCCGCCGGAAAAAATGGACATGAGAATCAGGTCGATCTGATGCTGCTTGCCGACGATGATCTTCTGGGTTTCGTTTCTCAGGCGCCCAGCGATGCTTGCAATGTTTTCCATATGTATCGTCCCTTCTTAACCGGCGGCTTACCGCAGTACATTCTTATGTCATATTATAAATTATGGCTGCATCGATGCGCAAGTGAAGGATGATATATACATAAAAATCCCCATGAACGTACGTTCATGGGGAATACACATACAGCATCTTTAAACAGGCGCGAAGCAAAGAAGGGAGTCTGAGGGACGATGTCCCTCAGGCAGGTTTGGGCGGCAGCCCAACGTATCCTGTATTACAAAACCTTCTCCAGGAAGATCTTTGCGCGCTCGGACTTGGGCGTGGAGAAGAAGATCTCCGGCGGCGCATCCTCGATGAGCACGCCCTGATCCAGGAAGCAGATGCGGTCGGAAACCTCGCGTGCAAAGCCCATCTCATGGGTCACCAGCAGCATCGTCATGCCGGAGCCGGCCAGCTTCTTGATGACGTCCAGCACCTCCTTGACCATTTCCGGGTCAAGGGCGGAGGTCGGCTCGTCAAAGAGCATCACATCCGGCTCCATGGCCAGCGCGCGCGCAATGGCCACGCGCTGCTTCTGGCCGCCGGAAAGCGTGCCGGGATAGACGTCGATCTTGTCGAGCATGCCGACGCTCTCCAGCAGCGTCTTCGCGCGCTTGACGGCGACCTCGCGGCTTTCCTTTTTCACGGTCATCGGCGCGTAGATCATGTTTTCCAGCACGGTCTTGTGCGGAAAGAGATTGAAATGCTGGAACACCATGCCGACCCTGCGGCGAAGGGTGTAGGGATCCTGATAGTGTGCCTTGATGATGTCCTGCGCGTTCTCACCGGGATGCATGGACATGTCCGGCTGGGTGATCAGCTTGCCGTCGACCCAGATTTCGCCGGCAGTGGCGGTCTCCAGCAGATTGATGGAGCGCAGCAGGGTGGATTTGCCGGAGCCGGACGGGCCGATGATCGACACCACGTCGCCCTTGTTCACGTGCAGGTCGATGCCCTGAAGCACATTGAGGGAACCGAAGGACTTGTGCAGCTTCTTAACGTCGATCACTCTTGTTCACCCACCTTTCAAGCAGCTTGCCCAGGAACGACAGGCCCATGACCAGAATGTAATAGAAGACGGCGATGGCAAAAAACGGCTCGAATGCGCGGTACGTGCGCGACTGGATCAGCTGACCCACGCGCAGAATATCCACCAGACCGATGGACGCAATGAGCGTCGTGTTCTTGAGCAGACTGATGAATTCGTTGATCAGCGACGGCATGACGCTCTTGATCGCCTGGGGCAGGATGATGTCCTTCATCATCGGGACATATTTCACGCCCAGCGCCATGGCGGCCTCATACTGGCCCTTGTCAATCGCCCGGATGCCGCCGCGCATGCTCTCGGAGATATACGCCGCGGAGTTCATGGAGAAGACGAGCGTGCCTGCGGTGAATGCCGTGAACTTGACCGGCAGCACCAGCGGAACGCCGAAATACATCATGAACACCTGAACCATCAGCGGAACGCCGCGGAAGACGGATGTATAGAACGAGGCAAACCACTCGAGCGGCTTGATGTTGGAAATCTTGAAAAGAGACAGCGGAATGGAGAAGAGCAGACCCAGCAGCAGAGAGCAGACGGTGACCTCAAGCGTCACCAGCAGCGCTGCGCCGAAATCGGGCAGATACTTGATGAGAATCGAAAAATCCAGCTGCACGAAGTGATTCCTCCTTGATCAGAATGAATGGCTGCGATGATGGAAATTTGCCTGAACATACACAGAGGCACTTGCCGCTAAGCGGTAAGTGCCGTCTGTTCATTGCGCAATTGCCTGGATCAATACAGCCAGTACTGAACCAGCTTCTCCATCTCGCCGGAGTCGATCATTTTCTGAATCTCGCCGTCGATGATGGAAACCAGCTCGCTGCCCTTCGGGAAAGCGATGTTGTACTTGTCGGCCACGCCTTCGCTGTCAAGCACGAAGTACTTGAGCATCGGGGAGCCGTCCTCGTTGAACATGGTGTTGGCCAGCTTCTTGGAGCCGTTGATGGAGGTGAGGCCGGCGACAACGCCGTCCGCAGCCTGCGCAACCGCAGCGCCGACAGCAGCCTGACCCTGATAGGTCTTGAGCGTCGCGCCCTCGATGCCTTCGATCAGCATCTCATAGGTCGTGCCCTGGGAGCAGCAGACGATCTGATTCTTGAGGTCATCGTAGGAATCGATTTCGGAGGCAACCGGAACCACGCAGCCCACGTCGGTGGTCACGTAGGTCATGGAGAAATCGACAACCTGCGCGCGCTCCTCGGTGTAGCTCATGCCGGAGATGACGAAATCGGCATTGCCGGTCTGCAGGGAGCCGATCAGGGAGGAGAAGGACATCGGAATGATTTCCCACTCGAAGCCCAGCTTGTCGCTCAGGCTCTTGATGATGTCGATATCCAGACCCTCGTAGCCGCAGGGATCGGTCTCGGAGATGGTCTCAAAGTACATGAAGTCCGGGCTCATGGCAATCTTGAGGGTCTTGCCGGAGAGGGGCTTATCCTCCGCGATGGCGGCAGTGCAGCCCAGCACGAGCATCAGCGCCAGCAGGCAGACAAAAATCTTCTTCATAACAAATTCCTCCAATGTCTTTCTTGCTTACATCATATGGAAATGGAATGTTGAACCATCATAGCAGAACTTTATCGCTTTGTCAAGGCAAAGTATGTATATTTATCCGAATGAGTGCTGAATAATCTCGAAACTCTATGCATAAACCGTGCATAAGAATTGTTTTATGCAAAAATCTCCATGAACATATGTCCATGGAGATGAAAGGTTTTGCTGCCTTAAGCCGCCGCGAAGCGCCAGCGTTCCGCTGGACCAGCATCCGACGTAGCAATACATGAAATGCAGCTTTAGTAAACGAGTAAGCTTATGATCATATCGCGAAGCGAAAGAGGGGTCTGGGGATGAAATCCCCAGGCAGGTCCGGGCGGCAGCCCGGCGTCCTCATGACGTTACTTCTGTCCGTAGTACGCGTTCGGGCCGTGCTTGCGCATGTAGTGCTTGTTGACGATGCGCTGCGGCGCGGGCGCGGCGGTCGGATTTACCATGCGGGTGTAGGTCGCCATCTTGGCGACCTCTTCAAGCACGACGGCATGATACACCGCCTGAGCCGGGCTCTTGCCCCAGGAGAACGGGCCGTGGCTGTGGCAGATGACGCCCGGAACGGCGACCGGATCGAGATTGCGCTTGGTGAACTCCTCGATGATGACGGTGCCGGTGTTCTTCTCATAGCCGTCGTCGAGCTCGGCCTGTGTCAGATGGCGCGCGCAGGGCACCGGGCCATAGAAGTAGTCGGCGTGCGTGGTGCCGTAGCAGGGGATATCCTCGCCGGCCTGCGCCCAGCCCACGGCGTACGGGCTGTGGGTGTGTACAATGCCGCCCAGCTGCGGGAAGGCTTTGTAGAGCTCAACGTGCGTCTTCGTATCGGAAGAAGGATTGAGATTGCCCTCGACAACCTCGTTGTTCAGATTCACCACGACGAGATGCTCGGGCGTGAGATCCTCGTATTCCACGCCGGAGGGCTTGATGACGACGAGGCCGCTCTCGCGGTCGATGCCCGAGACATTGCCCCAGGTATAGGTGACAAGGCCGCGGCGGGGGAGTTCCATGTTGGCTTCGTAGACGAGTTTTTTAAGATTCTCAAGCATGGGAAGGTTCCTGCCTTTCTGTTGCTTTGAAAGAAGAAACCGCAGGCAGACGGCTTCCGCCTGCCTGCGGCAAGAGTGATATGAATTTCGTAGCCTTAAGCACCGCTAATCTTCTTTATTCCAGCTCGGCAAGGAATCAGAGCGCCCTCTGCGCGAATGATTCCGCTTAGAAGCAAGGCGAAGCGCAGTGAAGAAGGGCTCAGCCCTTCAGCTTCCAGGCGAGATCGGCCAGGAACAGCTCCTGCTCGAGCTTCTCAACGGTGGTGTCCTTGTTGATGTGCACGAACTCGATGTCCATCATGCGGGCCCAGTCGCGCATCTGCTCGGCGGTCACGTCGTAGGAGAGCACGGTGTGGTGCGCGCCGCCGGCGGTGATCCAGCACTCCACGCCGGCGGACAGGTTCGGCATGGCCTCCCACATCACGCGGGCAACCGGCAGGTTCGGCATCTCCATGATGGGCTTGACAGCCTTGATGTCCTGGCAGATCAGGCGCAGACGGCCGCCCATGTCGATCAGGCTGACGACAATGGCGTCGCCCTTGCGGCCTTCGAAGACCAGACGAGCCGGATCCTTCTCGTTCATGCCGATACCCAGATGATGGGCATTGTCAACGCCCTCGCCATCAACTCCGGCATGATCTGCGACGGCGCCAAGGCCAGCTGTGCCGCCAAAATCGCCTCCGCGGT
>JAFWXL010000105.1 GCA_017545905.1 Clostridia bacterium | reverse complement strand
GCTGCTGAATTGCTTTTTCAGAAAGTCCAAGAGAGGAGACATCGTAGGTCCGTCTGCTCTGGACATTAGAACACCCCATGATGTAATCCGTCGATACGTCAAACTCGTCAGCCAGTCTCATCAGCAGATTGCTGCTCAGCGATTTTGTCTCTCCGTTCTCGATTCGGCTCAGCTGCGACTTGGATATTCCAATTCGCTTTGCCAGTTCTTCCTGCGTGATCTTTCGCACTTTTCTCAGTTCTTCAATCCGCTCACCGTGAATCGTCGTGTCTTTTATCCTCATCCGCAATCGCCTCTATGTATTTCATGTATATATGATATGACGCAAATCTGCGTACTTTTCATCCATAAAATTCCAAAATAGCAGTTCTGCGGCGGATCCGGGCAGGGGCTAAGACCTTGTGCTATGCTCTTCCTGCCGGCAAATAAAAGGACGTCAGAAAGAGAAAATTTTGAAACTGTTTGAAACCGTCAAATCCCAGATCACCGTGAAACAGGCAGCCGAGCACTACGGCTTTACCTACCATCTTGTATTCGGGGATGAGATAGAAATAGTTTGGTAGCGCGCTACATTCGCATTGTAGAGGTCTTAGGTATCGAATCCGGTATGCTCCACCACAAAGACCTTCTCAGTAGAGAAGGTCTTTGTCATTATGTATAGAAACAAGATAAAATAACAGACCGATTACACAAAAGCACAACTTGTATAAGAAATCGAACAAATTCACTTGGGGCATTAGCACAGATGGTAGCGGCGCATTCGCATTGCTCGGTGTATAGTTTGCCAGATGCAGAGGATTCGGATGAATCCTCTGCATTTTTCTTTGTATGATTGATGCTTGGCTTCATTCGTGCTATCATGTACTCGACAAACTTACATTTTACGGGGGAATTATTGAAATGACTGAAAAAGAAAAAATGCTTGCTGGAATGATGTATGACCCATCCGATTCAGAACTGACTAAATTACTGGTAAAAGCGCGAAAACTAGCCAGACAGTATAACCAAATTGATGAAGATGAGCCAGAAAAACGTATTGCTATTCTTCGAGAGTTGCTTCCGAACACCCCTAATTTGCCCAGCCTTCAAGCTCCCGTTTATTTTGATTATGGTTGCAATACATACTTTGGTAAGTTCAGCGGAACTAATTTCAACTTCACTTGTCTTGATGTATGCCCCGTGCACATTGGAGATAATGTGATGATTGGACCAAATGTTACCTTGGCAACTCCAATGCATCCATTATTGCCGGAAGAAAGAAATGTAAGGCAACGAGAAGATGGCAGTTATTACAATTTGGAGTATGCCAAACCGATTACTATAGAAAATGACTGTTGGTTAGCAGCTAATGTTGTTGTCTGCGGTGGTGTAACTATTGGAGAAGGAAGCGTAATTGGTGCAGGAAGCGTTGTAACAAGAAATATTCCTCCATATAGTTTAGCAGCAGGAAATCCATGTCGAGTGATTCGAGAATTAACTGGAGCTGACAGGATGAAATACATATGTGATTGGTGAGAAATCTTCCAGCTTGACGGAGCGACAAATTCCAATTTGCCCCCCTCAGTACCCACAGTCTTATATTCGAGGGGATGAGATAGAGATCCTTCGGTAGCGCGCTACATTCGCATTGTAGAGGTCTTAGGTATCGAATCCGGTATGCTCCACCACATACCAGTCTGCAAAGACTGGTTTTTTTGTTGCCTTCATTATGTGCATTATGCTATAATTACTTATATACAAGCAACGATACAGAACTGCCGTATTCAGAATTTATCAAAAGGGGGATGCAGCATGGACTCTTTCAGGTCCTTTATCGGCTTTATTATTCTTTTTATAGCCGGCGTTTTTTGGTGGTTGATAGAAGATGAATCTGAACAGCGCAAAAAAAACTGTACGGAAGAAGTAATGGCTGAAGTCTACGATTATTGGGAAAGCCGTGATGAGGATTGGGATTGCGAGCTGCAATGCAGATACGCCTATAATGGCGAAACCTACACAGCTTTTGTCTGGCGCGGCTTCAAGACGAAAGCTGAAGCTGAAGCAGCGTATCCCATCGGCAGCAAGGTGCCATTGTATATTGATCCTCAAAAACCCGGGCGGTATAGTGTCCATCAATCCCCCATCACCAACAAAACTGACGAATCATGAAATGGATTTCTATTTGGCAGATATTCATATACTGAGGCTTAGTTACTCATCTTCTGCAGCGCGCTGCATTCGCATTGCAGAGGTCTCAGGTATCGAATCCGGTATGCTCCACCACATCACCACACGGTGTTTATATAAACCTGTGGTGATTTTTTATGCTCATTTTTCGTGCGCGCACAGTTGGCAGCGGCGCATTCGCATTGCTTGGTGCATTGTTTTCCGGAAGCAGAGGTTTTGGGAATCCTCTGCTTTTTTCTATATATGATTGCTGCTCGGTTTTATTCGTGCTATGATGTACTCGATAGACTTGAATCTGACGAGGTGAGAATATGGCAATGTGGAATCCGTGGAGAGGATGCAAAAAGTGCAGCGACGGCTGCCTCTATTGCTATATCCACAAGGGCGACGCAAAGCGTGGAGTTGATACAAGCGTCATTGAAAAAACAAAGGACTTTGCAAAACCCATAGAACACTTAAAGAACGGCAATTACAAAATGAAACCCGGCATTGTATATACCTGTTTTTCCACCGATTTTCTGATCGAGGAAGCAGATGCATGGCGCGCGGAATGCTGGCAGATGATAAAGGAGCGCGAGGATTGTACCTTTCTCTTCCTTACCAAGCGCATCGACAGGTTTATGGACTGCATCCCCGAGGATTGGGGGGATGGTTATGAAAACGTGGTCGTTTGCTGTACGGTTGAGAATCAAAAGAATGCAGACTATAAACTCGGAATTTTTGAAAAGCTTCCCATCAAGCATAAATGTATAACGGCTCAGCCTCTTATCGAAGCCATTGATATAGAACGATATCTTGATGGTATTGAGCTTGTGGTTGTCGGCGGTGAATCGGACACGAATGCAAGACCGCTTGATTACGCCTGGGTGCTGAATATCCGGGAGCAGTGCATCAGAAAAAATGTATCGTTTGAATTCAGACAATGCGGAACGCATTTTATCAAAGACGGCAAAGCGTATACATTGCAGACAAAGAACCTTTGTGCCCAGGCAAGGAAAGCCGGTATCAACTACAAGGCCATCCGCGCCGCTGCGTGCATACAGCCCATTTTCAAAGGATAAGGAGCCGCATCAAATGAGAATCGCTGTCATGAGTGATATTCACCTGTTCCGCAAAACAGATCGGATACGCTGTGCCCTGAAGGCCGCAGCGCAGCCGGATGCGCTCTTGATCGCAGGCGACCTGACAGACCGGGCGCAAACGGAGCAATTCGATCTGCTGCACGCATGTATTCAGGATTGTCTGGGCAGCGTGCCGGTCTATGCCGTGGCGGGAAACCATGACAATCCCGCACGGGACGATGCGGCATTCAGAGCGTTCGAAAGAAGCATCCTTGCGCAGGCGCAATACTGTCCCGACGGAAGCGGCGCATTTTTCCACAGACTCTGCCCCGATGTCGATATCATCGGTTTGAATCCGGTTTATCATCAGAAGATGTTCTTCTTTCCGGAGCGGGGAAAACAGCTCTGCTTTCTTGAATCCGTGCTGGAAAAAAGCGAAGCATCGCATCGGATCGTGCTGTGTCATCCGCCGCTTCTTGCACACAATCCGCTGCGCGCCGTGACGCCATACATCACCATAGAGCAGGACGCAAGGCTGCAGCGCATCATTGACGGCAGCAAGCATGTGATCTTCATTTCCGGGCACACGCACACAGCGCCTGCCGTCGAGATGGATGCACTGAGAAACAACATCTATATCAATGACGGCAGCATCTGCCCGACGGCGACGGGCAATCCGGACCAGCCCACACAGCAGGGAAACATCACCATTCTGAACACCGGCGAACACGGAATGCACATTTCCATTCAGGGAATCCATACCGGTAAAACATTCTTTTCAGCGTGCGTCCCGTCGCCTGACGCCGGGCAGAATCAGATGCTGTGAAGAAATGTAACTTGTTTGTGAAATTTTCAATAAAACACTTCCTAACATTCTGAAACCGCTGTATAATTATGCTGTAGTTTCAGAGCGTTTTGACCAGCGATTCTGAATATGCGGCTGCCGCAGGGATCATATTGTCTTTGCATGCCTGTGCGCTTTGCCGCAGCCGCAACCCAACAGAAAGCAGGAGCCAAGATGAAGATAACGATCAACAGCAAATATGTGAAATGGGGATTGACCGCCTTTGCGGTCATCGCAGCAAGCATCAGTTTTGCCTATCTGATTTTTCATACCGATACATTGATGAATACTGCCGGCTCCTATGCGCAGATGCTCATGCCGGTTCTGTTTGGCTTTGGCATCGCCTATCTGATGACGCCGATCCTGAATTTTATCGAGCGGCGCATTCTGTTCGCACTGGCACATAAATGCAGAATCAGGGAAACGGCTAAGATGCGCGCGCTCATCCGCAGTGTCGGCATTCTTTTGACAAGCTGTCTGGTGCTCGCCATTGTGTATGCGGTGTGTTCCATGCTGATTTCCCAGATTGTCCCCAGCATCAGCAACATCGTTTACAATGCGGATACCTATATCACGAACGTGCGCAGCTGGCTGTATGGAATGCTGAAGGATAATCCTGCCATCGCAGAATCGGTAGCCAGCATGTTTGAACAGTATTCCGGAGAACTGGAAACCTGGCTCAACGGAACCCTGCTGGCCAATGTAACTTCGCTGCTGAAATCGTTCTCCCTGAGCCTGTTCAATACCATCGGCGTCCTGTGGGAGTTTATCATCGGATTCATCATCGCCATCTATGTGCTCGCCGCAAAGGAAACCTTTGCCGGCCAGGCCAAGAAGGTCGTATATGCCGTGTTTCAGAATGAAACCGCCAATACCGTCATCCGCAATTTCCGCTTTACCCACAAAACCTTTATCGGATTTTTGAGCGGCAAGGTGCTCGATTCCCTGATCATCGGCATTCTCTGCTTCATTGGAACGACGATTCTGAAGACGCCTTATGCTGCCCTGGTCAGCCTGGTGGTGGGCGTCACCAATATCATTCCCTTCTTCGGCCCTTTCATCGGCGCGGTTCCCTGCTCCATCCTGATCTTTGTGATCAATCCGATGCAGCCGCTCAACTGCCTGTATTTCGTGATTTTCGTTTTCCTGCTGCAGCAGTTTGACGGCAACATTCTGGG
Organism: Clostridia bacterium; assembly: GCA_017545905.1. Taxonomy (GTDB): domain Bacteria; phylum Bacillota; class Clostridia; order Christensenellales; family Aristaeellaceae; genus Ventricola. Next base: position 26,517 of record JAFWXL010000105.1, on the reverse strand, counting down.
CCCCAAGATTCTGGGTGATTCCACCGGTCTGACCGGCTTCTGGGTCATCTTCGCCATCACGCTCTTCGGCGGTGTGTTCGGCATTCCGGGCATGATCGTGGGCGTTCCCGTCTTTGCGGTCATCTATGCCGGTCTCAAGTCGCTGGTGCATCAGTCTCTGAAAAAGAAGAATCTCTCCCAGCAGACCAGGGAATACATTTCCGTGGATTTTGTGGATAAAGACGGCGTCTTCCATCAGATTCCGCAGAAAAACAAAAAAGCATAACCGGATTTCATGCGCATCGTTGATCAGGGGCAGAGAGTTTACATGAATTCTCTGCCTTTTTCTTGAATCATAGAATTACCCATGGTATAATATTGTCAGTAATTCTAAAACAAAAGAAATCAGGAGGAATCTGCAATGTCGGATAATCTTCAAATCTATCTGGCGATTATTGCCTTTGGTTTTGTGGTGACGATGCTGCGTTTGTGGAATGCCAGCAGCGAATCCAAAGACAAGCAGCAGGCTGCACAGCGGAACAAGAGCGCGAACGATCAGCAGCTGGATTTCTTTGTTCAGCAAAACGGTGGTCATGCCGACGAGGTATTCTCGACCAGCTGCGCTGCCGCCGCGCTGGACAGGACGCAGGGCATGCTCTATGTAGTCTGCGGCAGTCATGAAAAATACAGCCTGAAGGATCTCTCTGCGGTGAAGCTGGTGGATATGTCCGAGGAATATCAGAACGTGCAGAAGCTGGAACAGCTGCACTCGGGTGTTGACCGCGGCTCCACAATGAACCCCTATCGCGGCCATTCCATGCGCGAGGTCAAGGATGCGCACCAGAGATTCCAAAGCTGGCAGGGCAACATCGTCTACGGTATGGAACTGCAGTATTTCGACAATCGCACGCCTGTCACCGTCGATTTTTTCCGTGCCGACGGCGACGTATTCTGGCTTGAGGCGCAGAATCTCTCCGACTGCCGGCAGTTTGTCGGCGCGGTGGAGCATGCCCGCTGGAACGGAAAGTAAACGGACACAATTCACGCGAAACCGATCGGCCGCCTGATGAAGTATCATGATCTACTATATTTCAGACCTGCATTTCGGGCACAGGAACGTGCTTGAGATGGACCACCGTCCTTTTGCAGACATCGATGAGATGGATGCAGCCCTCATCCGTCTGTGGAATGAACGCGTCACCGATACGGACGACGTATATATCGTCGGCGACTTTGCATACCGCAACGGATACACCGCCAGCTGGTATCTGCGCAGGCTCAATGGCCGCAAGCATCTGATCATCGGCAATCACGACTTCATGACCATTCAGGATGAAAAGGCGCTGGCCCGCTTTGCCTCCGTGGAGAAAATGGCCCGGATCATGGATCAGGACCGTCAGGTGAGCCTGTGTCATTTCCCGGTCGCGGAATGGAACGGCAAGCGCCGCGGCGGATACCATGTCTTCGGCCATCTGCACGGCAGAAGGGACGAAGTATATCAGTTCATGAGCCGTTATGACCACGCCCTGAATGCAGGGTGCATGCTCAACGGCTATCGCCCGGTTACGCTGGACGAGCTGATGGAGAATAACCGCCTGTTCCGCCAGACTGAAAATCCGCTGCAGGACGCCTGAATCTGAAGGCATACCCGGATCATACAGCAAAAGACCTTCTCCTGGGGGGAGGGTTCTTAAGGAACCATTTATCCAACAACAAACAAACGGGCATCCGTGTTTGGATGCTCGTTTGTTTATGTAGTCCTCAAACGCAATGCACAGGAACGGTGCGTATAATTGCGCCCTCCTAAGAGGGAGAAAATCTGCTTTGATTTGCTCAACAAATTGGAATTTATCGAAGAAGATTTCCATTAAAATCAATCTCGTAATAATTCTTTTCAAAGTCATACAGACATATAGAATTGTTGGATATCTCAAGGAAATGTTTGCCGCTAAAAGAAGCAAAAATACCTTTTCCTGAAAAAGACCATTTTTTGTTAAAGTCAAGGTCCACCATTGTAATTTCTGTTTCTGCAAGTAAGACATAACCATTATTAATTCTATATATCGCAAAATACATCGCACAAAAATCGTCATCAAAGCAATTAAGCCATATGTGACGAATTATAGTGCCATCTGTAATTCCAATTTGAGTAATTACAGAACCCTGTAAAACAGATAATGTTTCATCTTCGAGAACAGCACAATTATCATCATATATATAGAATGGACCTAATAATGCGAGGTGAAACTCTTTTTCAAACAAATCGACATGAATAGAAAGTGTCTTTACCTTCTCGTTTCTCTTATAATCAAAAGGATTAAGTATAACATCATAATGATTGTCGGTAGACTCTAGGGTACAGGCGTAATAGGCGTAATCTGCCTTTATTTCAACACAACATTTTTCATTTTCTAAAACCATATAATCCTCCGTCAAATTCAAGTTTGTCGCTTTCATTCTATCACGCAGAACAAGAAACAGTAAGCCTTGGCGGGCTTACTGTTTCGGTATTTCTTTGGTGCAAAGTGAAGGATAACTCCTTCCTTTCCATCCTCCCAGCTGCGAAAAGGTCTTTTTTGCTATACAGATTGATGGACGGACGGGAAACCGTCCGCTGGAATGACCATGCCAAAAAGCAGCTGCCATCGAGAAAAACGGGAACAGCGCCATCCAAAACACACGCAATCGCCCGCATTGCCCGCATGCTTTGCAATCAGTTTCCGATTTTGCTCAGCGCATCTTTGAGCGCGTCAATGTATGTTATCACCGCGTATTCATCCTGCCCGCCGCTGGTGAGCTTCTGTCCGCTGCCGGCCGCATAGGCTTTCACATCTTCAAGGATTTCTGCCGCAGAATGCCGCTGGAGATACCCGACGTCTTTTCTGAAGATTGTGCCGACAGCCAGCTCATAGCCTTTCCACATCTGGTCTGAGGCATGTTCATCCATGAGCCGCAGATTGACGATCATGCCATTCTCAATCGTCAGGACGACAGACATGTCATTTCCGTTCCATCCCTTTGCCGTGCCCTCAAATGTATTGCCATTCATCATGGACTGCACAGGCGTTGGCGCTGCGGTCGGCGCAGGCGTCAGGGTCGGTTCGGCCGCGGCGGCACGGTTAGAAAAAGCTTCATAGCCGCACTCCATACATCTGAACTGCGCATCATATTCATGCTCACGATGAATCGTAATCCGGCGCTGATTGATGATCTCTCCGCACAATCTGCACTGCGCGTTGTAAACCACATCATACGACTGGCAATATACGTCATCATTTCTGAGATATCTGACGTTTTCTTCACCAACCTTTACGAGTTCGACGACATGCTCGCATGCCGCCGGCGATACAGGCGTCGGGCTCGGCGTAGGCGTCGGGCTCGGCGTGGGCGTCGGGCTCGGCGTGGGCGTCGGGCTCGGCGTAGGCGTCGGGCTCGGCGTGGGCGTCGGACTCGGCGTGGGCGTCGGGCTCGGCGTGGGCGTCGGGCTCGGCGTGGACGTTGCCGATACTCTGTTTGCCGGCGCTGCGGGCTTCGGCCCTGAATCGCTGCTGGAGGTCAGCACGATCGCGCCAATGCCGATCGCCATAGCCGCCAGTACTGCAGCAGCGCCGATGAGCAGCCCCTGTCCGCGGCTGAGGACAATCCTTTTTTCTCTGGCCTGAATCAGCGCTTCGATATCCCGCAGCTGCGTCTTTGCATCGGGATACCGGTCGGCAGCAGCATAGGCGCAGGCCTTTTCAAGCACGCGCCATATGTCATCGTCGATGCCTGCCGGACGGGGCAGCAGCTCGTTGCCCTTGAGCCGGCGGCGCTTGACGCGATCGCGCTCTTCCTCCGTCATCTGGCCCCACGGCTTGTCTGCAAAAGGCAGGCATCCGTGGTTGTAAAAATGATACACGACAAGGCCGAGGCTGTACAGATCCGCACGCTTGTCATATACGACTGCAGGCCTCTGATAGACCTCCGGCGCCATGTAGCTCTCCGTGCCGAAGCACACGCTTCGCCGCTCGAGGATGAGCCTTGCGATATCCTGTTCGCTGTGCGCCTGGCCCCAGTCGATGAGCTTGTACACGCCGTCCTGCGCGACAAGGATGTTCGCTTCCTTGATGTCCAGATGCAGAATACCGTACGAATTGCAGAACTCCAGCGCGCGCGTCATATCGCGCCACATGTACAGCACGTCATGCTTTCCCGCGCCCGGCCTGTTCAGATATTTGCCCAGCGGCGTGAGGATATCCATCAGAACCAGAACGTTCCACTTTCGATCGTAATCCGTCTCAAAAAACAGATAATCCTCATACGTCAGGATGTTCGGGCATGCCGACAGCAGCGACATGAAGTACATTTCCGGCGTTTTGTTGTATACCGCATTCCACGTATTCTTCTGATACGTCTCCTGCGTGATCTCGCCGCGCCTGAGCATACTCTGCCAGCTGCTCAGGTCCACATGCCGGGAATCGATCGAGATCAGCTTGACCGCCTTTTCCTCGCGCCTGCGGCCGTTTATGCTGTATACCTTGAATACGGATCCATTTCCGCCTCTGCCGATCAGGCCGTCTTCCTTCCATTTTCCGCCGTCGAGCATCGGCAGGTATTTACGCACTTTTTCGCGCTTGATTTCAAATTCCCGCCTCTTATCCGGCGTATCTTCTCTGGCAGCCATGTCACTGTCTCCCTGTCTTAAGTCAAATCAGTATCTGACACTACTATAGCGCCCAGTCAAGACTACCGTCAAGCGATTATACTCAATTTTGCAAATCAAATCGTTCACACTGCGTATGAAATCTAGCGCAGCACTTCATCCGTCCCATATCCGCCGCTTTGCATGCAGATATATCATCGCGTTCCGTTTTATCGTTGACGGAATCGCATTTCAGGCATACAATTGAATCAATACCAGCTCATGCGGTGTATGCAGCTCCCTGCCGGATGCATGCCGGCGTGCCTGAAAATACATAAAAAGCTCAAGTCTGACTGCAGATGCCGGCGTACAGCTTCACACAGCAGAAGGAGGAAACATCAAAATGAATACTCTGGCTGACCTGTTTGTGACATTTGCCAAGATCGGTACATTCACTTTCGGCGGCGGATACGCCATGATCTCGCTGATTGAAAACAATTGCGTCGAGCAGAAAAACTGGATCACGCACGATGAGATGATGAATGTCGCCGTCATTGCCGAGTCCACGCCCGGTCCCATCGCCATCAACGCCGCCACATATGTGGGCTATAAAATGGGCGGGCTGGCGGGTGCTGTGGCTGCGACGCTGGGCATCGTTATGCCGTCCTTTCTGATCATCTTTGCGCTCTCCTCCTGGCTGGATCAGTTTCTCGGGATCACATGGGTGGCCAGCGCGTTTCGCGGCGTCAGAATGGCCGTCGGCATTCTGATCCTCGACGCTGCCGTGACGATGATCAGGAAGATGCAGAAAAAGCCGCTGCCCCGCGCCATCATGCTGTGTTCATGCGCAGCCATGATGCTGATCAATCTCTTCTCCTGGCGTTTTTCTTCCATCAGCCTCATGCTTATCGCCGGCGCAGTCAGTCTGTCGGTCTTTTGGATCAAAGCTGCGCCCGCACAGAAAGGCGGTGCTGATCAATGATCTGTTTTGATCTTTTTCTCGGCTTTCTGCGCGTCGGTCTGTTTGCGTTCGGCGGCGCGTACGGCGCCATTCCGCTGATCCGGGATGTGGTGCTCGCCTATGGCTGGCTGTCCGATGAAATGCTCGCAGCCATGATTGCCGTCAGCGAAAGCACGCCCGGCCCGATCATGGTGAATCTGGCAACCTATATCGGAAACAGCCAGGCGGGTCTGCCCGGCGCTGCCCTTGCCACGCTTGCGGTCATCCTTCCGTCGTTTGTGATCATTCTGCTGATCATGATCGCGCTGAAAACGCTGCTGAAGAATCCTTACGTACAGGCGGTTCTTCGCGGCGTGAAACCCTGTGTAACCGGCGTTGTCCTCGCAACCGGCATATACATGATCCTGAACAACTGTTTCGGTCTCAAAGGCGGTTTCTCCCCCGACTGGCGCAGCATCGTGCTCAGCGCCGTGCTTGGCGCGGTGATGTTCGGCTCAAAGGCCGTTCTGAAGAAAAAAACCTCGCCGATTGTGCTGATCATGGTTTCAGCGGTGCTGGGCGTCATGGCATACGGAATCTGAATTTATACCAACCGTCCAGCCAATTCGACAAAACCGCATAAATATTGCCCATGTTTTATTCATATTTTGTTCAAATTTCCCATACCACAGAACGGAAATCCGCGGTAAAATATGATTAAGATAAATATAATATGTGGAAAATGGCCTTATCCATGTGTCACATAATCGCCGCATATACAAAAGTCCCGGGCAGCGCAGCATCCGCCCGGGAATAAAGGAGCATCGATATGACCCATCATCATTCTTTGCTGTCGTCCAGCAGAAATCTTCCGAAAATCGTCGATTTCGCGCAGGTCATGATGAAGTATCACTTCGAGAGTTCCCAGCAGCATTTCAACAGCGTCAAGCACATCACCAAGCTGCTGAGCCTGCGCTACAATGCCATGTTTGCCGGGCATCCCCTGCCCAAAGAGGATCTGGACCTGATCTTCATCGGCGCTTCCCTGCACGACATCGGCATCATCGCCATCCCCGACCGCCTGCTGCGCAAGACAGGCCCGCTTTCCGAAGAAGAAAAGCTGACCTATCGCGAACACGTGCAGACCGGCGCCAAGATTATCGATCAGGTCGCCGAGATCACAGGCCTGAGCGAACACGAGCGCACAATCCTGCGCGATATCTGCCTGTATCACCACGAGCGTCACGACGGCAGCGGCTATCCGGACGGTCTTCGCGGCGACGAGATTCCGCTGCATGCGCGCATCGTCTCTGTGGCCGAGGTGTATTCCGCGCTGACCGCAGAAAACTACAGCGTCGCCCGTTCTCATGAAGAGGCGATGAACATGATTCTCGAGGGAAAATGCGGCGCGTTCGATCCCGACGTGCTGACCTGTATGGAAAAGGCGTCTGCCGACCTGCAGACGCTGCTGGAATGCTCCAGCAACGAGGAGCGCAGCTTCCTGCTGCAAAACACATACGGCAGCAGCCGACGCTCCTATTGGAAGCAAAAGCGCGCGCTTGACGTTGCCGTTTCCCTGCTGGCAATTATCCTGCTGTCTCCGCTTTTCCTTTTTCTCTCGCTGGCCATTTTTCTGGATGATCCCAAGGGCAGCCCGCTCTTTTGCCAGACGCGCATCGGACGGCACAAAAAGCCCTTCACCATGTACAAATTCCGCACGATGTACGTTGATGCGGAAGCACGGAAAAAGGAACTGGAAGCGCTCAATGAAAAGGATGGCCCGGTATTCAAAATCGCCAACGATCCGCGCGTCACGCGGCTGGGCCGCATCCTGCGCAAAACCAGCCTGGACGAGCTTCCCCAGCTGCTTAACGTTCTCAAGGGCGACATGACGCTCGTCGGGCCCCGTCCGCCGCTTCCCCGCGAGGTGGAGCAGTACAGCCGCTACGCTGAGATGCGCCTGAGCGTCACGCCCGGTCTGACCTGCATCTGGCAGGTGCAGCCCAAGCGCGACGAAATCAGCTTCGATCAATGGATGGATATGGATATCGCCTATATCGGCACGCGTTCCCTCTGGCACGATATCCGGCTCCTGTTCAGAACGGCGCTGGCCGTGTTCAAGCTTTCCGGCTCTTAACCGGTTTTGCAAAGATCAAATTTCATGCATAGGGGTGCAAAAGCTTATGAATAAAGGTTTTATCACTTCCGCAGTGATTCTCGTCCTCTCCGGCGCGCTGATGGTCGCCATGTCGCCGGACCCGGTTTCCCTTCTTTTTGTCGGCGTGATGTGCGTCATCGTCGTGCTCGGCCTGATCATGGGTATTCTTCCGTGCACGAATTTCTGCCAGAATTTCAAGGCCGCACGCAAGAGCATCCGCCGCATTGCCGGCGCCAGTTCCAATGATCCCTGGCTCGTTCTGCAGCAGTCCCCGGAGCTGTTCCGCTATCCGAAGCTTAGCGGGCTTTTCAAGGAATACATGAACAAGGCCAACCGCCAGCACAGCCGGGGCGAAATCATCAGCGATGTGGACACCGTCATCAACGAGGATTCTCTCTCGCTGTACTGCTGGCAGGGCGCATGCCTGCAGATCCCCGGCACGCTGACCGGTATCGGTCTGCTGGGTACGTTCCTCGGTCTGATCATGGGCATTTCCAACATCGGCTTCAGCTCCGTCGACGCCGCGCTCAGCAGCGTTGAAACGCTTTTGAGCGGCATTGAGCTCGCCTTCTATTCCTCCATCGCCGGCGTCATCCTCTCCATCCTTTACAACCTGATTTATAAGCTGACGTGGAATATCACCGTGCGGGAAATGAATCTGTTCCTGCTGGATTTCCATATGCACATCATGCCCTCCATGCAGGAGCAGAATCTTCTTTTCCAGCGCAGAAGCGTCGAAGCGATTCTGGACAAGCTCGACAGGCTGCCCAGGGGCGTTGCCGAGGCTGCCACCGGCGAGAGCGAGAGCCGTCAGGCTATCGTGCAGAAGGTGCAGGAGGCCATCCACAACGGTGAATTCTGCTTCTATCTGCAGCCGCGCTGCAACCTGCTCAACCGCGAGATCATCGGCAGCGAAGCGCTCATCCGCTGGAACAATCCGGAGCTGGGCCTGCTGGGACCGTCCGCCTTCATGGACGTGATCGAAAAGAACGGCTTCATCGCGCGGCTTGACCAGTACATCTGGGAAGAGATCTTCAAGACCATCCGCGAATGGCTCGACAGCGGCGTCCGTCCGCTGCCCATCGGCGTGAATATTTCCGGCACGGATATCCTCGCCTTCGACGTGCCCGCTTTCTTTGCCGGCATGCTGGAAAAATACAAGATTCCGCCGCGCTATCTGGAGATTGAAATCAGCGAGTCTTCTTATCTTAAGCACGGCAGGCTCATCCTGGAGGCCGAGGCGGCGCTGCGCGCCCAGGGCCTGCGCGTGATCATGGACAGCTTCGACGGCGATTTCCTTTCCATCGGCACCACAGGCGCCAATCCGGACGCCTTCAAGCTCTCCGTGGGCGAAACCAAGGAAAGCATCGCCCAGATCTTCACGCACGCCAGAACCCAGCATCTGACCCTCATCGCCAACCGGATCGAATCCATGGCCCAGCTCACCGAGCTGCGCCGCGCCGGCTGCACCGAAGGCCAGGGATTTGTGCTCCATGCGCCGGTCTCCGTGGGCGAATTCCTGGAGCTGACCAGCCGCGCAAAGACCGGCAAGATATCCATGCCCCAGCAGTTTCAGGGAAAATGAGGTCTAAGCTATGAAGAAACGCAGTCATGATGAAATCAGCTTCTGGCAGTCCACAACGGATATCCTCTCCGCGCTGCTTCTGGTCACCATGCTGGTCATGCTTCTGCTCATCCTGTATCTGATGCATGTTCCGCAGGAGGAATGGGACAGCTACGGTGCGTATACGCCCACGCCCCGCCCCACGGTCACGCCGCACTTCGGCGACGGCGATTTCGATGAGGATGACGAAGAAGGCGACGAGACCGAATGGAGCGACGGCGGAGGCGGCGCAGGCGGGCTGTATACCTACACGCCCCTGCCCACCGTGACGCCAAGCGCCACCGTCACCCCCACGCCGACGCCCACGCCCTATAATCCCTCCGGCGGAGGTGGCGGACACGGCGGCAGCGATCCCTACGGCGAATTCGGCAAGGCCGCCGTATACGCCATGATCGTGGACAGCGAAACCGGCCGCGTTATCCCCAAGCCCGGTATCATCTTCGAGCTTTTCAGCGATGGCCACGTCCGCCAGACGCTCAATACCTATTATCCCGAGCGCGTCTGGTATCAGGAGTTCGTCACCACAGAGCTGGGCACGTTCTATCTGCCCGAAAAGATTCCGCTGGAATCCTATTACTTCCGCGCGCAGAACGCGCCGGACGGCTATGACGACGCCGAGCACGCGCCCTTCCACCTCAGCGAGCCGTACGACTGGCCCGAGCCCTATGTCGTCAGGATTCCCTTTGAGCCCTCCAAGAATATCATCAACGTCCGGATGACCGATGCAGACACCGGCCTGCCCGTTCCGGGCGGCACATTCCGCGTCATTGCCGCGCAGGATATCATCACGCCGGACGGCACCATGCGCTATGCCCGCGGCGAGGCGGCCGACGCCATCCTCTGCGGCGAGGACGGACAGGGACAGAGCATCGAGCTGTATCTGGGCGACTACACCGTCGTGCAGGAGCGCATCCCCGAATACTATGCCGGGCTTGCCGAGAGCGACGCTGTGACCGTGCGCAAGAAGGACGTATTCGATACCGCCGTGTATCTGGATTACACCGCCAGTAAGACGCAGATCGTCGTCACTGCCAGCGATGCAGCCTACGGCCATCAGTCGCTTGCCGGGCTCGACTTTGAGGTTTACCGCGCCGGCGACGAGCGCAATGTGAGCGTCCATACCACCGATGAAAAGGGCCGCTTCGTTCTGACCGACCTGCACAAGGACAGCACCTACTGCATCCGTCAGATCGCCGCGCTGCCGGATTACAAATTCGAGGCGGAGCCCTACAGCGTTTCAGTCTCTGCCAAGGGCCTGATTGAAGAGCAGAGCGTCTATCACCTCGACGTCATCAACCGCATCGTCCGCGCATCCATCAGCGTGACGGATACGCTGCTGGGCAGCGTCCGCTCCGACGTGAGCATGGGCCTGTATGACGAAAACGGCAATGCCGTCCGCCTGTGGACGAGCAGCGCCGTTGCGGAGGTCTTCGAGGGGCTCGCGCCGGGCCGCTACGCGCTGATTGTCGACGGCAACACGCAGCAGCAGCAGACCATCTTCGTGGAAGACACCGGCGAGGTCCAGTCCTTTGAATATACAATGTGGACCACGGCGGATACCCTGATGGCCGCCGGCGGCGTCGCAGCCGTCTGCGCAGCTTCCGCATTCCTGATCCTGCGCCGCAAAAAGAAAGCCAGATAAACCATTGAGGAAGTGAATGACGTGAACAATTCTCCATCCATTCAGCTCAGACTGGGCGACCTCCTGCATGCGATTGCCAAGAATAAGCGCATGATCCTGCTGCTGACGCTTGCCGGCCTTGCCATCGGCGTCGCGCTCTCCGGCCTCTCCTTTCTGCGCGGAGAGATGACCAAGGAATACCTGATTACCGCCTCTGCGGTTGTCACGTCGGAAAATGCCGGCGGCAATTATCCTGCAACCAACGCCGGCTATCCCCGCAATGAGGATATCACGCTCGCCAATTCGCTGGTGGAGCCGATGATCTACATCCTGCAAAGCGACCGTGCGCTCAGCCAGGTGATTGAGGAAATGGGCCTGCTGGGCATCACCCCCAAAGACATCGCCTCCAACCTCACCCTTCGCCAGTACAATACCACGCGCATCATCGAAATGTCGCTCTACTGGCGCAGCGCGGAGGAAGGCGTGCGCATTCTGGAAACGCTGACCGCGATCTCCAAGCCGCTCTTCCAGCAGACGATGGGCATCGGCTCCATCGCCTCCGTCAACAATCCCACAGCCAAGTATCTGGTCGGCGGCAGCCTCAATGCGTCCATCTGGCTGTACATGACGTTCCTCGGTCTCGTGCTGGGCGTGTGCATCAGCGCGCTGCAGGTGCTGCTGCGTCCCACGCTCACCAACGTGCGCGACGTGCGCGACAAGCTGGGCCTTGAAACGCTGGGCACGCTGCCGGACAATGTCGACTGGTTCTCCCGGGACAAGGTTTCTCTGGCCGTATCCGGCGCGCGCGATGAAATCGTGGAGGAATTTTCTTCCATGGCGCATATTCTGCGCAACCGCCTCGGCTCCGGGCTGAATAAGTGTATCTATGTCACCTCCGCCTCCCACGAGGAAGGCAAGACCGTCGTGGCCGCCAATCTCGCCGTCGCCCTGTCCAATCTGGGCTACCGCGTGCTGCTGATCGACTTCGATTTCTGCAATCCGCGCCTTGGCAATCTGTTTCTGGATACCGTGGATTACGAACACTCGCTCAACGCGCTCTATCGCGGCGACATCAGCGAAGCGGAAGCGATCACCACGCTCACCGGCTATCTGGATCTGCTGCCCACCGTCGTGGAGCACCGCGGCATCATGATGGATGAAACGACGCTCAGCCTGGTTAAGCGTCTGTCTGCCACCTATGATTATGTTCTGATGGATACCCCGCCTGTGGGCATGGTCGCCGATGCCATGCGCCTGAATCAGGTCGCCGACAGCGCGGTATTCGTCATGCGCTATGACGCCTCCACGCTCGACGTCATCGGCGATGCACTGGAGCGCCTTGACAAGTCCGGCACGATGATCGCCGGCTGCGTCATCAACGGCGTGACCTCCGGCGCCCGCTGGGACGAAAGCGAGTCGAATTCTCCGCAGTGGAGCAAGCCCAAAAAGCGCAAAAAAAGCAGGCGCAAAGATGATAAGCGCAAGGACGACAAGCGCAAAACGCACTGATCGTCCCTGCCATCGATAAAGAGGGTGTTTCCATGAATGCACGCGCACAGAGCAAGCGCAGCGCTGTTGATCTGATCGTCATCTTCATCTTTCTCAACAGCCTTGGCTTTCCCGGCAATTATTCGCGCCTTCTCGGCGGCTGGTTCCGCACGGTGATCGATTACAGCTCGTTCCTGCTGATGATCGGCGCCATGCTCCTGACCAGCGGCGAGCGCATCATGGATATCCTCGTGATTGATCTGCGCCGCAAATACTGGTCGATCTATCTGTTCGCCGCCGTCTTGTTTGTCAGTTCCATGCTGGTTTCCATCAGCCCGAGCCTGCAGATCATCACCTGCATCCGCGTGACGGTCACCGCAGCGTTTGCGCTGTGGCTGTGCAATCAGTTTTCCCTGCGCGCCGTGCTCGAGCGGCTTTACTATGCGCAGATCATCTTTATCGCGCTGACGCTGATCTTCGTGGGCCTGTTTCCGGGCTATGTCCATCGCGAAAGCGCCGCCTATGCAGCCGATTTTGTCGGCATCTATTCCGCCAAGAACGGCGCTGGCTCGGAGCTGGCTTTCGGTATTCTCGTTCAGCTGGTGCTGCTGCGGATTTACGGTGAAAAACACATCGTTCCCTCCACCATCTTTGTCGTCACGCTCAGCCTCCAGCTGATCCTGCTGGTACTCACGCACAATGTCAGCAGTATGCTCTGTCTCTTCGTCGCCGGCATGTATCTGCTCGTACTGCAGAAGCGCTCGCCTCTGTTCAGCCGTCTGCCGCTTGGCTGGCTGTATATCGCAGGCAGCATCGGCTTTCTCGTGCTGGCCATGACGATCCTGCCGCTTTTCTCGCCGCTGTTTGAGCTCTTTGGCAAGGATGCGACGCTGACGGGCCGCGTTCCCCTGTGGGAGGCTGCGCTGTCGCTGATCATGCAGTCCCATACCCTGTGCGGATACGGCTATGCCATGTTCTGGCGCGATCCCTACGCCGTCGACCTGCTGCACAGTTTCTTCGAAGCAAATTCCTTCATGGCCCGTCAGCTCTCCGGCACGCACAATGTGCTCGTGGAGATGCTGCTCAATTCAGGCGTGCTGGGCGTGGGCGCTTTCTTCCTGTCGATGCTCGTCTCCATGAGCAATATCCGCGCCCTTGACGAGGAGCGTTATCTCTGGTGCAGTGCGTTCATCCTGTTTTTTATGCTGTTCGGCTTTACCGAGCGCGCATTTGCCACCCATGAATTCATGACCATGTTCCTGTTTTTCACGCTGGGCGCCGCATGCTGCAGGGAAGAAGAAAGCAGGGCGCGCATACGAGGGAGGTGACCTGCCGTGTCTTCCAGCGGATCGCGGATGAAAAAGCTGATCCGGACCATGCTCATCACCGGCTCTGCTTTCACCGTCAATTATCTCATCAATCTGTTCCTCACGCCGTTTATCACCCGGAACGTCGGCACGGCTGCCTATGGCTACGTCTCTCTGGCCAAGAATATGGCGCAGTATGCCACCATCATCACGCTGGCGCTGAATTCCTTCGCCGCCAGACACATCGCCGTCTCCTATCACAACCAAGATCTCAAAACGGCGAATATCTATTTCAGCTCCACATTCTTCGGCGACGTCGTGCTGGGCGCGCTGATCCTGTTTGTCTCCCTGCTGAGCATCGCATTTCTGGATCGCCTGCTCGTCATCCCGCAGGCGCTGGTTGCCGACGTCAAGCTTCTGTTTGTCTTCGTCTTTGTGCGCTTTTTTCTGGTCACCGTCTTCAGCGTGTACGGCACAGGCGCTTACATCGCCGATAAGCTGGATATCGTCGGCGTCTTCAAGCTCCTGTCGTATCTGTGCGAAGCGGCCGTTCTTCTGGCCGTCTTCCGCGTGTTCCGGGCCAATGTCGGCCTCGTCGGCCTGGCGCTGCTGTGCGCCGGCATGGTGATCATCTTTTCAGACTGGCGTATCACCCGCCGATACACGCCGCAGCTGCGCGTGCACGCCGGCGACTTCCGCAAAAGCGCCGTCAAAAAGCTTGTCGCGGACGGCATCTGGTCCTCGGCCAATGATCTGGGCGCGCTGCTTCACAGCGGTCTGGACCTTGCCGTGTGCAACCTGATGCTCACGCCCCTTGCCATGGGCCAGCTCGCCATTGCCAAGAGCATAGACCTCATCTTCCACAGCCTCTATCACGTGGTGGGCCACGCATTTCAGCCCATGTTCCTGCGCTCCTACGCGGAAAACAGGATGGACCGCCTCCTTGGCGAGCTCAGGCTGTCCATGAAGCTCTCCGCCCTGCTTTCCAACCTCGCCTTTGCCGGCTTCTTCGCGCTGGGCATGGTCTATTACAGGCTCTGGATTCCCGGCGAGGACATCGCCCTCGTCTACCGGCTGACCGTGATCACCGTGCTGACCAGCGTGGCCAGCGGATCAATGAAGCCGCTGTATTACATCTATACGCTGACCGTCAAGCAGAAGATCCCCTGCATCATCACCATTGTCACAGGCATGATCAATGTCGTTTCCATGGTGGTGCTGCTGCGCTGCACGCAGCTTGGCGTGTATGCCGTCGTATGGACGACAGTCGTGCTGATCGGCTTCGTCAATTTCGTCTCCAACCCGCTCTATATGGCGCATGTGCTCAAGTTCCCGCTGCTGACGTTCTATCCCAATATCATCCGCAACGTCGTCTCCTGCGCCGTGCTCACCCTGCTTTTCACCGGCCTTTCGCGGCTGTACATGCCCCGGAGCTGGCTGACCCTGTTTGTCTGCATCGCGCTGTATGCCGCTGTCGGCGCAGCCGTTCACTTTGCCATCGTCCTGAACAGGGATGAATGGCGTATGCTGCTTGGCAAGCTGCGCCGCTGATCGGCGCCGGCTGATTCATATTTACGAAAGGAAGTCTCTTATGCGTCTGGGTATTCTGGTCACCATCGTCAGCGGATTCGGCAAAAAGGGATTCTACCACAGTCAGGAAATAGGTCTTGGCAAGGCGCTGATCGCCGGCGGACACCGCGTGACCATCTACAAGTGCATCTCCATGGACAAGCCCGCCGATCACCGGGTCATCTGCGAGAATCTGGATATGTATGATATTCCCGTGCGCGCGCTCGGCGTACACGGCTTCATGAATCCGGACGTGCTCGACCCGCAGCTCGACGGCCTGCTCGTCTTTTCCGATACGCAGCTCTTTCTTCCCCGCATTTACCGCTACTGTGTGCGCCACAGCATCGCGTTTGTCCCCTATATCGGCATCGCCCACAGCGCGCAGCGCAATCTCAAGTCCCGCCTGATGGACGCTGCCTTTGCCATGGGCACGCTGCGCATCTATAAGCAGCTGCCGGTCATCGCCAAATCGAAGGCCGTTCAGGATGAATTGCTCGCCCTGGGCGTGAACCGCTGCTCCGTCGCGCCGGTCGGCCTTGATCCCTCCGAGCTGAGAACCGATTTCGCCAGTCACGACCGCACGCAGCTGCGCGCTGCCTACGGCTACACCGACAACGATGTGATCATCAGCTTTGTCGGCCGCCTCAAGCCGGAAAAGAGCCCGGTGGAGACGATCTCGCTCTTTGCGGATATCTGCAGCCGCAAGCCCTTCAAGCTTCTGATGGTCGGCGAGGGTTATCTCAAGGAAAGCGTCGAGGCGAAGATCAGCGAGCATAATCTTCAGGACCGCGTACAGCTCATCGAGCGCGTCCCCTATGAAAAGATGTGGGAAATCCACTATATCAGCGATTATTTTCTCAACCTGTGCACGCGCGAGATCTTCGGCATGGCGCTTCTGGAATCGGTGTACTATCGCTCCTCGGCTGCTGCGCTGCATGCACCCGGCCCGGACGCCATCCTGACCGGCCTGCCCGGTCACTGCCTGTGCGATACCATCGAACAGGCCGGAGAGTGGGTCTCAGCGCCTATGCCGGATGAAGCGGCGCTTGTCAGGGCTTCCAAAGAGCTGCTGGACCGTTTCTCCTGGAAGATCTGCGCAGATCAGTTTACCGCCATCACGCAGGAGGCGCATCATGGTTAAATCCCTGCTCAAGAAACTCTGTCTGCGCCTGCTCCTGATGCTGCCCAATGACCGGATCTACGCCTTTCACAATGTATCCAGCCATCCCGCGATCGAGCTCACCTCCCGCAAGCTCGACACGCAGGCGTTCTTCAGCTTCATCCGCCGCCATGGGCCCTATATCCCGCTGGAAGAGATGGGCCAGCCAAAGCGCCCGTCCGGCCGCGCCGCCGTCACGTTTGACGACGGTCTGGAAGACGTCTACACCATCGCCTATCCCTTTCTCAGGCAGGAAAACGTCCCCTTTACCATCTTCGTCCTGAGCGACAAGCTCGATCAGCCGGGCTATCTGACCACGGCGCAGCTTCTGGAGCTTGCCAAGGATCCGCTGGTGACCATCGGCTCCCACGGCACGGATCACACCCGCCTTGGGCGCGCGGACAGAGACAAGCAGCGCCATGAGCTGCTCGCATCCAAGGAAAAGCTGGAAGCGCTTCTGGGACGCCCCTGTCTGTTCTTTGCCTATCCCTTTGGCTCGTATAATGAGATCACGCTTGAGCTGATGCGCGGCGCCGGCTACCGCCTCGCCTATGCCGTCAGGGGCCGTCCGCTGCTCCCCGGTAATCACAGCGATCCCTACACAATTCCCCGGCTGTCCATCGACGACAGCACGCTTGTCTATTACGATCACTGAGGAGGAACTGCATGCCCGCCTTTCTGACCTGCGCGCTCGTCCTTGGCGCCTATCTGATGAGCGTTCTGGCGCTTGGCAGCGCAAAGACGCTGCGCGCATCCACAGCGCAGCTCTGCGTTTTTCTGGCGCCCGTTGCGCTGATCGTGCTTGCCACGCTGGCGCTTTGCGCCATGTCTGCGGGAAGCTGGGACGACATGCTCATGCTCATGGCAGTGCTGAGCCCCGCCGCGGCAGCCGGACTTGGCATACGCGGTCTTGGCCGCTGGCGCAGCAGCCTCAGCAGAGGTATGACCGCATTGTTCCTGCTTTCGCTGCTGGCGGTCGGCTATGTCACGCTCTTTTCGCGGGACGGCTCCACCAGCACGCGGGTGCTCTTCGGCCTGCGCAATATCACAAAGGCATTCAGAACCGGCACGCTGCTGCCGCTCAAGCACCTCTTCATGAATATTCTCCTCTTCATGCCCTTTGGCTTTCTGCTGAGCGCCTGCTGCCCGGGCAGAAGCGACAGCCTCGCCGTCGTTTTCACCTATGCGCTCGTCTTCTGCTGTGCCATTGAAGCCCTGCAGTATCTGCTGGTCATCGGCGAATGCGATCTGGAGGACGTGCTGGGCAATATGCTGGGCGCATGCGCCGGGCTTGGCGTATACCGGGCATACCTGAATCTGCGCTGACGGAATCAACCAGAAATGAGGAAAGACATATGAACAACTACAAGCTCGCATTCATCGCCTCCTCCGGCGGTCATCTGGAGCAGCTGTCCATGCTGCGCCCGCTGATGGAGCGCTATGACAGCTTTGTGATCACCGAAAAAACGCCGTATCAGCCGTCCCATTTCTGCAACCGCAGCTACGAGATCCGTCAGGTGAACCGGCATGAGCCGCTGTTTGCCTTCAAGCTGATCGGCAATGCTTTCTCCTCGCTTGCCATCTTTCTGAAAGAGAAGCCGGATATGGTCATCTCCACCGGCGCGCTGGCAGTGATTCCCTTCTGCCTGATTGCCAAGATTCTCTTCAGGCGCAGGCTCATCTTCATCGAATCCTTTGCCAAGGTCACATCGCCCACGCTGACAGGCCGCCTTCTCTATCGCTTTGCCGACCGGTTCTACGTTCAGTGGGAACAGATGCTTGAGATCTATCCCAACGCCATCTATCTGGGGGGAATCTACTGATGATCTTCATCACGCTGGGCTCGCAGAAATTCCAGTTTGACCGTCTGCTTCGCGCCATGGATGATCTCGCGGCAAGCGGCGCCGTATCGCATGAGATCTTTGCGCAGACGGGCGCAAGCACGTATATCCCCGTGCATTTTCCGTCAAAGCCCTTTCTGGATACGGATGTGTTCAAGGAGACCATCCGCCGCGCCGATATCGTGGTCACGCACGGCGGTACGGGCGCCATCGTCAATGCCGTCAAGCTGTCCAAGAAGGTGATCGTCGTGCCCCGGCTTGCCTGCTACGGCGAGCATGTGGATGACCATCAGCTGCAGATTATGCGCACATTTGCCGATCTGAACCTCGTGCTGCCCTGTGAGAATACGGATTCGCTGGTGCAGAAGATCGCTGCAGCAGAGCGCATGACCTTCCGCTCCTACCAGTCCAATACGCATTCCATCGTCGATTCCATCGACGGCTATATACAAGAGCAAATCAATACCAGAGGGAGATGACAGCCGTGGCCGGAAACAAAGAGGTCTTCAATCTGCTGCGCCAGCTGGCACGCAATGCCTATTTCTATCTGCTGCCGCTGTCCTCCAGCAGAAAGAAGTTCATTCTGCGCCATCAGGTGTTTGACGCCTGCGGCGAAAACCTGTTCTGGCAGCCGCGCAAGCTGCCGTCCGATCCCAAGTGCATCCGCCTGCACAACAATGTCGTCGTCGCGGCGGACGTCACATTCATCACACACGACGTCATCTATCTGCTCGCCAACAGGATGGGCCGAGGCCCGTGCAAGGAGCATCTGGACTGCATCGAGATCATGGACAATGTCTTTCTGGGGCACAGCGTCAAGGTGCTTCCCGGCGTGCGCATCGGCCCCAATGCCATTGTCGCCGCCGGCAGCATCGTTACGCGCGATGTGCCGCCCGGCACGGTGGTCGGCGGCGCGCCCGCGCGCGTGATCGGCCGCTTTGACGATGTGATCGACAGGCAGCGCCTTGAATCCGAATCGATCGAAATCGGCGACCGGTTCGACCCGCGCCGCATTGAGCAGGCATGGCGCCGCTTTGAGGAAAAGCACGCAGAAAACCATGCGGAGAAACGCACAGAAGAATGAAAGGAAGCGCTATTATGGGACTGTATGAGAAAATCATTTCCGGCGAGGAAAAGCTGTCGCTGATCGGCCTGGGCTATGTCGGCATGCCCATCGCCGTGGCCTTTGCGCGCAAGGGCGTTCAGGTCATCGGCTTTGATCTGAACAAGGAAAAGATCGCCGCCTATCTTTCCGGCAAAGACCCCACACGCGAGGTTGGCGACGAGGCCATCCGCGAATCCACGGTCTTCTTCACCAGCGATGAATCCCACCTGCGCGAGGCCCGCTTCCATATCGTTGCCGTGCCCACGCCGGTGAATACCGATCACTCGCCCGATCTTACGCCGGTGGAAGGCGCATCCCGCATCATCGGCCGCAACCTGACCCCCGGCTCCATCGTCGTCTACGAGTCCACCGTTTATCCCGGCTGCACGGAGGATTTCTGTATTCCGATTCTGGAAAAGGAATCCGGCCTCAAATGCGGCGTGGATTTCAAGGTCGGCTATTCCCCCGAGCGCATCAATCCCGGCGATCCCGTGCACCGGCTGGAGAATATCCACAAGATCGTCTCCGGTATGGATGCACAATCGCTGGAAGACATCCGCCGCGTATACGACATCGTCATCGAGGTCGGCACCCATCCCGTCTCCAACATCAAGACCGCCGAAGCGATCAAGGTTGTGGAGAACAGCCAGCGCGACGTGAACATCGCATTCATGAACGAGCTGGCCATCGTCTTTGACCGCATGGGCATCGACACCAACGAGGTGGTCGACGGCATGAATACCAAGTGGAATGCGCTGGGATTCCGCCCCGGTCTCGTCGGCGGCCACTGCATCGGCGTGGACCCGTATTACTTCACCTATCAGGCCGAAAAGCTGGGTTATCACAGCCAGATCATCCTCAACGGCCGCATCATCAACGACTCCATGGGCCGCTTCGTCGCCGACGCCGCCATCCAGAAAATGATTCTCTGCGGCCAGACGCCCAAAAAGGCCAGGGTCGTCATCCTCGGCATCACGTTCAAGGAGAACTGCCCCGACACCCGCAACAGCAAGGTCAACGACATCATCCTGCGCCTGCAGGAATACGGCATCACGCCCATCGTTGCCGATCCCTGCGCCGACAGCGCCGAGGCGCTGAGCGAATACGGCGTCAGCCTCACGCCGATGGAGGATATTCACGATGCGGACTGCATCTTCGTCGCCGTAGCGCACAGGCAGTTCCGCGCGCTGACCATGGATGATTTCAGGAAGATGTTCCGCCAAAACACCGATACCGGCCGCGTGCTCATCGACGTCAAGGGGCTCTATCCGATCCACGACATGGAACAAGCAGGTATGATCTGGTGGAGGCTGTAACATGAATATCCTCATCTGCACACACCACTACCCCGCGCCTGAAGCGCTGGAGCTCGTGCAGGACACCAGGGTGGTCCATTACTTCGCCCGGATGCTCATCGAAAAGGGACACAGCGTTCAGGTGGTTCACCTTTCCTATCGCCCTGTGAAGGAGATCTCCCTGTCCCGCCTGCGCGCCATCGTGCCTGTATACCGGGATTACGAGGTGGAGGGGGTGCCCGTTCATCTGATTCTCTATCAGATGCTCACACCCCGGCGCTTTTATCCAGAGGGATTTCAGGCTATGCTCATCAATGCGCATCTGCGCCGCCTGAAGGAGCGCTTTGTCCCCGATCAGGTCTTCATCCATTTCCCGACCACGTTCACCGGTCTGACCGAGCTTGTGCGCGGCTGTCCGTGCGTGCTGGGCGATTTTCACAACATGGACGTCACCCTGCTCCAGGAGCGCGACCCCAAAGGCAACGTGCGTGCGTTCATCCGCCGTATCCCCGCGTGGGGCTATCGCAACAAGAACGTGCGCAGCTACCTCAGAGACGAGCTCGGCGGCTCGCCTGTGCCTGTCTATACCGGCATCGACGCGTCGCTGCTGTCGCAGCCGTCCTTCATCGCGGAGAAAAAGCAGCGCCGCCCCGGTCCGCTGCGCCTGCTCTATGCCGGTCAGCTGATTCCGCTCAAAAACGTCGATTGTCTGATCCGCGCGTTTGCAAGGCTCAGCTTTGACGCAGAACTGACGATCATCGGCGACGGCCCGCTGCAAAAGCAGCTCAAGGAGATCGCCGGCGATGATCCGCGCATCACATTCACCGGCTGGCTGCAGCGCGAAGCGGTGATTCAGGCCATGAAAGAGGCCGATGTCTTCGCCATGGTCTCCAGCCCGGAAACCTACGGCATGGTCTATCTGGAGGCCATGGCGCAGGGCTGCCTTGCCGTCGCCAGCCGCGGCGAGGGCTTTGACGGCCTGATCCGCGACGGCGAAAACGGTTTCCTCTGCGCTCCGGGCGATGAGGAGGAGCTGCTGCGCGTGCTCGAGCACATCGCTGCGCTTTCCCCGCAGCAGCGAGGCAGCCTGATCGACGCCGCATATGCGCTCGCCGTCTCCATGACAGAGGACAAGACCACCGAAGGCTTCCTCAGCGCCAATGCAAGAAACCCGCAAGCCTGATTCTTGCGCATTGTCTGACCACAAAAAAGGAGAAAAGCCCGCCATGCGCACCATCCTTTCCCTGCAAAACCGTATTCTTGCAGCGCTTCTCATGCTGATCTGCCTGTGCGCCGCGCCGCTTTGCGCCCATGCCGCAGATCATGAGATGACCAACCTGCGCGTGGGCTATTTCGCCTTTGACGGCTATCACAATATCGCGGAGGATGGAACGCGCAGCGGCTACGGCTATGATCTGCTGCAGCTGATGGCCCGCTATGCGCAGCTCGAGTATACCTACTGCGCGCAGGACAAGACGCTCGCAGCCTGCGAAAGCCTTCTGGAGCGGGGCGAAATCGACCTGCTCACCGCCATCAAATGGTCGGAAGACCGCGAAAAGAAATTCGATTTCTCCTCCCGCTCCGTCGGCAACGCCGCAACGCAGATCACAACCAAAGCCGGCAATACCAGCATCATTTCCGGCGATTACAGCACCTATGACGGGCTGAATTTCGGCATTCTCAAGGGCACCTCCCGCGGCAGGGAGCTGGCCGACTTTGCCCGGGAAAATGGCTTTACGTATCATTCCGTCTATTTTGATACCACGCAGGACATGGCAGCCGCCCTGCAAAGCGGCGCTGTCGATGCGCTGGTCTCTACCAGCCTGCGCGCGCGTACGGACGAATGGACGCTGGACAGCTTCAACGAAGCGCCGATCTATGCCGTTGTGCGCAAGGGCGATCAGAAGACGCTGGATCTGATCAACCATGCGCTGGACCGCATGGAGCTGGAAGAAGCCCACTGGCGCACCGATCTGCCGCATAAATACTACGACACAGACCATACCAAGCAGCTCTATCTGACGGAAAGCGAACGCCGCTATCTGGCTGAAAAGCACGCCGAAGGCACGGTTTTCCGTGTACTGGTCAATCCGGACCGCTATCCCTATTCCTATATGAGTAACGGCCGCCTGCAGGGCATCATGATCGACCTGTTCGATCTCATTGCAGCGCGCTCCGGCATCGCCTACGAATGGATTATCTGCTCCGACCGCGAGGACTACGCGCGGCGCATGCTCAATGAAGAGACGGACATCTGCATTGACATGACGCCCAATTTCTCCCTCGCAGAGGATCTGGGCTACATCATCACCGACGTGTATCTCACAGCGCCGTTTTCGTGGGTCCGGCGCAACGACAGCCGGGGCGACATCATCACCGCCGCCAAGCTGATCTACACCAATCTCACGCCTGCGCAATACGCCTACAACAACGCCCACCACGAAATCGACTACATCGAATACGCCACGCAGGAAGAATGCATCCAGTCCGTCAAAAGCGGCGTGACCGACGGCTACTGTGCCTACACCTATCAGGCCGAACAGATCGTCCTGAACGATCCGAGCAATTCGCTGATGGCAAGCATCTCCCAGTCGGAAAACCAGTTCGTCATCGGCACAACCCACGTTATCGACCGCAACCTCGACTCCATCCTCAACAAGGCTGTCGCCAGCCTGGACGAGTGGGACCGCGTAGAGGCTATCCGCCGCCACACATCCATCACCGGCCCGAGCTACACATTCACCCAGCTTTTCATCGAGAACAGCTCGGTGCGCATTGCAACGCTTGCGCTCCTGCTGATTATCGT
This sequence comes from Clostridia bacterium, assembly GCA_017545905.1. Classification (GTDB taxonomy): domain Bacteria; phylum Bacillota; class Clostridia; order Christensenellales; family Aristaeellaceae; genus Ventricola. The sequence continues at coordinate 3,004 of JAFWXL010000105.1, read as the reverse complement.
GCTGATGCTCATCATCGCCAATCAGCAGCGCCGCCTGCAGAACAAGCTCAAGACCACCATCCGCGTTCAGAAAAAGAGACTGAGCGAATCCATGGAAGACATGCTCAGCCTGCTGGCCTCGGCCATTGAATTCCGCTCCAGCGAATCCGGCGACCATGTCAAGCGCATCAGTAGCATCACGCGCGAAGTGATCGAAGCGCTCACGCAGATGTATCCGGAAATCTATCGCCTTAACCGCCAGCAGATCACCCAGATCGCCACCGCCGCCGTGCTGCATGACGTGGGCAAGATCTCCATCCCGGATTACGTGCTCAACAAGCCCGGCAAGCTCACACCGGAAGAATTCAAGCTCATGCAGCAGCACCCCATCAAGGGCTGTGAGCTGCTTGAACGCATTCCCAATCTCATGAACGACCCGCTCTATGCCTATTCCTACGACATCTGCCGCTGGCATCATGAGCGCTGGGACGGCAAGGGCTATCCCGACGGCCTCAAGGGCAACGAAATCCCCATCTGGGCGCAGGCGGCCAGCATTGCCGACGTATTTGACGCGCTGATCTCCCCGCGCGTATACAAGGAAGCCTACAGCGTGGAAGAGGCAGTCGCCATGATCTGCAACGGGCAGTGCGGCCAGTTCAACCCGAAGGTCATCGAAGCGTTCCTCTCTGTGGCAGATCACTACAAGGCGCCCAAGGAGGAGGCGGCCGAGCCCTACAAGGCAGCGCCCGCCTCCCGCGATACCACCATGCTCATGCTATCCGCCTTCCAGTATCTGATCTCCAACAGCTCCGATATCGTGTTCCTCAAGGACGTCGATCTCGTCTATCGCGCCGTATCCCCGTCCTTTGCCACCCATCTCGGCCTGCACACTGCCGATGAAATCATCTGCCATACCGACGCAGAGATCATGTCCGATCCCCAGATTGCGCGCCGCTATGAGGCAGAAGACCGCGAGCTGCTCGCCTCCGGCGTGGATCTGATCGACTCGCTTGAGCCGATGGGCATGCGCGATGGCATGCAGCGCTATGGCTCCACATCCAAATACCTGCTCACCGACTCGCAGGGGCGCCTGATGGGCATTCTGGGCATCACGCGCGATGTGACAAGCACCTACTTTGCCCACAAGCACCATCAGAAGGAGATTACCACCCTCTTCAACCTGCCCAAGAATGCGTATTACTCCGCCTATCTGGATCTGACCACATGGAAGATCGTCGGCGAGCGGACGCAGACAATCCGTGGATACAGCGTGCTGGGCTATGACCAGCCGGACGATATCGCCACAGAAGCCCTCATGCATATCCGGGAACGCAATTCGCCCGCCTATCTCTTCTTCAAGGATTTCAACTCTGAAACGCTGAGCGAAATGTATGAAAGCGGCAGGCATAAGATCGTTCTGGAATTCCAGCGCCTCTTCCCCGACAGTTCGGAGCGCTGGGTGCGCAGCGAAATGAGCTACCTCATCGATCCTGCCAGCGGCCATCTGTGCATGACCGCCCTGCTGCTGGATATTCACGAGCAGAAGGCGCAGGAGCAGCTGATGATCGAGCGTGCCGAGCACGATTCGCTGACCGGCCTGCTCAACCGCTCCTCCGTCAGCCAGCTGGTCGAGCAGACCCTTTCCGACGAACACGCCTCCACCTCCATGCATGCGCTGTTCATCATTGATCTGGATGATTTCAAGCGGATCAACGATACGTGGGGCCATAGAGCCGGCGACAACTGCCTGAAAACCATTGCGCAGGTGCTCAAGAGCAGCTTCCGCTCCAGCGATCTGATCGGCCGTTTGGGCGGCGACGAATTCATCATCTTCATGCGATTTGTCGGCAAGCGCGAAGTTGTGGAGGAAAAAGCCGCCGCACTGCTGGACACCATCAAGCATGCAAATACGCAGTATGCAGGCATCACGCTCAATGCCAGCATCGGCGTGAGCCTCTTCCATAAAGACGGCACCAATCTCGATCAACTCTACGAGCGAGCCGACAAGGCCATGTACAAAGCCAAGAGTCTGGGCAAGAACAATTACTTCTTTGCCGGCGATCTCTGATCAGGCAGCGTCCTTTTGCCTTTTCGCCATTTTCCGTATACGCACAAAGAGCGGTCGCCCGGCTTTTCAGCCGGTGACCGCTCTTTCTCTTTATTCCTCAATCTCTGCAATGGATCTTGCCCTTTTCGGGAAGCGCTTAAGCGCCTCTGCGCCAAAGGGCGCATAGACATATGCCTTCGGACAGCCCTTGAGCGCGCTCCTTTTGATGCTGAGAGACTTTCCATGCACGATGAGCTGCTTCACGCCGGAATCCCTGAACGCACCCTTACCCACGCTTTTGACCTGTCTGGGCAGTTCTACGGTTTTGAGCCTGCTGCAGCCTGCAAAGGCCTGCTTGCCGATGGTCTCCAGCGTCGAGGGCAGCTTCACCGAGCGGAGCTCCTTGCAGCCGGCAAAAGCGCGATCGCCGATGGATGTATAGCCTTCGGGAATGACAACCTCGGTGATCTTCCTGAATGCCTTGCGCTTTTTGCCCTTCTTTGCATCTGCAATGCCCTTCAGGCGCACACCGTCAACCTGAGCAGGATAGACAAGGCGCTTCTCCCTGCCCAGATAGCGAACGACAAGCTCCTTGCTTCCGTCGATCTTCCACAGGCTTTCCTGCGCTGCGCCAACAGGCAGGATGACCGGCAGGGCCTTGCCGCCCGCCTGCATTTGATCAGCCCCTGCTCCGGACGCTTCCTCGATTGCTTCCGGCTCTTCCTCGATTGCTTCCGGTGCCTCCTCAATTGCTTCCGGCTCTTCCTCGATTGCTTCCGGTTCTTCCTCGATTGCTTCCGGTTCTTTCTCGATCACTTCCGGCGCTTCCTCAATTGCTTCCGGCTCTTCCTCGATCACTTCCGGCTCTTCCTCAATTGCTTCCGGCTCTTCCTCGATCACTTCCGGCTCTTCCTCGATTGCTTCCGGCTCTTCCTCGATCACTTCCGGCTCTTCCTCAATTGCTTCCGGCTCTTCCTC
>JAFWXL010000104.1 GCA_017545905.1 Clostridia bacterium | reverse complement strand
TGGGCCCAGCGCAGCGCGCAGCCTGTTGGCTGAACGCAGAAATTCTATCAAAGTATACAGGAATCTCAATTGTCACCTTCGGCATAGGAAACTTGCATAGTCGCGCAAGCGCTCCTTGCGATTTCCTGCCTCCGGTTCCTCTGAGATTCTTGCTGATGGGCGCTTCGCGCGTGGGATACGTTGGGGATTTCATCCCCAAGCCCCTGCCTGGGGACATAGTCCCCAGACCCCTTCTCCGCTTCGCGCTTATCATCGTTACTGAGCTTTATCTCCCTTTTCCGCATCAAAAAAAGAGAGCCGCATTCTCCTGCAGCTCCCTTTTATTTCATTATTCGACAATCGCGCCCTTATTCGCGCTGGACACCAGCTTCGCATAGCGCGCCAGATAGCCCTTGGTCACGTTCGGCGGCGGGCAGACCCACTTCGCCTTGCGCTCGGCGAGCACATCATCCGCAACCTTCAGCTCCAGCTTGCCGTCCGGAATATTGATGGAGATGATATCGCCCTCTTCCACCAGACCGATCATGCCGCCGGAGGCAGCCTCCGGGGACACATGGCCGATCGCCGCGCCGCGGGTCGCGCCGGAGAAGCGGCCGTCGGTGATCAGCGCCACTTCCTTGTCCAGGCCCATGCCGCAGATGGCAGAGGTCGGGCTGAGCATCTCGCGCATGCCCGGGCCGCCCTTCGGGCCCTCGTAGCGGATGACCACCACGTCGCCCGGCTTGATCGCGCCCGCATAGATGGCCTCGATCGCCTGCTCCTCGCTGTTGAACACGCGGGCCGGGCCCTCGTGAACCAGCATCTCCGCCGCCACGGCGCTGCGCTTGACCACGCCGCCGTCCGGCGCGAGGTTGCCGCGCAGGATCATCAGGCCGCCGGTGGCAGAATACGGATCATCGAACGGACGGATGACGTCCGTATTGTAGTTCTTCGCCAGCGCGATCTCCTCGCCCAGCGTCATGCCGGATGCGGTCATCGCATTCTCGTCCAGCAGACCCTTGCCCGCGAGCTCGCTGAGCACGCCCATCACGCCGCCCGCCAGATGCAGGTCGATCACGTGATGATGGCCCGCCGGAGCGAGATGGCAGAGATTGGGCACCTTCGCGCTCGTCTCGTTGACCCAATCGAGGTCAAAGTCGATCTCGCACTCGTGCGCAATCGCCGGCAGATGCAGCACGGTATTGGTGGAGCAGCCCAGCGCCATATCCAGACACAGCGCATTGCGGAAGGCCGCCTCGGTCATGATCTTGTCCGGCGTGAGACCTTCCTCGACCATCTTCACCACGCGCATGCCCGTCATCTTCGCCAGGCGGATGCGCGCCGCATCGACCGCAGAGATCGTGCCGTTGCCCGGAAGCGCCATGCCGATGACCTCGGTGATGCAGTTCATGGAGTTGGCGGTGAACATGCCGGAGCAGCTGCCGCAGCCCGGGCAGGAGTTGGATTCGACCTCATTCAGGCGCTGGTCGTCAATCTTGCCGGCCTTGTACGCGCCGACGGCCTCGAACACGGCGTTGAGGTCATAGTCGCGCGCGTCGCCCTTCATCTTGCCCGGCAGCATCGGGCCGCCGGAGACGACCATCGCCGGCAGATTCAGGCGGCGGGCCGCCATCAGCATGCCCGGCACGATCTTGTCGCAGTTGGGGATAAACACCATGCCGTCCATGCCGTGGGCCAGCGCCATGGATTCGCAGCTGTCCGCGATCAGCTCGCGGGAAGCCAGCGAATACTTCATGCCGATGTGTCCCATCGCGATGCCGTCGCACACGCCGATCGCCGGGAACTCTACCGGCACTGCGCCCGCCAGACGGATGCCGTCCTTGACGGCCTGAGCGATATTCTTGAGGTGATTATGACCCGGGACACACTCGCTCTGCGCGCAGACCACGCCGATCAGCGGGCGGCTGAGCTCCTCGTCCGTCAGGCCCAGCGCCTTCCAGAGGGAGCGGTGCGGGGCCTTCTCCGGGCCGGTCTTGACGCGATCGGAAATACGCATCTTACAGCTCACCCACCTTGTTGCCCCAGCTCATCTTGGCGCGCAGGTCCTTGCCCACGGCCTCCAGCTGCGTGCCGGCCTCGATGCGACGCTTGGCCATGAAGTGTGGGCAGCCGGCCTGGTTCTCCAGCAGCCAGTTGCGGGCGAAGGAGCCGTCCTGAATCTCGGAGAGCACCTTCTTCATTTCCTTCTTGGTCTCCTCGGTGATGATGCGGCTGCCGATCTCGTAATCGCCATACTCAGCGGTGTTGGAGATGGAATAGCGCATGCCCGCGAAGCCGTGCGCGAAGATCAGATCGACGATCAGCTTCATCTCGTGGATGCACTCAAAGTACGCATTCTCCGGCTGATAGCCCGCCTCGACGAGGGTCTCAAAGCCAGCCTTCATCAGCGCGCACACGCCGCCGCAGAGCACGGCCTGCTCGCCGAAGAGATCGGTCTCGGTTTCCTCGCGGAAGGTGGTCTTGAGGATGCCGGCGCGCGCGCCGCCGATGCCCGCAGCATAGGCCAGCGCATAGTCCTGCGCCTTGCCGGAAGCATCCTGATACACAGCGATCAGATCCGGAACGCCCTTGCCCTCCAGATACTGGCTGCGCACGGTGTGGCCCGGGCCCTTCGGCGCAATCATCACAACGTCCACGTCTGCCGGCGGCTTGATGCAGCCGAAGTGGATGTTGAAGCCGTGGGCAAACGCCAGAATCATGCCCGGACGCAGGTAGGGCTTAATGTCCTTGTTGTACATGTCGGCCTGCTTCTCATCGTTGATGAGGATCATGATCATGTCGGCGACCTTGGCGGCCTCGGCAGTGGTCATGACGGTCAGGCCGGCAGCCTCCGCCTTCGCCCAGCTCTTGGAGCCCTCGTACAGCGCCACGATCACGTCGCAGCCGGAGTCCTTCAGGTTCAGCGCATGGGCATGGCCCTGAGAGCCGTAGCCGACGATCGCGATCTTCTTGCCGCTGAGCATTTCCAGGTTGCAGTCCTGGGCGTAAAACATCTGTGCCATTTTTGTTTCCTCCAGTATTCTGTGCTCTCGCACATCATTTTTTCAATCTATGTGACCGGTGTTGTCCGGTTCGCAATCTTTTTTATGGGGACTCCGTCCCCATACCCCTGGCAGGGATACTATCCCTGCACCCATTTTCGCTTCGCGCTTGTTAAAAGCAGTCTTACCTGGAGCGGCAATAGCCGCTCCAAGAAAAATATCTTGAAGCCGCCGCGAAGCGAAGAAGGGTCAAGGGATGGAATCCCTTGCAGGGGCTTGGGGACAGCGTCCCCAAACGTCCCCTTAATCGAAGATGTCGCTGGTCATCACGTCTTCGCCGCGCTCAAGCGCAACCACGCCCGTGCGCACCAGCTCAAGGATGCCGTAATCCTCCAGCAGGCTCATCAGCGACTCGATCTTGTCGTTCTCGCCGGTGATCTGCAGCACCATGGAGCTCTTGGTCACGTCGAGCACCTTCGCCTTGAAGATATCCACCAGACGCATGAGTCCCTCGCGCTCGGTGATGCCCGCCTTCACCTTCACCAGCAGCAGCTGGCGCTCCACGGAGTTGCGCGGCTTCATCACCTGCACCTTCTGCACGCAGATGAGCTTGTAGAGCTGCTGCACAAGCTGCTCAATCTTCTGCTCGTCGCCGCGCACCACGATCGTGATGCGGGAGACCTCGGGGTCCTGTGTCGTGCCCACAGCGAGGGAATCAATATTGAATCCTCTGCGGAAGAACAGTCCGGAGACGCGGGAGAGGACGCCCGGTTCGTTATCCACCAGCACGCCGACGGTGTAGCGCTGGGCATTGTCTTTATTCATATACATTGCGCACCTCCGTCAGTTCAGGCAGAACGAGTCGATCGGGGAACCCGGGGCAACCATCGGCGCGACCATCTCGTCGATATCGAGCATGCACTCAATCAGGCAGGGCTTTCCGGCTTCGTAAGCCGCCTTGAACGCCGCCTTGAAATCAGCCACATTGTCCACGCGCGTTCCATTCAGGCCGTAAGCATCGGCCAGCTTCATGAAATCCGGACCGCGGTTGAGCGTCGTCTGGCTGTAGCGCTGGCCGAAGAACAGCGTCTGCCACTGGCGAACCATGCCCAGCGTGCCGTTGTTGAAAATCACCACGATGACCGGGATGTTGTAGTAGCCAATGGTGGACAGCTCGGTCAGGTTCATGCGGAAAGAGCCGTCGCCGGTAGCCAGCGCCACGGGCTTTCCCTGCGGATCGCTCTTGGCCGCGCCCATCGCGGCGCCCAGACCAAAGCCCATCGTGCCCAGACCGCCGCTGGAAATCAGCTGGCGCGGCTGAATGAACGGGAAATGCTGCGCGGTCCACATCTGATGCTGGCCGACGTCTGTCGCCACCGTCATCTGCGGCGCGATCTGCGACATGGCCTTCAGGATTTTGCGCGGCTCAAACTTGTCGTCATTGACATAGTCCTCAATCATGCTTCGCGCCTGCTGCATCCACTGCGCATGCTGCTTCTGCGCCACGCGCGCAAGCAGCAGTTCAAGCACAGTCTTCGCATCGCCGGTGATATGCAGCGTGGTGGAGACGTTTTTGTTGATCTCCGCGCGGTCGATATCGATGTGGAGCACTTTCGCATTGGGCGCAAACTTCGATGCGTCGCCCAGCGCGCGGTCGGAGAAGCGCACACCCACGGCGATGAGCAGATCGCAGCGCTGCATGGCGATGTTCGCCGCATGCGTGCCGTGCATGCCCAGCATGCCGAGCATGCGGTCATTGGATGCGCTTGCCGCGCCAAGACCCATGAGCGTGGAGACGATCGGCGCATCCACGCGGGCTGCCAGCGCCATCAGCTCATTCTGCGCGCCGGAGATCGTCACGCCGCCGCCGCAGTAGATCAGCGGGCGGTGCGCCTCGGCGATCAGCTGCGAAGCCTTTTCCAGCCTCGGCTCGGCCTTGGTCTTGTACTGTTCCAGCGCTTCGCCCTCGGGGCGCAGCTGCGCCAGCGGCTTCTTCTTGGACAGGAGCGGAATCAGCGCCGGACCGCTGAGCGGCTCATACTCCGTCTCTGCCAGCTGCACGTCCTTGGGGATATCGATCAGCACCGGGCCGGGCCGGCCGGTCGAGGCGATGTAGAATGCTTCGCGGATGGTCTCTGCCAGGCGATCGACATTGGTCACCAGATAATTGTGCTTGGTGATGGGCATCGTCATGCCGGAGATGTCCGCCTCCTGGAAGGAGTCGGTGCCCATCAGGCTCTGGGGCACGTTGCCGGTGACAAATACCACGGGGCTGGAGTCCATATAAGCCGTAGCAATCGCCGTCACCAGATTCGTGGCGCCGGGACCGCTTGTGGCGATGCACACGCCGGTCTTTCCACTGGCGCGGGCATAGCCGTCCGCCGCATGACCAGCATGCTGCTCGTGCGCGGTCAGGACGTGGTTGATCCTGTCCATGCGCTTGTACAGCTCATCATAAATCGGAAGCACGGCGCCGCCCGGAAAACCGAATACCGTACCCACTTCCTGCTCGATCAGACATTCGATCAGGATTGCCGCTCCATTGAGTTTCATCCGTCGATCCTCTCCTCTGTTATGAAGATTATCATATTGTAATAAGATGGTTTTTCCTAAAAAACAGCCCTTCTCCCTCGTTTAGGGCGAAAGGCTGTTTCGCGGTACCACCTAAATTCCGTGCCTTGGCACGCTCATCGGATACTGTGCAATATCCTCGCCCCTGTAACGCTGGGCATGCGGCCGGCTTAATGACCTGCGCGTTCAGCCGGCAGCTCAGAGGCGATCAACCCGCGCTTGTTCGCAGGAGCCTTGCACCATCCGCTCCCTCGCTTCGCGCTTCCCCGCGGGTTCTTCCTCTTCATCGCTTGAAAATATGTGCGTCTATCTTATCACGCACACATTTTCATGTCAAGCAGTTTTATGAGAAAAAGTGAATAAATTTGCACGTATTCGTGAAATTAATTCATTTCACTAGCCGTTCACAACGCTTTTTTCTCACATTTGCATGTTCGCAGCCCTCTTTACTGCACACGGATACGCCTGCGGATTCCCATCACAGCCAGCCCCAGCGCCGTCAGCAGCGAAACCGCCTCCGCCGCGCGCCACAGCGGCTTTCCGGCGAACCACACGCGCAGCTCGCCGCTGTCGCCCTGCGCAAGCGAAACCGTCAGGCGTTTGTTTTCTCCAAGCGTCCAGGCGATCTCCTCGCCGTCGAGCGTCGCGCGGTAGCCGTCGTAGCCGAATACCGGCAGCGAGATTTCGCCATCTGCATCCGCCCTCACCTGCGCGATGATCGTCGTGGAATCCTTTTTGTAGTCCGTCACCTGCACGCCGTCTGCCGCGGTCACATCCCGCGCGAGCGTAGGCGCAACCTGCGTGCCGGGAATCGTGTATTCCGTGTATGCCAGATGCGGGCTCACCGTCTCTCCGAAGGCGATGTAATCCGCGCTGCGCATCTCATCGGTGAGCGTGGGCAGCGCACAAAGAGCCGCCACGCACAGCGCAGCAGCCGCCATCTGCTCGCCGTGACCGCGGGCAAACTTCGCCAGCCCCCAGCCGCCGGCAAGCGAAAAGCATACCGCCGTCATCATCAGGAAGCGCCACGGGAACTGAAGATAATCGCTCAGCCCGCGCGTAAGGATGCGCACATGGCCCCACGGAAAGAGCGTCGTTGCCATAAAGGCAAACAGGCAGCCCGCCGCCGTCAGCAGCAGCGGAAATCCTTGCTCCTTTTCCCGCTTTTCAGCTGTCGCCGCAATATACAGCGCCAGCCCTGCAGCAACGATCAGCGGCAGGCCGATCTCCAGCGCAAAGGTCGCCAGCGTCGTATCCCTGGGATCGAGGCTCAGTTCGCCTGCGCCAAGGGCAAACAGCTGCGCCGGCGCAATTGCGAAATCCGCCGGGTCCTTCGCCAGCTCCTGTGCGCCGATGCCCTGCAGGCTGTAATGGAGAAATGGAACCAGTTGAAACGCGCACAGAAGCCCCGCAGCGGCGGCGGCCTTGATCAGCGCCAGCAGCCTGCCCTCGCGCACGATCTTCACGATAAACAGCGCGCACACCCCCACTGCCGTCAGCAGGCAGATCAGCGTGGAGAGCATATGCGACAGATAGATGCACGCTGCGCTCACGCCGAGCATGCGCCAGTTCTTCTTCTCGCCAAGCACCACCTCGTACAAGCCCAGCATAAACAGCGGCAGAAAGACCATCGCCGTCATCTCACCGAAAGCATAGCGCGTGAAGACGTCCGACACGCGGTAGATGGAGAGCGTATAGAGGATCGACGCGCACACCGCGCTCCATTCCTCCCGGAACATCCGCTTCGCTGCGGCATACATCGCCGCCGCAGAAGCGATATTCACCGCGATGAAATACAGATTCGCTGCATACTGCACCGATGCGCCCAGATTCATCAGCAGCGCAAACGGATACAGGAAGATATCCGGATAGAATACCGAGGTGATCGCGCCGTAACCATTGTAGGAAAAGCCGCCCAGACGCACCGGCAGCTGCCCGTGCGCAAGGCCGTCTGCCAGATTGCTCAGACGCACCAGATGGAACGCGGAATCATGCCCCAGACAGACCGTGTCCTTGAGCGCCGGTCCGCTGGCAATGAGCACCGCCATGCCGATGAGGATCAGCCTGCCCCGGCGCGCCGGCGTGAGCACGCCGCGCAGATACAGCATATACAGCAGACAAGCGGCAAGCGCCAGCAGCGCAAACGTGAACGCATGGTCGCGGTACATCGGGCTGTACAGGCGCATGTCGTCCACGCGGATATAGCTGCCGCTATCATACGATACGGCGATATCCACACCCTGCGCCGCAGCGGGCAGCAAAAACACGGCCTCTCCCTGCGACTGTCCGGCAGGAATCGCCAGCTTTGCAGGCTCGGCCTTCACGCCGTTTTCCGTGGTGATCACAAGCTGGTTGTCTCCATCGCCCTCGATCATCCATTTGATGCGGTATTCTCCCGCAGGAAGATTCAGTCCCGGCCCGTCGTTCATCACGCCATACGCCGCCGTATCGCGCGAAAGCCCGCTATCAAAGCGCTGCATCAGATAGGGCATATCCGTCCAGGTCTTCTGCCTGTCCAATACGCCGCTCGCAAACACAAGCACGATCAGCGCCGCGCACAAAACCAGCGATCCCAGCACCCTCTGCTTCAGTTTTTTCTCCACGTTCATTTTCTCTCTTTCGTCAGCCTTCCTCCAGCAGCCGTGCCATCTCGCACACGGCCTGCGCCTCGTCCTCGCCATGGGCGATGATCGTCACGCCCATGCCGTCATGCGGCGCCAGAGAAAGCAGACCCATCAGGGACTTGGCATTGACCGTGATATCACCCCGGCGCAGAAGCACCTGCGCCTTGAATTCACTCATTCTCTGTGCTGTCTGCGCGATTCTGCGCATCGTCGGCGTATCGCCCAGCCTGATTTTCACCGTCAGTTCCATGCGTCCCCTTCCTTTCTCTGTGCCGCACGCGGCTCATTTTGTCTGCTGTGTTTCCTTCTGTTCCGCTTCCAGCTCCGCTGCCATCTTCTCCAGTTTTCTGAGCCTGTGGTTCACGCCGCTCTTGCCCACCGGCGGATCGCAGAGCCTGCCCAGCTCCTCCAGCGACATATCCGGATTGGCAAGCCTCAGCTTCGCCGTCTGCAAGAGCGCCGGCGGCAGGCTGCTCTCGCCCACAGCGCCAATCAAGCGCTCGATGGCCTGCGCCTGGCGCGAGGCCGCGATGACCGCGCGCTCCATGTTTGCGCTGTCGCAGTTGGTCGCGCGGTTGGCATTGTTGCGCAGCTCCTTGCGGATGAATGCGTCCTCCATCGCAAAGCGCGCGCTCTGCGCGCCGATGATGGAGAGCATATCGGTGATCTCGCTCTGTCCCTTGAGATAGACCAGCGTCATCTGCCGCCTGCGCGTCTGGCTGGCAGAAAGGTCAAAGCGCGCAATGAGCCTTTGCAGCGCCGTGGCAAACGCCTCGTCGCCCAGCACATATTCCAGATGGTATTCCTTCTCCGGGTCGGTCACCGAGCCGCTGGCCAGAAACACGCCGCGCAGAAACGCCATGCGGCAGCACTTGCGCACCGTGACCTCGCGCGGCACGCCGCGCCGCTGCGCCACGGCAATGCCGCAGCCCTCCAGCACAAACGACGCCTCGTCGCCCTCGACCTCGATGCGGTGCGCACTGCGCCCGCCAAGCCGCGCGCGTTTAAGCGTAACCAGCTCCGGCTGCACGTCAAATACATCGCGCAGCAGGCGGAACGCGCGCCGGGCAACCGCCGCATTTTCCGTTTCGATAGAGAGCCTCTTTCTGCCGCCGCCGCGGTAGATCACCGAGCCGGCAGCCGATACGATGCCCGAAAGCTCCGCCAGCAGGCAGCATACGCTGTCCGGCTCCAGCCGGCACAGTTCTTCCTTGGTATCCGATGAATAGGACATAATTTCTCCTTTTGCGATTCAGCCTCCCGCAGCGGCGGGGACCTCATCCGTCAGGCCTGCTGCCTGCCGCCTTCCCCACAGGGGAAGGTCTGTTTCGTCAGTCGTTTCTTCTGCGGTTTCCAGCCAGCAGCACAAGGCGCAAAAGCTGCAAAACAGCCTGCAGCGCCGCCGCCACATATGTCAATGCCGCAGCGGAAAGCACCGCCTTGACGCCCTTGATCTCATCGGCAGGCAGATAGCCGGAGGCAAGCACCGATACAGCGCGGCTGCTCGCATTAAATTCCACCGGCAGCGTCACCAGATAGAACAGCACGGAAAACGCAAAGGCAAAGATGCCGATCTTCGTCAGCGGTTCCCAGCTCACAAGCAGGCCCAGCATAAACAGCGGAATCGCCATCTTCGAGCCGATATTGGCGACAGGTACGAGATTGGCGCGGATGCGCATGGGCTTGTAGTCCTTCGCATCCTGAATTGCGTGACCGGCCTCGTGCGCCGCCACGCCCAGCGCAGCGATGGAATGCGAGCCATAGACCTCGCTGGACAGGCGCAGCACGTTGTTTTCCGGATCATAGTGATCCGTCAGGCTGCCGGGCACGCGCTCAATCGCCACATCGCGGCAGCCGTTGCCGTCCAGAATGGCGCGTGCAATCTGCGCGCCGGTCATGCCCACGCGGGACTGCACGCGCTTCCAGTGATTGAATGTGCTTGTCACCTTGAACTGGGCATACAGCGCCAGCAGAAGGCCCGGAATCAACAGAAAATAGGTTGGATCATAATAATAGAACATCGTCGTCCTCCAATCAGGGTTTATAAAATTCTCCCCATGATCAGCATACCCGATTTGCAGCTGCGGGGCAAGAGGAATTGTTTGAAAACAGAAAATCTCTGCGCCAAATATCCCTCATAAGCGCAAGAAACGCGGATGACATGCCATCATCCGCGTTTTATGATAATTTCAGATTAATGAACGATGCCATTCAAAACGAAGCCCGCATCCGCATCGACGGTGATGACCATGCCGCTCTTGAGCATATGTACCGGCAAGCCCGTGCGGTCCATGAACAGCGGAATGCCTAGCGCCTGGCAGGTCACGCTCGCGTGGCAGTTTTCGTCCGTGCTCTCCACGATGACAGCCGCCGCCTTGCGCATATAAGGCAGCATCTCGCGGGTGGTCATCTTGGTGACGATGATGTCGCCTTCCTTGAAGTCGCTCTCCAGGTCCGCCAGCGTCGTCACGTTGCAGACATGGCCGCTGACCTTGCCCTCGCCCACGCCGATGCCGCGCAGCAGCACGTTGCCCACGATATGCGCCTTGATGAGGTTGGTCGTGCCGGAAACGCCCGCCGGAACGCCGGCCACGACGATAACGACATCGCCGGTCTTGACCAGGCCGGCCTTGTGGGCAACCTCGACCGCCGCTTCGATCATCTCGTCGGAATTGTCCTGCATTTCCATGCGCGCCGGAATCACGCCGCGGGAAAGGCCCAGCTGATGGAACGCATGCTCGCTCGGGGTCGGCGCGATGATCGGGCAATCCGGATGGAAGCGGGCGACCATGCGCGCGGTGGAGCCGGAGTTGCTCGGGGTGATGATAGCGGAAGCATTCAGGTGCTCAGCCATCTGGCAGCAGGAGAAGGAGACGGCGTTGGCAACGGTATGCGCCGTCGCATCGCGGACGGCCTCCTGCTGAACAGCCTTGTAATCCTTGTTCTTCTGGCTCTCGATATAGGTCGCGATGCGCACCATGGTCTTGACGGCCTCCAGCGGATACTTGCCCGCGGCGGTCTCGCCGGAAAGCATGATCGAGTCGGTGCCGTCGATAATCGCGTTGGCAACGTCGCTGGCCTCCGCGCGGGTCGGGCGCGGATTGCGGATCATGGAATCGAGCATCTGGGTCGCGGTGATGACCGGCTTGCCCGCCACGTTGCACTTGTGGATGAACATCTTCTGGAGCACCGGAACCTCTTCCATATCGACCTCGACGCCCAGATCGCCGCGGGCGACCATGATACCGTCGGACACCTTGAGAATGTCGTCGAAGTTGTCCACGCCCATGCGGTTTTCGATCTTGGAATAGATCTTCACATGGCTGCCGCCGTTGTCGTCGCACAGCTTGCGGATGGTGAGCACGTCGCTGGCGCGGCAGACAAAGGACGCCGCAATCAGGTCGATGCCCTGCTCGATACCAAAGAGGATATCCGCGCGGTCCTTTTCGCCGATATTGGGCATCTGCAGATCCACATCCGGCACGGAAATGCCCTTGCGGCCGCCGAGCACGCCGCCGTTGATCACGCAGCAGACGATGTCGGTGCCGCGCTCGATGCGCACGACATTCATCGCCAGCAGGCCGTCGTCGATGAGGATGCGATTGCCGGGCCTCACCAGCTCGACCATCTTCGGATAGGTGATGGAGACCTCATGCTCGCTGCCCTCGACCTCGCGGCTGGTGAGCACGAATTCCTGACCGGCTTCCAGGGTCACCTTGCCTGCGGCAAGCGTCTTGGTGCGGACCTCCGGGCCCTTGGTATCCAGCAGAATGGCGACCGGAATGTTCTTTTCCGCACGCAGGCGCTTGATGCGCGCGATGCGCTCGCCCTGCTCTTCATAGGAGCCGTGGCTCATATTCAGGCGGCAGACATTCATGCCCGCATCCATGAGCTTGCCGACCATTTCGTCGGTATCGCTCGCCGGGCCCAGGGTGCAGACGATCTTCGTCTTTCTGATCATGGGGGTAGTCCTCCTCATTGCTATTCTCTATTGCCGCCCATCCGTATCAGGATGGGAAATTGCCTTATTGATTATGCCGGTCAACGCTTGCTGACGGTCATATGCACCTGGCACCTGAAGGTCTGGCCCGCGGGCAGCACCATCAGACCGCTCTCGTCGATCATGCCCTTGGCATGCATGTTGATGAAATTGGTCGCGCAGGTCTGCGGCTCGATGCAGAAGCCGTTTCTGTTGTGCGGGGTGAAGACGACGGCATTGCGGAAGCAGTCCGAGCCGGAAATATGTACGATTACGTCGTCATACAGTATCTGCGCCTCGCTGTCGGCGTTCATGCCGCGGAAGACGGTGTCCAGATACAGGCTTTCCACGCTGTGGAAATCATCGTGGATCACAAACCCATCCTTCGCCGGGAGAATCCGGCCGGTGGGAATCATGTTCTCGTCCGCCTCATAGTAACGCCTGACAGGCACTTTGATGAAGCACTTGTTTGCGTCGCCGCGCTTGGAGAAATACGGATGGACGGCAAAGCCGAAGGGCATGTCCGTTTCGTCCTCATTGACGGCCTTCACGTACATATGCACGCCGTCCTTGTCCAGGATATAGGTCACTTCCAGCGAGCAGTCCCACGGCCAGCCCTCGAAGATATCGCCTTCCTTGCGGATATTGATCCTTCCTGTACAGCGGGCGCAGGTTTCATCGGCATGCAGCTCGGTCACGGTGAAGGGCTCGTCCTTGACCAGACCGTGGATGAGCACCTCCTGTCCGCGCTTTTTCATGGTATAGGTTCGCCCTGCCCAGGAATAGGTCGCGTATTTCACGCGATTGGGCGTGGGAAAGAGAATCGGATTGCCATACTTGGTGCCGAAGGCGGTGATATCCGTCGGCTCCATGAAGATTTCCCTGCCTTCGTAGGTCCAGTAGTAGAGGTTGAAACCGTTGACCGGCAGGATGCGCACCTCATGGCCTGCGCCGGCCATCGTCACGATCATGTAGTCCTGACCCTCGTAAATTCCCCCGAAAGCGGTAAACATACGGCAACTCTCCTTTGTAATGGTGTATGGTTTCTTGAAACCACGCGAAGCGAAATAGGGAGTCTGAGGGACAATGTCCCTCAGGCAGGTCT
>JAFWXL010000103.1 GCA_017545905.1 Clostridia bacterium | reverse complement strand
CCCGACCCCGACGCCGACCCCGACGCCCACGCCGACGCCGACCCCGACGCCCACCCCGACGCCGACCCCGACGCCCACTGCAACGCCGACCCCGACGCCCACCCCGACCCCGACCCCGGCGCCGACTCCGACGCCGACCCCGACGCCGACTCCGACGCCGACCACGTTTGAAGCTGCGGTTGTCGAAGAGACGGAAGAGCCTGCCGTCGAAGAGACGGAAGAGCCTGCCGTCGAAGAGACGGAAGAGCCTGCGGTTGAAGAGACGGAAGAGCCTGCGGTTGAAGAGACGGAAGAGCCTGCCGTCGAAGAGACGGAAGAGCCTGCCGTCGAAGAGACGGAAGAGCCTGCGGTTGAAGAGACGGACGAGCCGGATGTCGAAGAGACGGCTAAGCCGGATGTCGAAGAGACGGAAGAGCCTGCGGTTGAAGAGACGGGTGAGCCTGCGGTTGAAGAGACGGCGAAGCCAGATGTCGAAGAGACGGCGAAGCCGAACGACGATCAGTCTGAGGCGGCTGTTACCGTAACGGAAGGCGCGCCTACGCCTACGCCTACGCCTACGCCGATCCCGACGCCGACTCCGACGCCTACGCCGACCCCGACGCCTACGCCGACCCCGACGCCTACGCCGACTCCGACGCCTACGCCGACCCCGACGCCTACGCCGACCCCGACGCCTACGCCGACCCCGACGCCTACGCCGACCCCGACGCCTTCTCCGGAAAAGGGTGGCCAGTCCAGCCCGACTCCGGATGACAAACCGACGGAGAAACCGGCTGGTCCGCTGACGCCGTTCTTCAATGACGACGGCGCGCTGTGGGTTCTCTTTGCGGTATTTGCCGCACTGAGCGTGATGATCATCGCCCTGAAAATCAGACTGACGAAGATCAACAGGCGTATCCGCGAGCTTGAGCGAAAAAAGATTGCAAGGAACAGGAAGTGATGATGATGGCAATTCAGCTTTGGGCGTCAGCCTGCAGCGATAAGGGCTGTGTCCGACAGAATAATGAAGACAGCTTCTGCCTGAACGGCTTTCATCTGGAACGACAGGACATGGACAAGGGCGGTCTGTTCAAGTGCCATGTCGTGCCGAACACGCTGTTCGCTGTATGTGATGGTATGGGCGGAGAGGAAGCAGGCGAGGAAGCCTCCTTGCTTTCCGTCAAGCTGTGCGGCGAGTTTCTCAAGACGCCGGAGAAATGGAACGACGAAAGCAGTATCAAGAGCTTTCTGCACAATGGCTGTCAGAGCGTTTATGATCAGGCGCGCAAGCGCGGAAACCGTTCCGGCGCGACGATTGCGATGACGCTGATGGGCAAAAGCGGCATTCGCATCGCCAACATGGGCGACAGCCGCATTTACAGGCTGCATCGCGGAAAGATGACCCAGCTTTCCTATGATCACACCGAGATGCACAAGCTTCTGCTTCAGGGCAAGATCCGCCCGGAGGATATCCCCAAGCATCCCAAGCGTCACATGATCAATCAGTACTGGGGCATGCCGCTCGAACGCGCGCCGTTCACGCCGTATGTCTCGGATGTGATTCCCTATGTGCCCGGCGACCGCTATCTGCTGTGCAGCGACGGCCTGACGGATATGCTTGCGGACGAACAGATTGAAGAACTGCTGAGCGCAAAGGAGCCGGTTGAGCGCATCAGCGAACGTCTTGTCTCACAGGCGAAGCGCAACGGCGGCCGTGACAATGTGACGGTCATCGTCGTGGAGGTTGTGCAGGCTGCGGAAAGCAGCCGCGCGCCTGCGCCGGACAAGAGCGCAAACGGCGTAACGGTGGAGATCAAAAAGCTGAAGGGCAAGCGTCTGAGAACCAAAGTGCTGATGGCCCTGATGCTTGTGGCACAGCTGTACACGCTGCTGGAAATTGTGGATTTGCTGCTGCTAGTCAAGTAAATCCAATTGCGGGGCAGCGGCCTCGCCTGCGCGGCTGCAGGAAATTGCAGCATGCCGGTAATGTGAATCCAGAATGCAACGCTTCGGCCATCGGGCCGAAGCGCTGCAGGATTTGCGGCGTTATGCCGCTGAGCCTGAAGATGAAATCGATTTGACAGGGAGACGGAAAGATGGCTGCCAAAACTGAAAGGCCTGCCCAGAAGAGCGAGGCGGATATCAAGCGCGATAAAGTGCGCGAATACCTGCCTCTGCTTGGAGGCGGAAAATGGAAAGAAGACGGGCTGATCGGCAAGGGCGGCAACGGATCTGTTTTCAAGGTATACTGCACAAACGGCCGCAAGCGCGAGGAAAAGGCGGTCAAGCTGATCTCGATCGATTCGCATTATGTGGACCTGAGCAGCTGGAAGAGCATGCTCAAGCGCGGCGAGATCTCGCAGGAAACATATCAGAAAAATGCATGGAATGCGGTAAACAACAGAATTTCAGAAATGTACTTCATGGCGCTGCTTTCGCCGTGTCCGTACGTTCTGGGCTATGAGGATTATCTGTTCTTCGAAACGGATTACGACCACAAGTGGAACGCTCTGGTTCTGATGGATATCCTCACCCCGCTGACCAAATACCTGTACAGGCCGGGTGCAGGAAAGCACGACGTGCTGTACATGTGGCGCGATATGACGCGCGCACTGCAGTTCTGCGGTTCACGCGGCATTCTGCATCTGGATATCAAGGACGCGAATATCCTCGTTACAAACGATGGCGTGTATAAACTCATCGACTGGGGACAGGCGCGCAATGAACAGGATATTGCAAGGCTCATCGATGAGAGGCGCAGCGTGCACTTCGGTACGGAGAGCTACATGGCGCCGGAGGTCTATCAGAAGCCTCCGGTCGTCTATGACAGGCGCGTTGACCTGTACAGCCTCGGCCTTGTTGTTTATTACTATTACAATAATCTGCGCCTTCCCTTCGCGGATAAGCCGTGGAACCAGCTGACGGAGGAAGAACGCGAGCGCGTCAAGCGCCGCCGCTTCAAAGGCAACGAGCTGCTGCCCCGACCGGCAGGCATTGACGACGACGTGTGGCGCGTGCTTGAAAAGGCTTGCGCCTATGCTGCCGTTGACAGGTATCCCGATGCGCAGTCGCAGCTGCGGGATATCGAAGCGCTGATTCGTGCCCGGGAGAAAAAAGGGGGAACCAAAAAGGGGCTGCTGATTGCCGCTGCTGCGGTGACTGCAGCTGCCGCCATCGGCATTGGCGCGATTGTGATTTCTTCCGGTGATCCGGAGCCGAAGCCCGCAGCGGCTACGCCTACCCCGACGCCTACCCCGACCCCGACGCCTACCCCGACGCCCACGCCGACGCCGACGCCTGTGGCGAGGCCGGCTGATATCTCTACGCCTACGCCGGCAGCAGTTCCGGCCGACATCTCTACGCCGAGCCCGAGCCCGACGGCGAAGCCTGTGCTTGTTCCGGATGATACGCCGAGTCCGAGCCCGACGGCGAAGCCTGTGCTCGTTCCCGATGATACGCCGAGCCCGAGTCCTACGCCCACGCCGACGCCTACGCCGACGCCGACGCCCACGCCGACGCCTACGCCGACGCCTACGCCGACGCCCACGCCTACGCCTACGCCCACGCCTACCCCCACGCCGACGCCCACGCCGACGCCTACGCCGACGCCTACCCCAACGCCGACGCCTACGCCGACGCCTACCCCAACGCCGAGCCCTACGCCGACGCCTACGCCTACGCCGTCGCCCACGCCAGATAATTACTGCGAACCGCCGGTGCTCATGGGCGAGGT
>JAFWXL010000102.1 GCA_017545905.1 Clostridia bacterium | reverse complement strand
CGTCATCCTCGGCTCCTCTTCCGGCGTGTTCAAGAACACCCAGGCCGGCGAGTACGTCGTGGGCCTGACCTACGAAGACGGCGCGGTTGGCCTCATCCGCGATGGCGCGACCAATATCCGTCTGCAGTATCCGACCAACGGTACTTCCGCTTCCGCCTTCGGCTGCGCGCTGGTTAAGGGCGGCCCGAATCCGGATAATGCCAAGAAGATGATCGACTTCATCTGCTCCGCCGAAGGCCAGACCGCTCTGGCTGCCTATCAGCAGGGTACCCTGCGCTACACCAACGCCGGCTACACCGTTCCGGAGAACGCGTGGCTCAAGCCGTCCACCGAGATCGTCTGGGCGAACCGTGACGTTCCGTACCTGACTGAGCACAAGAGCGAGATCCTCGACAAGTGGAACGCGCTGTGGGCGAAGGTTACCCAGTAATACGAATCAGTCAACGCGATCCAAAGATGAAGCAGTCCCTTGTGGATTTGCCGTGAAAGCATAACGCATGGGGCAGCCGGAAAACCGACTGCCCCTTTCTTTTTGAAAACACTTGAAACCCTGAACCTGAACGACTACAATAAACATGCGATCAATTCCGCCTGATGGTGGATTTCATATAGGAGAATAACGTTATGAATTTTGAAGAACTCCTCAAGGGCCGCGATTGTGCCTGCGGCATGAAGCATACCTGTTCCATCAAGCACATCATCATCGGCAAGGACGCCAACACGAAGCTCGGCGCGCTCCTTGGCGATTATAAAAAAATCTTGCTGGTCGCTGATACGAACACTTATGCGACCTGCGGCGATGTGATCAAGGATCAAATCGGCGATAAGCTCGAGTCTCTGCTGATTTATCAGCGCGACGGCCTGCTCATTCCCAACGAAGAAGCCGTAGGGGAGATGCAGGCAAAGCTCACCGGCGAAACGGATCTGATCGTAGGCATTGGCTCCGGCGTCATTCAGGATACCTGCAAGTATGTCTCCCATAAGGCGAAGCTGCCGTATGCCATCGTGGCAACTGCGCCGTCGATGGACGGCTACGCCTCCGTTGGTGCGGCGATGATCATGGGCGGCATGAAGGTGACCTACAGCGCGCACGTGCCAGAGATCATCATCGGCGATATCGACGTGCTCAAGGATGCGCCGATGGAGATGATCAAGTCCGGTTACGGCGATATTCTGGGCAAGTATTCCTGCCTGAATGACTGGAAACTCGCGCAGATCGTCCGTAACGAGTATTTCTGCCCGTATGTCTATGACCTGACGATGGATATGCTGGTCAAGACCCGTGATCTGGGCGAAAAGCTCCTTGCGCGTGACCCTGATGCGATTCAGACGCTGATGGAGGCGATCATCGGCGTGGGCGTTGCGATGGCATTTGTGGGCAATTCCCGCCCGGCGTCCGGCAGCGAGCACCATCTGTCCCATTATTTCGAGATTGTCGGTATCCTGCGCGGCGAGGATTACTTCATGCATGGCACTGACGTCGTCTATTCCAGCATCTATACGCAGCGTATCCGTGAACAGCTGCTCGCTATGGATGCGCCGAAGGAGAATGCGCCTCTGTCCCGTGATAAGTGGGAGGAGAATATCCGCGCGATCTATGGCGCAATTGCCGACAGCGTCATTGCCTTGCAGGATAAGATGGGGTGGTATCGCGAGGACCGCTTCCCGGTGTACAGCGCGAAGTGGGATGAGATCAGGGAAGTGCTCGCCGAGGCACCCTGCGAGACGGATATGCTTGGCTATCTCAAGTCCATCGGATTGGATATTGCGGAATTCGATGCGCTCTATGGCAAAGAGAAGATCGACGGCGCGCTGAAGTTTGCCAAGGATCTCAAGGATCGCTATTCCGTCCTGTGGATGTACTATGACCTGCTGGTTTCCTGAGGAGGCATATTGTGCAGAAGATGATCGACAAGAGCAGGATCAGGCTGATCGCCATGGATCTTGACGGCACGCTGACCCAGCATAAACAGCATATGTCTGCGCGCTGCCGGCAGACGCTTGAAGCCCTTGGCAAAAAGTACAAACTGATGATGGTGGGCGCGGGGCAGGTGCAGCGCATTTTTAACCAGATGGAGCACTTCCCGATCGATATCATCGGTAACTATGGCCTGCAGTATGCGACGTACAACCCGGCGACGAAGGAACTGGAGATGCAGCGCAACGAGACGCTGCCCCAGGGCGACAGGGCGGCGATTGAGGCGAAGGTGACCATGCTGCGCAAAAAGTACGGATTCACCGAGTTTGCCGGAGACAACGTCGAGTATCATCCTTCCGGCTGTCTTACATTCCCGGTTCTGGGAACGAAGGCTGTGCAGGCGGACAAGCTTGCGTTTGATCCGGACCGTACCAAAAGGCGCAGAATCTACGCTGAGGTCTGTGAAACATTCCCGGAATACTGCGTATTTGTGGGCGGCTCGTCGTCCTTTGATATGGCGCCCAAGCCCTACAATAAGTTTTACGCGCTGGATCTGTACTGCAGGGAGAACGGCCTTGCGCATGAAAATGTGCTCTTCATCGGCGATGACTACGGCACAGGCGGCAACGACGAATCGGTGTACGTTTCGGATATTCCGTTCCTGTGCGTGGATGATTACACCTCGTTCCCGGATCTTGTGCAGTTCCTGCTGGAGGATTAAGAAAAAACAAAGATGCCCGGAATTCTCCGGGCTTCTTTTACGTTGGGATACGTTGGGCTGCCGCCCAGACCTGCTTGGGGATTTCATCCCCTTCTTCGCTTTGCGCATACGAATTATACATTCTTTTGAATAAAAGAGAACGCGATCTCCAGCAGCTCCTCGCTCCAGAAGTCGCCCTCGTGCGGCGCGCCGCTTACGCGAATCAGGTCAGCCTCGTAGCCGTTTTGGCTCAGCTTGTCGTACAGCGCCTCGCTGTCTTCAAAGAGCACCACATCGTCCGCATCGCCGTGCAGGATCAGGAAGGGCGGAAGCTCCCTGCCGGGCACGACGTAGCTGATCGGGCTGATCATTTTCAGCACATGCTGATAAGTGTTTTCGTCCCTGCCGGCAAGCGCCCAGAGCAGGTTTTCTTCATTTCGGGGCTGTGCGCCGTACTGATTATCGATCATCTTTACCAGATCCGTCGGGCCGAAGCAGTCGACCACGGCCTTGACGCTGGAGGACTGACCGGCATAATCTTCGGTGTCAAAACGCTTGTCGCCGTCTGTCAGGCCCAGCAGCAGCGCTGTATTGCCGCCGGAAGACGTGCCCCATGCGCAAACGCGCTCGGGATCGATGTCATATTCAGCTGCGTTTGCGCGGAGGAAACGGATCGCGGTCTTCACATCCCTGAGAAATGCCGGTGCAGGATCTGTCCAGCAGGAGCGGTGCGTCACGCTGGCAATCACGTAGCCGCGGCGTGCAAGCAGGCTCAGCTGCGGAAGCTGCCAGAACTGGTTGGGCTTTGTCCATGCGCTGCCCTGAATGAACACCACCAGAGGGAAGCCTTTGCCGCCTTCGGACTGCCACATAGGCTTGAGCAGCTGCAGGGCGAGCTCTTCGCCGCCGGGCGCGGCAAAGACAATATTGTGCTTCAGGTCGATCAGACCATTGAGCGCCGGATTATTCTGAATTGTGGTTTTCGCCATTGTGCGCCTCCTGTTGTGCTTGATAGCATGATTATACCAGCTGAACACGCCTGCTGTAAATGAAGGGCAGGTATATTTTCTGACCGGAAACGATATCCTGTACGCAGATGCATTCTGCGTCAAACTTGACAGACGGGGCAGAATGACGCATAATATCCCAGTAACATTTTTGCGGCCCTGATGAAAGGATGATGCTCCATGGGCAAATACTTTGGTACGGATGGTTTTCGCGGAGAGGCCAATGTAAGCCTTACCAGCGAACATGCATATAAGATCGGCAAATTCATCGGCTGGTATTATGGCACGCGCCTGGGCAGAAGAGCGCGCGTGGTCATCGGCAAGGATACCCGCCGTTCCAGCTATATGTTTGAATATTCCATTGTCGCAGGCCTGACGTCGACCGGCGCGGATGCGTATATGCTCCACGTGACGACCACGCCCAGCGTCGCATATGTCACGCGCGTGGACAGCTTTGACTGCGGCGTCATGATCTCTGCATCGCATAATCCTTTTCATGACAACGGCATCAAGCTCATCAACGGCCGCGGTGAGAAGATGGACGATGAGACGACGGCTGCCGTGGAAAAATACCTTGACGGCGACTATGCGGGACTGGGGCTTGAGGGCGAACTGCCGCTGGCTACGGGCGATCAGCTGGGCGAGATTGTGGATTACGTCTCCGGACGCAACCGCTATGTCGGTTATCTGATCTCGCTGGCAGCGCATTCCTATAAAAACATGCGCGTGGGTCTGGACTGCGCCAACGGCAGTGCATGGAATATCGCACGCACTGTGTTTGAAGCGCTGGGCGCAAAGACCTATGTCATCAATGCCGAGCCGGATGGCCTGAACATTAACCGCAACGCAGGCTCCACGCATATCGATAATCTTCGCCGGTTTGTTCTGGAAAACCATCTGGACGTGGGCTTTGCTTACGATGGCGATGCAGACCGGTGCCTGGCCGTCGATGAGCAGGGCAACGTGGTCGACGGCGACAAGATCATCTACATCTTTGGCAGACAGCTGAAAAAAGAAGGCCGCCTGACGGGAAACAAGGTCGTCACCACGATCATGTCCAATATCGGCCTGTACAAGGCGCTTGATGATGCGGGCATCGGATACGAAAAGACCGGCGTCGGCGACCGGTTTGTCTATGAAAACATGGCGCAGAACGGCTATGTTGTGGGCGGCGAGCAGTCCGGTCATATTATCCTGAGCAAGTATGCCACGACCGGCGACGGCATTCTGACCTCGATTGAGCTGATGGAGGCGATGCTTGACAGCAAACAGACGCTTTCCAGGCTTTGTGCGCCGGTGATCACCTATCCGCAGGTGCTCAAGAATGTGCGCGTGGCGGATAAACAGGCTGTGCGTGAAAATGCGCGCGTGCAGGCAGCCGTCAAGGCTGTGGAGGAGAAGATCGACGGCCGCGTGCTCGTTCGCGAGAGCGGCACGGAACCGCTCATCCGCGTCATGACGGAGGCAAAGGAGCTTCGCGATGCGGAGAAATACGTCAATGAAATCATCGATGTGATCAGGGCGGAAGGCCTTGCCTGAGGAGGAGAATACGATGGATGCGATCAAGGTGAAGGATCTCTACGATCTGACGCATACGCGCGCGGCGCAAATGCTTTCTGTCTGCGATTATCCGTGGGAAGCACTGGACAGAATTAAGGAGACTGTGCTTGCAATCGGTAAGACGCTGGACCCGGAAGAATACGATCAGGTTCAGGATGGCGTCTGGATTGCTAAAAGTGCGTCTGTCGCGCAGACGGCGACGATTACGGCGCCCTGTATCATCGGCGAGGAAACCGAGGTGCGTCCGGGCGCATTCCTGCGAGGCAGCATTCTGGTGGGCGACGGCTGCGTCGTGGGCAATTCCACGGAGCTGAAAAACTGCATTCTTTTTGACGGCGTACAGGTGCCGCACTATAATTACGTTGGCGATTCCATCGTGGGCTATATGGCGCATATGGGCGCAGGCGCGATCACCAGCAATGTCAAGGGCGATAAAAAGCCTGTCGTTGTGCATGGCGAGAATAATTACGAAACAGGATGCAAGAAGTTCGGCGCGATGCTCGGCGATTACGCGGAGATCGGCTGCAACAGCGTGCTCAATCCGGGCACGGTCATCGGACGGGATACGCAGGTGTATCCGCTCTCCAGCGTTCGCGGCGTGGTACCTGCGCGCTGCATTGTCAAAGGCGAACGCGGCGTTTTCCCGAAGAAATGAAAAAAAGCACGGAGAAGACACTCCGTGCTTTTGCATATCAGTTCGGATCAGCCGTTCAGGGCCGCTTCCAGTGCGCGGGCCAGCTGATCGGGGCAGGACGTGCCGCGCGGGCCGCACTGGATGCCTTTGAGGCGTGCGATGGCTTCTTCGGCTTTCATGCCCTTGACGAGCGCTGCGACGCCCTGTGTGTTGCCCATGCAGCCGCCGACAAAGCGGCACTCGGTCACGACGCCGTCTGTGATTTCATATTCGATGGCGCGGCTGCAGACGCCGCGGGTCTTGTACGTATTCATAAGTAAGCCTCCCCTAGTGGTATGATCATTGTGACTTAACAATATTCGACGTGTTTTCCCGTTTTCCTGCCGGGGGATGAACGAATGTGCTCGCGTGACAATGCTTAGCAGCGATGCATACGATGAAGGAGCGCGGGAAAAGGGGCGTGGTTCTTTGGGCGAAAGGGAAGTGTATCTGTCCACGCATAAGGGGATTGAGGTATTTTCGCAGAGAGGAAAGTTTCTTCGGTCGGCACCAATGGATGGAGCGGGCACGTTGTGTGTGGCGGGCGGAAGCGTGCTGTGTGCGGGAATGGACGGCGCTGTCTGGCGAATGGACCGCAGGACGCTCATGCCGCAGGCCTTTTTTCCAGGCGGGCCGGGGATATGCGACATGCTTGTCTCGCCGGACAGAAGAAGAGTGTACACCCTTTCAGGCGAAGCGGACAGCATTCTGATGTCTGACGCGAGTCTGGGCAGTCCTCTGGCGGTCAATCGCTGCGGCTGCAATCCGCAGCATATGATTCTTGCTGATGGAATGCTTGGCGCTGCGGGCGCACAGAGCTGCCGCATACATCTGTATGATCCGGATACGCTGGAGGGAATGGGCGAAGTCTCCATGCCGGGTCCGGTGTACAGCGCTGCGTTCTGCGCCGGATGCGTCTTTGCGCTTTGCCTGACGGCAGAACTGGGATCGCTGCTTGTAAAAACGCATGGCGGCCGGCAGAGGACGGCTTTGCTTCAGGGTATGCCCGGATATCTGCTTGCGGAAAGCGGCATGCTGTTGGCAGCAACGCAGGGCTGGCTGCATGTCTTTGCTGCGGATGATCTTCAAATGGTGCTGCGCATCAAAGCCCCCGGGAGACCGTCAAGAATGTGGATAAGCGGAAAGAATCTGTTCGCATATGATCCGCTTAATGCCTGTGCATGGTTGTGCCGCGAAGGAGGCGTTTGGCATGCGCTGCATACTCAGATACGCGCCATGTCGGTTCAGTGAGCATCGGTTTACAAATTCGAAAGAATGCGCTATAATATCGTCAAATGGACTATGACATATTATGCGTGGCGTATCTGCCCGTATGCAATTCTCAAAGGAGTCAACGTGGATAATCAAAAGGTAACGGTATTCAGACAAAAGAACAAATGGGGACTGACAGCGGCGAGCATCGTAGCATGTTTGCTGCTTTCTCCGGCGGTCAGCCTTGGCGTGTTCCTGCCACAGGTGCTCAGCGCAGTTCCGATTGTGCTTCTGGCGCTGCTGGGATACGCCGGTCCGGTCAGCGCGGCGGTGTGCAGCGGCATTTTTGTGTCGCTTATAAGCCTGCTATTCGGCCTGTGGGGCGGCGTCTGCGCGGCGCTGCTGGTTGTGCCGACCGTGCTCGTTTCTGCAGTTATGCTCGAGCGTGAGCAGCCTTTCTGGCATAGCGTCGCTGCGGGCGGCGTGACGATGTTTGCGTCGATGGGCGTGGTCGTTGCGCTTCTGAGCATGCTGGCCGGCAGCGATGTGGTTTCTGCGCTTGCGCAAATCATGAAAGAGGCGTTTGCCTTTTCCGGCACGTTTGGCGATGCGCTGCTGTCGGTTTTCATGCAGACGGGGCTGATTGCTGCGCCGCAGGGCGTGGATGTCAGCGGCGTGCTTACACTTGATCCGCAGGTCAAAACCGAACTGCTGGATACGCTGCTCATCATGATGGATTCTGTGCTGCGCCTGGAGCTGCCCATGCAGATGGCGACAGGTTCCGTTGCTGCCGGTCTGCTTGGTCAGGCTGTGCTGCGCAAGGGCCTGATTCATCGCGGCACGAAGGTCGAGTATCCAAGACTCAAGTCGTGGCGCGTACCCAACGGCTGGGGACGCATTCTGGGTGGTACACTGCTGGTTCTGTATGTGCTGGCGATGCTGGTGCCCAGAAGCATGAACACCATGTTCTATGTGTTCAACGGCGTATTTGATCAGATATTTGCCCTTCAGGGCGTTGCGGCGCTGTGCTATATGCTCGATGAGCGCGGCAAATCCATCACATGGCAGTGGCTTGTGTTCGCGGCAGGCTATTTTTTCCTGAATTCGATGGCAGTTGTCGTCGGCATTTTCGATCAGTCCATGGACTTTGCCCATCGAAGGGAAAAACTCAACGAACAGGAGAATCCGTTTGATCCGCGCAGAGGCGCGTAATACCTCATCCATATCTATCAGAATAACCGAAAAACGGAAGCTATTATAGGAGGATTCGGTCATGAAAGTGATTTTGCTCAAGGATATCAAGGGTACCGGCAAGAAGGATCAGATCATTGAGGCGTCTGACGGCTACGTCCGTAATTTCCTGTTCCCCAAGGGGCTGGCCCGCGAGGCGAACGCTACTAACCTCAATGCAATTGCCAATGCCAAGAGCGCTGAGAAGCATCGCGAGGATGTTGCCCGCGCTGCTGCGCAGGAGACCGCCAAGAAGATCGCGGGCAAGGTGATCAACATCACAGCCCGCGGCGCTGAAGGCGGCAGGCTCTATGGCTCTGTGACCTCGGCTGAGATTGCCGCTGCGCTGGAAAAGCAGTATGGCGTGAAGGTGGAGAAGCGCCGCGTGGATGTCAAGAACATCCGTAATGCCGGCGAATACACCGTAAATGTCTGGCTCTATGCCGGTATTACGGCGGAAATGACCGCGAAGGTAGAGGTTTCTGTCCAGTAAGCGGCATGAACGGCACAAGGCCGCAGGAGCATGAACGTATCCGATGATGGTGCAAAGGAGATTGTGCAGATGGATGAGCAGGTAATGCGCGTGCCGCCCAATAATGCAGACGCCGAAAAAAGTGTGCTTGGCTGCATGATGCAGGACCGCGAAGCGCTGAGCATGGCCATTGAGCTGCTGACGGCGGATGATTTCTATCAGCCTGCCAACCGCGAGATATTCGACGCTATGCATCAGCTGAACACGCAGGGCATGCCCATCGATCTGGTGACCGTGGATGACGAACTCTCCAGACGCGGCACGCTTGAGGGCGTGGGCGGCACGAATTATCTCGTTGAGCTCTCGCAGTGTATGCCGTCCACGGTCAATGCCAAGGCCTATATTCAGATTGTCGATGAGAAGGCGATTCTTCGCCGCATGATCAAGGCAACGGGCGATATTGCGACGTCCTGCTATGCGCAGACGGATACCGTATCGGATATCCTCGGTGTGGCCGAAAAGTCGATCTTTGATATCGTCATGCGAAAGAACGAGGGTGCGACGCTCACGCATATCGCAGACGTTCTTCCGGATACATATCTTCGCATTGAGCAGCTCACCGAGCTCAAGGGCGGTATTGACGGCGTGCCTACGGGTTTCACCGATCTGGATAACCTGCTGACCGGCCTGCACGGCGGTGAGCTGGTGATTGTCGGCGCACGTCCTTCCATGGGTAAGACGAGCTTCGGCATGAATCTCATCGGACACGCTGCGACCATGGCGGGAAAGACGACGGCCGTCTTCTCGCTGGAGATGCCTAAGGATCAGCTGGCTATGCGTCTTCTTTGCGCGGATGCGCGCGTGGACATGCAGGCTGTGCGCCATGGCTCGCTGCATGATGAGGACTGGGTTAAGCTCTCTGCGACGCTCGGCCCTCTGGCGGCGTCCAATATCTATATCGATGATACATCCGGTATTACGCCGTCCCAGCTGCGTTCCCGCTGCAGAAGGCTCAAGATGGAGCGCGGACTGGATATGATCATGGTCGACTATCTGCAGCTCATGAGCGCAGACGGCCGCGTGGAGAACAGACAGAATGAAGTCAGCGAGATTTCCCGAAATCTCAAGTCGATCGCCAAGGAACTGGGCGTTCCGCTTGTTGCGCTTGCCCAGCTTTCGCGTGCCGGCGCACAGCGCAGCGATAAGCGCCCGATTCTCTCGGATTTGCGAGATTCCGGCGCTATCGAGCAGGATGCGGACGTCATCATGTTCCTGCACAGAGAAGAATATTACGATCCCAATACCGAGGACAAGAACATCGCCGAGGTCATCGTTGCCAAGCAGCGCAACGGCCCTCTGGGCACGGTGAAGCTGGCCTGGCTGGGACAATATACGCGCTTTGCGAGTCTTCAGCAGGGCGCATAATCGGGCATGTCCGGTGGATGAAACAGCAAGTTTTTGACGGAGTAAGTGAAGCATGCATACGCTGGTTGTGGCGGAAAAGCCGTCCGTCGCGCGCGATATTGCGCGCGTGCTCGGCGCAAGAGACAAGGGTGAAAACTGCCTGATCGGCGGCGGATATGTGGTCACATGGGCGATCGGTCATCTGGTCACGCTCAAGGAGCCGCAGGAACTTGACGAGCGATACACGAAGTGGCGCGCACAGGATCTGCCGATCCTGCCTGAGAGGATGGAGACAAAGGTCATCCGCAAAACGAGCGCGCAGTTCCGCTCCGTGAAAAAGCTCATGAACGACAAGGAAACGGATCAGATCATCTGCGCTACGGACTCCGGACGCGAGGGCGAGCTGATCTTCCGGTATATCTACGAGCAGGCGGGCTGTAAAAAGCCCGTTATGCGTTTATGGATCAGTTCGATGACCGATGAGGCGATCCGTCAGGGATTTGAAAGCCTTCGTCCGTCCTCGGATTACGATGCGCTCTACGCGAGCGCCCGCTGCCGGGCGGATGCAGACTGGCTCATCGGCATGAACGCCACGCGTGCCTACACGCTGCGCTACAATGTGCTTTTGTCCGTAGGTCGTGTGCAGACGCCGACACTTTCGATGCTGGTCAAAAGGCGAAGGGAAATAGACGCCTTTGTTCCGCAGACGTATTACACCGTCCACGCGGACTTTGGCGCTTATCACGGCGCATATCAGTCCCCCAAGGGCGAGCGCAGAATCGATAGCCGTGAGCAGGCGGAGGCGCTTGCTGCCCGTGTGAAGGGCAGGAAGGGCGTCGTGACGCAGGCGACGCGTGAAAAAAAGACCGAGTATCCGCCGCTGCTCTACGACCTGACGACCCTGCAGCGCGAGGCCAACAGCCAGCTGGGATTCACGGCGAAAAAGACGCTGGCTACCGCGCAGAAGCTCTATGAGCATCATAAGCTGATCACCTATCCCAGAACAGACAGCCGGTATCTCTCGCGAGATATGACGGGCAAGGTGGAAAAGGCGCTTGCTTCATATGGCGGCGAATTGCAGGCGGCTGGCGAGAGGGCGCTTGACTTTGGCGTCCGGCTTTTGCCGCGTGTGTTTGACGATGCGAAGCTCACCGATCACCATGCAATCATTCCGACGGGAAAGCGGGCGGACAGTATCTCGCTTACGCCGGATGAACGAAATCTTTATGAGATGGTTGCGCGCAGGTTGGCTGCGGCATTTTATCCCAATCACGAATATGATGCGCTGCGCGTGATGACGCGCGTGGGCGAAGACGATTTCATTTCTACAGGCAAAAGCGTTACGCAGGAGGGCTGGAAGGAAGTTTACCGCCGGCAGACGGAGAAGAAAAAGAAGAGCGACGATGAGCAGCAGCTTCCGCCGCTTTCTGTCGGCGATGAGGTGCAGTGCAGGAGCGCGAAAGCCAAAGAGGAACAGACCAAACCGCCCAAGGAACACAATGACGCATCGCTGCTTCGCGAGATGGAGCATGCCGGGCGGCAGATTGAGGACGAGACGCTGCGCGAGGCGATGAAGGATTGCGCGCTGGGTACGCCTGCCACACGCGCGGCGATCATTGAGCGCCTGCTGGAGGTGGGTTATGTCCGCCGCAGCGGCAGGAATCTCATTGCCACGCAGAAGGGTGTGCAGCTCATTGAGGCTGTTCCGCCGGAAATTGCATCGCCTGAAACCACAGGCCGCTGGGAGCGCGCGCTGTCTCAGATCGCCAGAGGGCAGGATGGAGAAACGCGCTTTCGCGAAGGCATTGCGCGGCTTGCTTCCTTCCTCGTACAGCATGCCTCCGGTGCGCCGGATGTGCCGTTTGAAAAGGAAGAATCGCGTGGGAAAGGGGCAAAGCGCCCTAAAGACATGGGACTGACCTGTCCGATCTGCGGGCAGGGAAAGATGGCTGAAAACTCGAAAGGGTATTACTGCACGCGGTATCGCGACGGATGCAGGTTCACAATCTGGAAAAACGAGCTTGTCCGTGCAGGCGGCCCGGAGATCAGCGAGAAGCTGCTCAGGCTCTGCGTGGAAAAGAAGGAAGTGCGCGGCTCGACCGGCACCATTTACTATGAAAATGGAAAAGTTCGCTTCGTTCCGGCTGCGCGCTGAGACGGGCGGATCAAAGCAAAGGCGGTAATGGATCATGAAGCTGTACGATCAGACGGATTTTGACAAGAGCAGAAAAGAAAAGAAGGAAGCGCTTCTGCGCACGCTGCTGTTTATGCTGCCGTTTTTTGCGTGTGCGGTTGCGGCGTTTGTGCTTCGCATCGAGTGGCTCTGCGCGCTTGGCTGCTTTGCGGCGGGTGCTGTGGTCATCTTCATGTATGACCTCTTGGTGAAGCCCGCGCTGCGTTACAGCGCATATCTTGCTGAGGCGCACAGCGGCCTGACACGGCAGACGCTCGGTGCTCTGGCCAGAATCGGCTGTGATCCGGTGTATCAGGACGGTGTGAACTTCTATGAAGTGATCATCAACATCTATGAGGATCTGGATGAGGAAGGCGAGCGCCGTTTTCTGCTCGATGCGAAGAAAGAAATCCCGGCTGAATGGCTTAACAGCGACGTGGTGCTCACCAGTCACGGCAATTATGTTCTGGCGGCATGTCAGGCGGAGGCGCGTGCATGAGATGCCCGGAACAAGCGCGTACTGTCAGGGGGCAAAGAGGGATCTTTATTCTGCTTCTGCTCGCAATCGGCGTGCTGATGCTGCTGCTGAATGCGCATACGCCGCTGATGATGGATGATTATGACTACAGCTTCTCATGGAGCACGGGCGAGCGTCTTGACGGAATCAAAGACATTTTCAGCTCGCAGGCTGCGCATTATCACATCTGGGGAGGCAGAAGCGTCACGCATTTTCTGGCGCAGTTGTTTCTTTATCTGGGTAAGCCTGTTTTCAATATTGCCAATGCAGTGATGTACATCGTGCTGCTGCTGGAGATTTATGCGCTGTGCAAGCGACGGGAAAGTGCGTGGGACTGGCGGCTCGTGCTGCTGGCGCACATCCTGCTGTTTGCCTGCGTGGAGTTTTTCGCTGTGGCATTTTTATGGCTGGATGGCGCATGCAATTATCTGTGGGGTACGGCCATTGCACTTGTGCCGCTGCTCATAGCGCGCAGCGAGCGTGAAGGCGGATTCTTTGATGGAGACGGTCCTCAGGGCGTTCTTGCGATTCCGCTGTGTTTTCTGGCCGGATGGACCAATGAGAATACGGCGTGCGGCATTCTGGCATGTCTCGTATTCCTGCTTGGATGGGATTTGCTCCGGAGAAGGAAAATCCGCCTCTGGCGGGTGCTTTCGCTGCTTGCACAGGCGCTTGGTGTGGCAGTGATGCTGTTTGCGCCGGGCAATTATGCCAGAGCATCTGAAGTGTCTTCGCGCAGCTTTGTCATGGAAATGCTTTATCGGGCTGCGGTTGTGACATACTGTGCAGTGCGCTATGCGGGCATTCCGGCGGCACTTGCTGCAATTGCATGTGCGACTGCTGTCAAAAAGAAGATCCAGCTTCGCATACTGTGGTTGTGCACGCTGTTTGGCGGTGCTGTTCTGAGCGCCTTTGCGCTTGTGGGATCGCCGCAGATTTCAAACCGATCCTTTACGGCGGTTATCGTGCTGATGATTGCGCTGCTGCTTGCGGTGATGGCGGATAAAAAACCGGCTGCCGACAGACACAGCATGCATGTGGGCGCAGTGCTTTTTCTGCTTGCTGTGGCAGCCGGTGTTCATGCGCTTTGCGCGGTGAAGCAGCATGAGTTGCGCTGGGCAGAACAGACGGATAGAATCTGTCTGGCGGTGCAGGAGAATCAGGAACAGGTGGGCATCCGGTCCGTGCCGTCTTCTTCGCGCTATACGATGGATATCGTCATTGAACACAGTCCGGATGAGTGGCCCAATTCCACGCTGTCCAGATACTACGGAATCCGCATTGCCGGCGAATAATTGCGGCGAAAAAGTGAAAAATTGTTGAAACAGGATATTTATACGGCAAAATCTGCAAGCCGCGCGTGCTTACATCGCATGCGCGGCTTGACATTTGTCTGCTGTCAAACTATAATGTAACGTATATTGCCGGATAGCGGCTGAAAGGAAGAGAACGAAACATGAAAAAGAGGATCGCGTTGATTGCCATGCTGCTTGTGGCGGCTCTGGCGCTCTCTGGATGTAACCTCATCGGTTACGATGCGGAGCGTGACGGCGCTCAGGTGGTGGCCAAGGTCAACGGTACCGAGATCACGAAGGCGGAATGGTTGGCCTATCGCGATTACATCATCGAATATGAGCAGCAGTATATGCTCCAGTATTACGGCATGTCCCTGCCGGTGGATGAGAGCATGATGGCGTCTTACGGCGAAATGGCGCTGGAGCAGCTCGTCGAGTCTCAGGTAATCCAGGACAAGCTCGTGGAGCTTGGCATGGAGCCGCTGAGCGAGGAAGACGCTGCTGAGGTCGATGCCTATGCCAACGACATGATCGATCTGTATAAGATGCTCATCCGCTTCCAGAACCATCCGGAGCTGGAAACTGTCGAAGAAGAGGCTGAGCGTCTTGCCGCCGAGGAGAATCCGGGCGAGCCGGTTGCGACTGTGACCAATGCCGAGCTCGACGCGATGCTCAACGAGGAACTCGACGCCGTGGGCTATACCTACGATTACTTTGCTGAGAGCCAGAAGGTTTCTGTACAGCAGGATATGCTGCGCGAGTACACCGGCAAGGATATTACCGTTTCTGATGACGAGGTCAAGGCCGAGTTTGACAGCCTGGTTGCCACGCAGAAGGAAACCTACGACGCGACGCCGACTTCCTATGCGTATGCCGAGCAGAACGGTCTGGACCTGTACTACATGCCCGAAGGCTATCGCGGCGTGAAGAACCTGCTGGTGATGATCGACAGCGCAAAGCAGACTGAGATCAATGCCCTGCAGAGCGAACTGAACACAGCCATGAACACCCTCAACAGCGGCAATGCCCAGCTGGAAGAGATGAAGGCCGAGGATATCTCTGAGCTGGATGCAGAGGCGAAGACTGCTTATGATGAGCAGATCGCTGCGCTCGAGGAGCAGACTGCTGCCGCTCAGGTGACTGTCGATGAGACTCAGGCGAAGCTTGATGCGGCGACTGAGGCTGCCTTTGCCGAGATTCTGCCCACTGCCGAGGAAGCGCTTGCCAAGGCTCAGGCCGGCGAGGATTTCGATGCGCTGATCGAGACCTATGGCGAGGATACCGGCATGACTGCGGAGCCGGCGAAGACCCGCGGCTATCTGGTCTGCGATGGTCTGACCATCTATGAGCAGAATTTCCAGGATGCCGCGATGGCGCTGGCCAATGTCGGCGACATCTCCGAACTGGTGAAGACCAGCTATGGTTATCACATCCTGCAGTACACCTGCGATGTTGAGTCTGGCGCGGTCGAGTATACCGACGAGATCAAGGAGTCCATCCACGCTGAGATGCTTGCTGCTGCCCAGAGCGCTGCTTATGATGCGGCTGTGGTTCAGTGGGTTTCCGAAGCGACGGTCGAATCCTTCCCCAAGGTCATGAAGTAATCTGTAGCGTCCAAATGAAAGAGAACCGCTTCAGGCATTTGCCTGAAGCGGTTTTTTGCGATATACGGAAATCTGCGGCTGTGAGCGCGCATAGAATGCAGCAAAGGAGGGATTCGCCGTGCGCAGAGGATGCTTGAGCGGCAGAAAACAGCTGGGCGGCGTGCTCGCGATTGGCGGGGTGCTGATTGTGTTTGTCTGCTTGCCGGTAGAGTTTCTTTTGATCGCGGCGGGCGTAGGCATGACGGCAGTGGGTATTGTGCTGATGGAAGGATAGGAGGGAAGGCTGTGGCTGTGAGAATGATCTGTATACGTGCGCCGAAGCTGGTGCGTATCATCTGCAGGTGGCTTGGTACGGGAAGAAACTGAAGGACGCATGGCCTGGTGCTCAAAGCGGAGGAGAAAAAACGCATAAGCAAAGAAAAACACCCGGATTCCGTTAAGAATCCGGGTGTCCTCATGTCAATATGGACAATTACAGAGCACGCTCGACCTTGCCGCTGCGCAGGCAACGGGTGCAGACGTTCATGTGACGAACAGTGCCGCCGACGGTCACGCGAACACGCTGGGTGTTCGGCAGCCAAACGCGGTTGCTCTTGCGGTTGGAGTGGCTGACGTTGTGGCCGCTCATAGCGCCCTTCTGGCAAACTTCACAAATCTTTCCCATGATCACACCTCCTTCTGGTGCGTAAACAGTCATAACACAGTTATTTTAGCACCTGAATCCCG